>CAYXSW010000005.1:16418-76288 GCA_964467915.1 uncultured Marinoscillum sp.
CTGGAGTCTCTTCTTTAGCTTCTTCTTTGGCTGGAGTCTCTTCTTTAGCTTCTTCTTTGGCTACTTCTAATTTTTTCTTAATTTCTTCTTGACGTTTCTTATTAAATGCTTTTTCTTCGTTTATTTTCTTCTTACTTTCTTCTTCTTTAGATTTAGTTAGTGTATTTATCTTTTTGTTTATTTTAGATTCTTTTTCTTTTAGCCATTCTTTTAGTCTTTTGTTAGCTTCTTCTTGTTTAAATGCACCTTTTTGAACTCCTATCTGGAGGTGCTTTTTCATCATAATTCCTTTATAAGACAAAATAGCTCTTACGGTTTCACTTGGTTGTGCCCCTTTCATTACCCAATCCAGTGCTTTGTCTTGATCTAACTTAATTGTAGCTGGATTTGTATTTGGATTGTAGTTTCCAAGCTTTTCTATAATTCTTCCATCTCTAGGAGATCTAACATCAGCAACTACAATATCATAAATTGCTAACTTTTTTCTTCCTCTTCTCGATAATCTAATTTTTACTGCCATAGTGTTTTAGTTTATATGGAACCCGTCCATTAACGTTAAAAAAATTGTGCGCAAATATATACATATTATATGTTATTTCAACAACTCCTGATATTTATGTAAAAATCTCTTTTTTTTATAGTAAAGTGTATTATAATTTGTTTAATCGTTTAAACGGTTTTTAATTAATTAAAAATATATTTAATTTTAAATAAATTATTAAAATGTCAAAATATAACTATATATCAGGTTCAGATATAAATTATATGGATAATCTATATTCAAAATATAAAAATGATCCATTATCTGTAGACTCATCTTGGCAGAAGTTTTTTGAAGGATTTGATTATTCAATTTCAAATTCTCTTGGTTCTGTAAAGTTTACAGAGTCTTCTGTCTCTAAACTAATTGAAGGTTATAGAAGATATGGTCATCTTAAATCGTTAACAAATCCTGTGAGGACTAGAAGGAACCATTATGTTCATTTGGATATAGATAAGTTTGGATTAAAAGATTCTGATTTATCTCTAAAATTTTCATCTGGCAAAGAAATTAATCTTGAGAATAAAACCTTAAAAGAAATTATTGAAAAGCTAAATAAAATTTATTTAGGCCCAATAGGGTTTGAATATGTAAATATTAGAAATATAGATGAGGTTCAGTGGATTAAGGGTTGGATTGAAGAAAAATGGTATAATCAAATTTTGAGCATTGATAAAAAGAAATCAATTCTAACTAAACTAAATGAAGCAGTTGTTTTTGAGAATTTTCTTCATACAAAGTATATTGGTCAGAAGAGATTTTCATTAGAAGGTGGAGAGAACACAATAACCTTCTTAAATGAAATAGTTAATTCTGCATGCAAAGATGATGTTAAAGAAGTTGTCATAGGCATGCCTCATAGGGGAAGGTTAAATGTTTTAACTAGTATCCTTAAAAAAACTTATGATGAGGTTTTTAATGAATTTGAAGGTAATATGGATCCTGATCAAATTTTTGGTGATGGAGATGTTAAATATCATCTAGGTTATAATAGTTATATTAATGAGGGTGAAAAAAATATATATGTAAAATTAATTCCTAATCCCAGTCATCTAGAATCAGTCAATCCAGTAGTTATGGGCTACACAAGAGCCCAAATTGATGAAGACTACAAAGGAAATTTTAATTCAGCCATTCCTATACTAATACATGGAGATGCTGCTATTGCAGGTCAAGGAATAGTCTATGAAACTGTTCAAATGTCAAAGCTTCAAGGCTACAATGTTGGCGGTGTAATTCATTTTATTATAAATAATCAGATAGGTTTTACAACTGATTATGATGATGCCAGATCTAGTATATATTGTACAGATTTAGCTAAGATTATAGACTCACCTGTTCTTCACATTAATGGGGATGATCCAGAAGCTGTTTATTTTGCTTCACAGTTTGCTCTAGAATATAGACAAAAGTTTAAGAAAGATGTATTTATTGATCTCTTATGTTATAGAAGACATGGTCATAATGAAAGTGATGAACCTAAATTTACTCAACCAAATCTCTATGATATGATATCAAAACATCCAAGTCCAAGAGATGTATATTTTAAAAAAATTATTGAAGTAGATGACAAAGTCGATAAAGGTTTAGCAGATAAATTAAATAAAGAATTTAAAGCGTTATTACAAGAAAGACTTAATGAAGTTAAACAAAAACCTCTTCCTTATAAGTCTCAAAAAAAAGAGGAAGAATGGAACTTCTTGAGAACATCAAAAACAAAAGATTTTATAAGTTCACCTGACACATCAATCGATGAAAAAATTATTAATTCAGTTGGTAAATCTCTTATAACAACACCTGATGGTTTCAAGCCTCTTAAACAAATATCAAGATTGCTAAAGGAAAGAGAATCTAATTTTTTTAATAAAAAGTCTTTGAATTGGGCTGATGCTGAATTATTAGCTTACGGTTCTTTATTGTTAGATAATAAGAATATTAGAATATCTGGACAAGATGTAATAAGAGGAACATTTTCTCATAGACACGCTAAGTTATTTGATGCAAAAAGTAATATGCCTTATTCACCATTGAATAATCTCGCTAAAGACCAAGCTGAGTTTAATATTTATAATTCTTTATTATCTGAATTTGGAGTTTTAGGTTTTGAGTATGGTTATTCTATGGCAAGTCCAAATACTTTAGTGGTATGGGAAGCTCAATTTGGAGATTTTTCAAATGGAGCTCAGGTAATAATTGATCAGTTTATATCATCTGCAGAAACAAAGTGGGAAAAAATGAATGGAATACTAGTTCTTTTACCTCATGGCTATGAAGGTCAAGGGCCTGAACATTCAAGCGCAAGACCTGAAAGGCTCCTAAGTCTCTGCTCTGAAGATAACATGGTAGTTACTAACTTGACTACTCCAGCAAATTTCTTTCATTTAATTAGAAGACAGTTAGCATGGGAATTCAGAAAACCATGTTTTTTATTAAGTCCTAAAAGTTTGTTAAGACATCCATCTGTAATCTCAAAGTTTGATGATTTTACTAAATCTAATTTTCAAGAAGTTATTGATGATACTGTCACAAATAAAAATGATATAAAAAAAATAGTTTTATGTACGGGGAAGTTTTATTATGATCTAATTGAATTTAGAACAAAAAATAAAATTAAAAATACTGCTATCTTAAGGATTGAGCAATTAAGTCCTTTTCCAAAAGTTATTTTAGAAAAATATATAAAGTCATATAAAAAAACTGATAGAGTTATTTGGGCACAAGAGGAAAATCAAAATATGGGATATTGGTCATATATTTCTTCATTTGATTTAAAAAATATGGAATTAATATCTAGAAGAAGAAGTTCTTCTCCTTCAACTGGATTTTTAAAAGTTCATTTGAAGGAACAAAAAGAATTAATAAAAAAAATATTTAATTGATTAATTATGAAAAATGAAATAATACAAATGATGGTTCCTGCTGTTGGAGAATCGATAACTGAAGTAACTATATCTTCATGGCTTAAAAAAGATGGAGAAATAGTTGAGTTAGATGAGGTAATAGCTGAGATTGATTCAGATAAAGCTACTTTTGATCTTACTGCTGAATCTACTGGTAAGTTAAAAATCGAAGCTCAAGAAGGAGAAACATTAGAAATAGGTTCCCATATATGTTCAATTGAGTTGGGAGATTTTAATATTGAAGAAAGTAAACCAAAAAATGATGATCAAGAAAAAGACTCTGAGCCTAGTAAAGAAGATATTTTAATTGAACCAGAGTCAAAATCAAATGTAACTCCAGTCGCTCAAAAAATAATTGATGAAAAGGGGCTAAATATTGACAGTGTTAGTGGAACAGGAATTAGAGGTAAAATAACTAAAGATGATGTATTAAGTCTATCAAATGAACCTTCAAAAGTAGGTGATGAAGTTGTCTCTAATCAAAAAAGAGTTAAAATGACTCAGCTTAGAAAAACAATTGCCAAGAGACTGGTAAGTGTTAAAAATGAGACTGCTATGCTCACTACTTTTAATGAGATAGATATGTCTTCTATCATGAGTCTTAGATCTAAGTATAAAGAATCTTTTAAAGAAAAGTATGGAGTAAATCTTGGTTTTATGTCCTTTTTCACAAAAGCATGCTGTATTGCATTAAAAGAATGGCCATCTATTAATGCTATGATTGATGGTGATGAAATTGTATATAATGATCACTGTGAGATCTCTATAGCCGTATCTACTCCAAAAGGTTTAGTAGTCCCTGTTATAAGGAAAGCAGATTTATTAGGATTTGAAGATATAGAGAAAGAAGTGATTAGGCTGGCAACAAAAGCTAGAGATGGTAAGCTTTCTATAGATGAGATGCAGGGAGGAACATTCACTATTACCAATGGTGGAATTTTTGGTTCAATGTTATCTACTCCTATAATTAATGCACCTCAGTCAGCTATCTTGGGTATGCATAACATAGTTAAACGAGGAGTTGTAGTCAATGATGAGTTGGTAATAAGACCAATTATGTTTTTAGCTATGTCATATGACCATAGAATAATAGATGGAAGAGAATCTGTTAGCTTTTTAGTAAGAGTTAAAGAGTTACTTGAAGATCCATCAAGGTTAATGTTAAAAATATAAAAAAACCTCTCAGTTAGATGAGAGGCTTTTATGATTTATTGATATTTTCTTTTTTTTTTAAAGATTAATTCTCCTTTTTCTGGCTTTTTAGTTTTTTCATTTAGATCCAATAAAAACTAAAGTGATTGGATATAACCATTACATAGTCATAAATTTATTTAGATTTTCTAAAAAGTTTAAGAATTACATTTTATATTGCAAAATAAATTTCAATGCCTCGCGACAAGAGCATCAACTCAATTCTTATCATCGGTTCAGGTCCTATAGTTATTGGTCAAGCATGTGAATTTGACTATTCTGGATCACAAGCATCAAGGTCACTTAGAGAAGAAGGTATTGAGGTAACACTCATCAATTCAAACCCTGCAACAATAATGACAGACTCTGTCACTGCAGATAACATATACCTAAAACCATTAACTAAAAAATCAATAATGGAGATTTTAGAGAAGCATGATATTGATGCTGTTCTTCCGACTATGGGTGGTCAGACTGCATTAAATCTAGCTATAGAATGCGATACAGCGGGTATATGGGATAAGCATAATGTTAGAATGATAGGTGTAAATGTAGATGCAATAAATACAACAGAAGACAGAGAACTCTTTAGACTAAAAATGAAAGAGTTAGATGTAAGTGTTTGTAATGGAGAGATAGCTAAATCATTTTTAAGAGGAAAAGAAATAGCTCAAGATATTGGATTCCCTCTTGTAATTAGACCTTCATTTACATTAGGTGGTTCAGGTGGTGGATTTGTTGAAGAAGAAAAAGATTTTGACGCTGCATTAAATCATGGTCTAAATAAATCTCCTGTACATGAGGTATTGGTTGAACAAAGTGTTCTTGGTTGGAAAGAATATGAACTAGAACTTCTTAGAGATAATATAGGAAACGTTATAATTATCTGTTCTATAGAAAACTTTGATGCAATGGGAATTCATACTGGAGACTCAATTACTGTGGCCCCGGCAATGACATTACCTGATACAGTATATCAGAAGATGAGAAACTTAGCAATTAAGATGATGAATGGAATTGGAGATTTTGCTGGAGGATGTAATGTCCAATTTGCAGTTAATCCTGAGACTGATGATATGATAGGTATAGAAATTAACCCAAGAGTCTCTAGATCTTCTGCTTTAGCATCAAAAGCAACTGGATACCCTATTGCAAAAATTGCTGCTAAACTTGCAATTGGGTATAATTTAGATGAGCTAAAAAATCAAATAACTAAGACTACTTCAGCATTTTTTGAGCCGGCATTAGATTATGTTATCGTAAAAATACCGAGATGGAATTTTGATAAATTTAAAGGCTCAGATAGAAGATTGGGTCTTCAAATGAAATCTGTTGGTGAGGCTATGGGTATTGGAAATAATTTTCAAGAGGCTCTTCAGAAAGCATGTCAATCGCTTGAAATTAAGAGAAATGGACTTGGTGCCGATGGGAGAGAACTTAAAGATCAAAATAAACTTTTAGAAAGTTTAAAAAATCCAAGTTGGAATAGGTTATTTCACATTTATGACTCTCTAAAGTTAGGTTTGCCATTTAAGACTATTCAACAAATTACTAAAATTGATAAATGGTTTTTAAATCAGATAAATGAATTAGTTTTAATAGAAAAAGAAGCTCAAAATTATGATCTAGAAACTCTTCCTAGAAGTACTCTAAAATTAATGAAGGAAAAAGGATATGCTGATAGACAAATTGCTCATCTTCTAAGTTGTCTCGAAAGTGAAATTTTCAACAAAAGGATTGATCTAAATATTAAAAGGAATTATAAACTAGTTGACACCTGTGCTGCAGAATTTGAGGCTAAAACTCCTTATTACTATTCTACTTTTGGTGATGAAAATGAATCTAAATCATCAGATAAAGAGAAGGTTATTGTAATAGGATCAGGTCCTAATCGAATTGGGCAAGGTATTGAATTTGATTATAGTTGTGTTCACGGAGTTTTAGCTGCAAAAGAGTGTGGATACGAAACAATTATGATTAATTGTAATCCCGAAACTGTATCTACAGATTTTGATGTAGCTGATAAGCTATATTTTGAACCAGTTTTTTGGGAACATTTATATGAAATAATTTTACATGAGAAACCTATAGGTGTAATTGTTCAGTTGGGTGGACAGACTGCTTTAAAACTTTCTGAAAAATTAAACAAATATGGCATCAAAATTTTAGGTACTTCATATGATGCTCTTGATTTAGCAGAGGATAGAGGAAGGTTCTCAGACCTTTTAAAAAAGAACAAAATACCATATCCTGAATATGGAACTATTGACTCAGCTACGGATGCAATTGAATTATCTAAAAAAATTGGGTTCCCTTTACTTGTTAGACCATCATATGTTCTTGGTGGTCAATCGATGAAAATAGTTATAAATGAAAAAGAGCTAGAAGAACATGTGGTAGATCTTATAAAGGATAAGCCTGACGGAAAAATTCTTTTAGATCATTTTTTAGAAGGTGCTATAGAGGCAGAAGCTGACGCAATTTGCGATGGTAAAAATGTGTATATTATAGGAATTATGGAACATGTTGAGCCAGCAGGCATTCACTCCGGAGATTCTAATGCAGTTTTACCTCCATACAGTTTAGGAGATTTTGTTATAAATCAAATTATAAAATATACCGAGAAGATTGCTATTGAATTAAAAACTGTTGGCCTTATTAATATTCAGTTTGCTATAAAAGATGATAAAGTTTATATAATAGAAGCTAACCCGAGAGCATCTCGTACAGTTCCATTTATATCTAAAGCATATAGAGAACCATATGTTAATTATGCAGTTAAGGTGTTACTAGGAAATAAGAAAGTGACTGATTTTAAAATGAATCCTCATAAAAACGGGTATTCAATAAAAGAACCGGTCTTCTCTTTTGATAAGTTTCCCAACGTGAATAAAGAGCTTGGCCCTGAAATGAAATCTACTGGTGAGTCAATATACTTTATTGATGATTTGATGGATGATTATTTTTTAGACATTTACTCCAAAAGAAATTTATATCTTAGTAAATAATGTTTAAGTTTTTACTGATAATTTTTATAATAATTTATGTTATTTATAAGATTTCAACCTTTCTTTTTAAAACTTTTATAGGCCAGTCAATAAAAAACTTTAAAAAGAACAATAAATCAAAAAACAAAGGAATCTTAGATGAGGAGGGTGATTTTATAGATTATGAAGAAGTAGATTAAATACCTAACTTTACATCATGAATTGGTTTAATAGGAAAGATAAAAATATAAACACCCCTACATCTCAAAAAAAAGAATTACCTGATGGAATGTGGTATAAAACTCCTGGTGGTTCAGTAGTTCACATTAGAGAGCTTAAAAACAATTCATATGTCTGTCCTGAAGATGATTACCATGTTAGGATTGGCTCTAAAGAATATTTTGAATTACTTTTTGATAACAAATCTTTTAAAGAATTAGATAGAGATCTTACATCTTCAGACCCTCTTGGTTTTGTTGACACAAAGACATATAAAGATAGGGTTAAAAAATCAGTAAAATTAACAGGATTAAATGATGCAATTAGAACAGCTTACGGAAAACTTAATGGCAATAAAATTGTAATATCATGTATGGATTTTTCGTTTATTGGAGGTTCAATGGGTTCTGTCGTTGGAGAAAAAATTTCAAGAGCAATTGATTATTCTTTAAAAAATAAAATTCCATTAATGATAATATCTAAATCAGGAGGAGCTAGAATGATGGAATCAACATATTCACTAATGCAGATGGCAAAAACATCTGCCAAATTATCTTTATTATCTAAGAAGAAGATTCCTTATATATCATTAATGACAGATCCAACTACTGGTGGTGTATCTGCTTCTTTTGCTATGCTAGGTGATTTTAATATTGCTGAACCGGGCGCATTAATTGGATTTGCTGGACCAAGAGTTATTAAAGAAACAATTGGATCAAACCTTCCAAAAGGATTTCAAAGATCAGAGTTTTTAGTTGATCATGGATTTTTAGATTTTATTGTAGATAGAAGAGATTTAAAGATTAAAATTTCTAAACTACTAAAGCTTCTAAAAAACTAAATTTTATTTTAAAAAAATTATATATATCAAATTTTTTCTGAATTATATTTGTCAAAAATTTTAAAGAATTTTAAGTGTCTTTAACAATTGCAACATCTGTAGTAGCCTTTTCGATAGTAATACTATTACTAGTTTTTATCTTATTATTTGCTCAGTCAAAATTGGTTCAATCTGGAGATGTGAACATTGTAATTAATGGTGATGCTGAAAATCCAATTATTACATCAGCTGGTTCTACCTTACTTTCAACTTTAGCAACTCAAAAAATGTTTTTACCATCTGCTTGTGGTGGAGGCGGTACTTGTGCAATGTGTAAATGTACAGTTTCAGAAGGAGGAGGAGATGTCCTTCCGACAGAAGTAGGTCATTTGTCAAGATCTGAAAAAGCTAACAATGTAAGATTATCTTGTCAGGTAAAAGTTAAGCAGGATATGAATATTGAAATACCTGAAGAAATTTTTGGTATAAAAAAATGGGAATGTGAGGTTGTATCAAACTATAATGTATCAACTTTTATTAAGGAGTTTGTTGTAAAATTACCTCCTGGAGAAACTTTAGATTTTCAATCTGGAGGTTATATTCAAATTGATGTACCTGAAACTGAAATTGATTTTAAAGATATGGATATTACTCCTCATCCTGATTTAGGGCATTCTAAAGATGTGTTTAAAGGTGATTGGGATACATTCAATTTATGGCCACTAAAAATGAAAAATGATGAGCCAATATTTAGAGCATATTCCATGGCTAATCATCCTGCTGAAGGAAATATTATAATGTTAAACATTAGAATAGCTACTCCTCCATGGGATAGGGTAAATAATAATTGGATGGATATAAATCCAGGCATATGTTCATCATATGTGTTCTCAAGAAAACCAGGAGATAAGATATTCATCTCGGGGCCATATGGAGAATTTCATATAAATGAGACTCCTAGAGAAATGATTTATATTGGTGGTGGAGCTGGTATGGCGCCACTTAGATCACACATTTTCCACTTATTTCACACTCAAAAGACAAAGAGAAAAGTTTCTTACTGGTATGGTGGAAGATCTAAGAAAGAATTATTTTACATGGATCATTTTAGGAATATTGAAAAAGAATTTAAAAACTTTAATTTTTTTGTTGGTCTTTCAGAGCCATTACCTGAAGATAATTGGTCTATAAAAAAGAAACTTGAAGATAAGAAAGATGGGTATGTTGGATTCATTCATCAAGTCTTATTTGATAATTACTTAAGTAAACATTCAGAACCTGAAGATGTTGAGTATTATCTTTGTGGACCTCCTCTAATGAATCAAGCAGTGTTACAAATGCTAGAGAATATGGGTGTCCCAGATGAAAATATCAGGTTTGATGATTTTGGAGGTTAGCTTCCCAGACCCTAAAAAAGTTTTTATAACATATCTTCTCTATACTTTCTTTAGAATATCCTCTTTTCAATAAACCTTCTATTAAGTTAGGATAGTCTGAAGCATCCTTTAGTCCCCTTGGGAGAGAATTTCCAAGGCCATCAAAATCAGATCCAAAACCGATATGTTCATCCCCAACCAAGTTATTTATATGATCAATAGCATCTAAAACATCGTTTATATCTGCGAATGGGTTTTTGTCTTTAATACGTAATTCTTTATATTCTAAAACTTTAGGGTTAGAGATTTCATATTTATTTTTTAATCTCCAATTTTCTACTTCAATATCTATCTCCTTATATAATTTATTAGAATTATTATTTACAAATGATGATCCAAAATTAACTAAAATGACTCCGTTATTCTCAGATATTAATTTTATCATCTCATCACTTACATTTCTTTCGAAACCTGGTGTTAACGATCTTGGTGAAGAATGAGATGCAATTACTGGCTTTGATGTAATTTTCATAATATCAAAAAATGTTTCATCTGAAACATGAGAGACATCTATCATCATTCCTATATTATTCATTTCATAAATAATTTTTTTACCAAATTCACTTAATCCTCCCCACTTCCTTTCTTCATCATATGAAGAGTCACATATTTGATTGTTTTTTGCGTGTGTTAAAGTTATATACCTGACACCTTTGTCAAAAAAAACCTTTACATTTTTAATTTCTTTTCCGATTGCTGATCCATTCTCTATACCCATTGGCAAAGAGATTTTTTGATTTTTAAAATTATCTATTACATCTTGGGGTGATAATGCATGTTCAAAATCTTCATTAAATTCAATTATGCTTTTAACTAATTCAATCAATGAATTAGCCAGTTTAAATGCTTCGTTTGCTGATTTATCAGATGGAACATAAATAGACATGAAAGGGGAATCTAATCCTCCACTCTTTGCCTTTGGAATATCAAAGTCTCCACTAGAATTTATTGCTAGATTAATAGTCTTTTCATTAATTAAACCCTCTTTATGTAATCTGTATGGTAGATCTATATGACCATCTGCTATAATAATTTCTTTAGATAATTTTTGAGCTTGATCTTTCATTGTACCATTACAAGATGTTAAAAATAATATTAAGATTATTATTTTTTTCATAAGCTTTTAGTGAAACCCCCATCCACAGGTAAATTAATTCCATTTATGTACGCTGCCTCCTTGCTACATAAGAATGAAACAGAACTAGCTATCTCCTCGGGAAGGCCAAAACGATTCATAGGAATTTTTGACTTAAATTCTTTTTCAATTTCTTTTACTGATTTATTGTGTGAATTTGCATTTTGCTCAATTAGTTTTTTTAATCTTTCAGTCATAGTAAATCCAGGTAATACATTATTTACTGTAACCCCATGTATTGCTACCTCATTTGATAATGTTTTTGCCCAACTTGCCATTGCCCATCTTACTGTATTTGAAACTCCTAAATTATCTATAGGAGATTTTACAGAGATAGATATAATATTAACTATTCTACCAAACTCTTCCTTCTCCATGATAGGTAATAATGACTGAGTAAGAAAATGACTACAATATAAATGCATTGACATATAATTTTTAAAATTTGAAATTTTAGCTTCTGCTATTCCTCCTGGAGGAGGCCCTCCAGTGTTATTTATTAGAATAGTTGGCTTATGGTTTTTATTGAGATAGTTTTTAAATTTTATTTTAAGATCCTCTAAATTATTAAAATCCGAAACAATATAATCATGGATTTGATCATTGCTTATACTTAACTGATTTAATGTTTTTTTTAATTTGTCTTCATCTCTTGATAATAATGTTATAGATGCTCCTTGATGAGCCAATTTTAATGCGATTGCTTTACCTATCCCCTGAGTACTACCACATACAACTGCTTTTTTACCTTTTAATGAAAGATTCATGTTTTCTTTTCTTTATTAATTATATTCAATATATGAAAAAACAAGATGCTTTAAAAATGGATTACCTTGATACAATTTCTGAGGTAAAAAATCAATTTAAGTATGGGGAAAAGTCATCAACTGATAAAATATATTTTTGTGGAAACTCATTAGGTCTTCAACATAATTCAGTTAAAGAAAAAATAAATTCACATCTTGATCAGTGGGAAAAAAATGCAGTTGAATCTCATTTTTCTGGTCCTTATCCATGGGTCGAAATACAAAATAAAATCAAATTTATTCTTAAAGATTTTCTTGGATGTTCTAAATCAGAAATTGCTATAATGAATGCCTTATCTGTTAACCTCCATTTGTTGATGATATCATTTTACAGACCTAGTAAAAAAAGATATAAAATAATTATGGAAGAAAATGCTTTTTCTTCAGATAGATATGTAGTCAATTCTCAATTAAAATTACATGGATATAATGAATCAGATCTTATTTTATTAAAAAGTAATAACGGTATTATAAGTGAGGAATATATTGTTGAAATTATAGAAAGAAATAAAGATGATGTGCGCATGGTGTTATTACCTGGAATTCAATATTATACAGGACAATATTTTGATCTTAAACCAATTTCAAAGAAATGTAAAGAATATAATATAACCATTGGTATCGATTTGGCTCATGCTATAGGAAATGTGAAAATTAATCTTGATGAAATTGACATAGACTTTGCCACATGGTGTAGTTATAAATATTTGAACTCTGGTCCTGGCGGTATTTCAGGAATTTACATTAACTCTCGTAACCTTCAAAAAAATATTTTCAGATTAGAGGGGTGGTGGGGAAATAAATTATCAACGAGGTTTGAAATGAAAAAACAGTGTGATATAGATAATACTGCTGAAGGGTGGCAGATAAGTAATGTGCCAGTTATTTTACTTGATATTCACTTAGCTTCAATCGAAGTTTTTAAAAAAATAGGTTTAGATAGTTTATTCTTAAAATCAATATCATTAACTAAATTCTTATATAAAGGGTTAACTCATATTTCAAACTATCGAAGTTATTTTAAGATATTGACACCAGAGGATACAAAAAAAAGGGGTGCGCAACTTTCTTTATACTTTTTAGAAAATCCAGAGATGATATTTGAAAAATTGAGCAAGAGATTTGTCATAGATTATAGGAAGCCAAATGTTTTAAGAATAGCTCCAGTCCCTCTTTACAATTCTTATGAAGAAGTGTATGAATTTGTGAAGGAACTAGAAAAAATTCTAAAAAAAATTAAATAAGAATCTCTTCGTAATTTTTTCCTTGATGATCTAACATCCTCTTACAAAAGCTATATATTGATTTGTCATCATAGTTACATTCTTGATAAAGTTCATCTTGTGATCCATGTTCTATTATCTTGTCTGGTATACCGAGTCTTTGTATAGAGTTATTGTAATTGTTGTCACCCATGAATTCTAATACTGCTGAACCAAATCCACCAATTATACACCCATCTTCCACAGTTAAGATGTATCTGTGTTTTTTTATAATTTCATGTAATAGATTTTCATCTATAGGTTTCACAAACCTCATGTCATAGTGGGAGGGAAATATATTATCTTTTTCAAGTTCACCTATTGCCTTTGTGACATAATTTCCAATATGTCCTATTGATAAAATAGCAATATCTTCCCCTTCACATACTACTCTGCCTTTACCGATTTCAATTTTCTCCATTTCTGTCTCCCATTCAACCATGACCCCTTTACCTCTTGGATATCTAATAGTAAATGGACCTTTGTTATTAAGCTGAGCTGTATACATTAAATTTCTTAATTCTGACTCATTCATAGGAGCAGATACAACCATATTAGGAAGACATCTCATATACGCTAAATCGTAAGCTCCGTGATGTGTAGGGCCATCAGAACCTGCAATTCCAGCTCTATCTAAACAAAAAATTACTGGCAAATTTTGAATGCATACATCATGTATTACTTGGTCATAAGCTCTCTGCATAAATGTGCTATAAATATTGCAAAAGGGAACTAAACCTTGAGTAGCAAGACCTGCACTGAATGTTACAGCATGTTGTTCTGCAATTCCAACATCAAAAGCTCTTTCTGGCATTTTTTCCATCATTATATTTAATGATGAACCTGAAGGCATGGCAGGTGTAACTCCAACTATTTTATTATTATTATTAGCTAATTCAACTATTGTATTTCCAAATACATCTTGATACTTTGGAGGTGTTTTTTTCTTAGTTATTTTAGCTAAACTCTTTCCTGACTCAATATCAAATTTTCCAGTAGCATGCCATTTAGTTTGATTTTTTTCTGCTAAAGAATAACCTTTACCTTTTTTTGTAATACAGTGGAGCAATTTTGGTCCAGGTATTTTTTTTAAATCCTCTAATGTCTTGACTAGGTGTTTAACATCATGCCCATCAATAGGCCCAAAATATCTTAGGTTTAAAGATTCAAATAAATTTGAATTGTCAAGTACAAATGATTTTAAACTTTTTTCAATAGTTTTTGCAACACCTCGTGCACTTTCTCCTACTGATTTCAGTTTCCCTAAAATTTTCCAAATATCATTTCTAATATGATTAAATGTCGGTGATGTAGATATGTCAGTAAGATATTTTTTAAGTGCACCAACATTAGGGTCAATTGACATGCAATTATCATTTAATATAATTGTGATATTAGAGTCAACATCGCCAGCATGATTCATTCCCTCGAACGAAATCCCACCAGTCATGCCCCCATCACCTATTACTGCTATATGTTGTCTCTTCTCATTTTTATTATATTTTGATGCAACAGCCATTCCTAGAGCAGCTGATATTGAAGTTGATGAATGCCCAACTCCAAATGTATCAAATTCGCTTTCAGAGATTTTAGGAAAACCTGACAAGCCTTTATAGACTCTATTTGTGTGAAACTTTTCTTTTCGGCCAGTTAATATTTTATGTCCGTATGCTTGATGCCCAACATCCCAAACTATTTTGTCATCAGGTGTATTATAAACATAATGAAGAGCAACTGTTAATTCGACAACGCCTAAACTCGCTCCGAAATGACCTCCATTTTCTGAGATTGAATTTATTATAAAATGCCTTAGGTCTTTACATACATTTTCAAGGTCTTCTTTTTTGAGTTTTCTTAAGTCTTCAGGAAAGCTAATTTTATCTAAAGTTTTGAATGTTGACTTTTTCATAAGTGTTGTGAGTATCTTTTACTCTTTTTTCATTTATTGGTTTATAAATCTATTAATTTTATTATAAATAATTATTTTTATCTTGATCTTAAAATTAGTTCTTTATTATTCTTTAAGACTATGAGTTATGAAATAAAATTACCCCTATTTGAGGGTCCATTTGATTTGTTATTGTTCTTCATTGAAAGAGATGAACTTGATATAATGGATATACCTATTTCAGAAATCACAAATGATTTTTTTGACTATATATCTGACTTAGAAAAAATGAATATAGAAGTCGCTAGCGAGTTTATAGTTGTGGCCGCAACATTAATGCGAATTAAATCAAGAATGTTACTACCTAGATTGTCAGTTGATGATGAAGGTAATGAGATAGATCCTCGGGATGAGTTAGTAGAACACCTGATGGAATATAAAAAATATAAATCTGTTATAGATGATTTTTGTAAACTTGAGGATGATAGACAATCAAAAGATTCGAGAGGCAATTTATTTTCAGAAATTAATGTTATTAGTGAAAGAGCAAAGGTGGAGACAGAACTGCAAGATGTAGATTTATATAAGTTATTAGTAGTATTTCAAAATGCATTAGATAAATATCAAATTGAAAAAAATAAACCAAAACATGAAATTTATAGATATCCTTATACTATATCAGAGCAAAAAATTTTTTTAGTAAATCTTATAAAATCAAAATCTAAAATTTCATTTATTAAGTTAATTGAAGAGAATCCTCTGAAGATATTGATTATATTTAATTTCCTTGCCATACTTGAACTTATTCAAGAATCAAAGGTAAAGTTGTCAATTGGACAGGGGCTTAATAATTTTTGGATAACTGGCCTTTCTTAGTTAAAGAAAAAGCTTATCTCAATCTCAGCATTTTCATCAGAGTCGGACCCATGAATTGCATTTGCCTCAATGGAGGTGGCATATAATTTTCTTATGGTTCCCTCTTCAGCATCTTCAGGGTTTGTAGCTCCAATTAATTTTCTGAAATCTTCTACCGCATTTTCTTTTTCCAATTCCATAACAATTATTGGTCCTGAGCACATATAATCACATAACCTTCCAAAAAAAGGCTTTTCTTTATGTACAGAGTAAAATTTTGAAGCCCTATCTTCATCAAGTTCTACAAGCCTCATGTTTTTTATTTTAAACCCCGCTTTTTCAATCTTTTCAATTATTGGCCCTGAGTTTCCAGCTCCAAATGCGTCAGGTTTAATTATTGTAAATGTTTTATTTCCCATCTTATAAATTTTTTGCAAACATATAATATTGTTTTATAAATAAAAAAGACTCTAAACTTCTTAATTAAATAAATAATTTTAGTTTTAAATAAATTTATTGAGTTTTGCATGCTAAAATTTAATTAAATGCATGAGATAAAAGAAATTCTTAGTAGTCCTCAAAATATAATTGTAACCACTCACGTTAATCCGGATGGAGATGCAATTGGTTCATCTTTAGCTTTGAAAATTTTTTTAGATAAATTAGGGCATAATACTAATGTCATTGTTCCAAATGATTACCCTGAATTTTTAAAGTGGATGAAAAATAACGATTCAATAATTAACTTCTCTAGCTCAAAAAGTTTATCTCAGAATCTGATCGAAGAGTCCGATGTTATTTTTTGTTTAGATTTTAACAACCTTGATCGAATTAATGATCTAGGAAAATTAATTAGCAATTCTTTATCAAAAAAAATTCTTATTGATCATCACTTAGAACCAGACAATTTTTATGATTTTAAGATTCATGATGTTAAAGCTTCTGCAACAGCTGAACTAATTTATGATTTATTAATTGAGCTAGATTCTACTTTGGTTGATAAAGACATTTCTGAATGTATATATACTGGAATTCTCACAGATACGGGTTCATTTAAATTCTCTTCAACATCATCTAAAGTTCATAGAATTGTAGCTGATCTTATCGATAGAGGTGTAAATATTAGTAGTATATGTAATAAAATATATGACACTAATTCTATAGACAAATTAAAGTTAATAGGTTATTCTTTATCTCAAAAATTAGAACTTACTTGCGATGGGAGAGTTGCGTATATCGTTCTTTCCAGACAAGATTTGATAGATCATAATTTTAAAAAAGGAGATACTGAGGGTCTTGTTAATTATGCTCTATCTATGTCCAATGTTAATATGGCTACTCTCATAATTGAGACTAAGGAAAGAATAAAGTTTTCATTTAGATCAATAGGCAATTTTTCTGTAAATAAATTTGCAAGAGATCATTTTAATGGAGGAGGTCATAAAAATGCTTCTGGCGGAAGTTTAGAAGATAAACTTTCAGTAGCTTTGGATAAATTTTTAGAAAGTATTCCAAAATACTCAAAAGACTTAAATTATTGATTATGAAAAATTTGTTAATTGTACTTTCCGTATTTATTTTTCTTTTTTCTTGTGTAGACAAGGAAAAAACTCTTGATAACGGCGTCAAAATAAAATATTTAAAGAGGGGAGATGGTCAGCAAATAAATGATGGAGAGATAGTTATGCTAAATCTACAATATTTTGATTATGATGGGAATGAGCTACTAAATAAAACAGGTAAAGATCCTGTAGTACTGCAGAAAGATTCTTCTTGGAAGGTTAATGGTATTATTTATGAAGTCATTGATAACCTTGAGAATGGTGATAGTATATTTTTCCAATTAACTACAGAGCAATTTTTCAAGAATGCACCACAGGCTGTTGAAATGCCAGACTCAGTAAAAAATAAACTAATATCATTTTATTGTGGGGTGCAAGATATAATGAATCAAGGAGAGTTTGAAGATTTTCAAAGAGAACAATATGAAAAAATGCAAATAGAAATGGAACAGAACAATGAACAACAATTATCAATGGATTTAGAATTAATTGAGAATTATTTAAAAGAAAACAATATTGATGCAACTAAGGCTGAAAGTGGACTCCATTATGTAGTTATACGAGAGGGTTCAGGTGAAAACGCAGCTCCGGGAGATAATGTAACTGTTCACTATACAGGTATGTTATTAAATGGTGAAGTTTTTGATTCATCTGTTGAAAGAGAAAAACCTTTTTCATTTCAGTTAGGTCAAGGCGAGGTTATTAGAGGTTGGGATGAAGGCATAACATACTTTAATAAGGGTGCAAAAGGTACAATTTATATTCCTAGTTCACTAGGTTATGGACCATCTGGTGCTGGAGGAATTATACCTCCAAACGCGGTTCTAATATTTGAGATAGAAGTTCTAGATTATTAAAAATATAAATGATCAGATTATTTTCAATTATTATTTTACTGGTGACAATTGTTTCATGCTCTGAAGAGGGCAATGACATTGTTAGATCAAAACAAGAGCAGCTTAATCTGGATGTTTCTAGAATACAAGGATATATAAGCGAAAATAATTTGTCAGGTTATACGTCATTAGACAATGGATTACACTATAAAGTGTTGGAAGATGGAAATTCAGTTTTTCCACAAAACGGAGATACTCTTGATGTGGAGTACGTAGGTCAATTACTTAATGGGACTGAATTTGATAGGAGTTATACCAATCAACCTTTTGAAATGATATTAGGGTCTGGAGAGGTAATTCAAGGCTGGGAAATAGGTTTGCCTCTAATTGATGAGACGGGATCTATTATTTTAATAATTCCTTCTGGATTAGCTTATGGAAGGTCAACAACTAACTCAATACCTGAAAATTCTGTTCTAATTTTTAGAATAAAATTGATTAACATAAAATGAAAAGGATTTTATTTTTAATATTTAGCTTTATAATAACCTCTTGTGATACTGATGAGATTTACGTAGATGTTTATGATCCAGTTCAGGCAGCTCTTGACTCTGTAGAACAAAGAGAGGATGATATTGACTTAATTTATTCGTATCTGGAAGGTGAAGGCATAAACTATGTTGATACTACTCAGACAGGTGTCTTCTATTCAGTAATAGATGAAGGTAACAAAGAAGTATTCCCTGAAAATAATGATTTGGTAAGTATTCATATTGCTTGTTATTATACTAATGACTCAATTTTCTTTACTAATGACTCTATTGATCTTGTCATTTTTGACACAAATATTCAGTCATTGGCTGAAAGTATGGGTTATTTTGATGAGACTAAATATTATTCTCCAATTGTTTATACATATAATGGATTGGGTAGTTTTTTCCCAGTAGTATCAGATCACGGGTATTTGGCTCTTCTCTCTGATTTTAAGTCAAGTTTAGGAATAGCTCTAAGTAAGATAAGTGAAAGAGGTAGAGTAAAAATTTTGATGCCATCAGGCAATGCCTTTGGAACAAATGGAAATACTTCATCGCCAGAAATTCCTGGAGATGCTGTTTTGATTTTTGATGTTCATTTAATTAAGATTAGAAAATGAATAAAATCTGTTTTGTTACAGGTAATAAAAATAAGCTCAGAGAAGTCCAAAAATTGTTATTTTCATACCACCTCTTGTCATTAGATGATCTTAATTTCTTTGATGATATTCCTGAAATAGAAGATACTATTGAGGGCAATGCTTTTTTAAAGGCTGATTATATACACAAAAAATTTGGTGTTGATTGTTTTTCAGATGATACTGGTTTGTTTATTGATTCGCTTGGTGGACAACCAGGAGTTAATTCGGCTAGATTTGCTGGAGATAATTGTGATTCTGAGGATAATATAAGACTAGTTTTAGAAAAATTAAGAGATATAGAAAACCGTAAAGCTTTATTTAGGACAGTTATCTGTCTTATAATCAATGGGAAAACAAATTATTTTCACGGAGAAGTTAAAGGGGAAATATCAAAAAAAAAGGTTGGGGATAAGGGGTTTGGCTATGATCCTATATTTGTCCCAGATGGTTTTGATAAAACATTTTCTGAGTTCACCTTAGATGAAAAAAACGCATTATCTCACAGGGCATTAGCTGTTGGTAAACTTGTAAATTTTTTAAATAAACATGAATAGAATACTCTTCGGAATTAGTGGTTGCAGTGCCTCGGGTAAATCTTTTATTGTAAAGTATATTCTTGAGAGATTAGGTGAGGAACTTGTTTCTGTTTTATATCAAGATAATTATTATAAGAAGCGAGAGCAGCAGACAAAAGATGATAAGGGAAATTATAATTTTGATCTACCTACCTCTTTTCATATTGACCAGCAAATAGCTGACATAAAAAAAATTAAAAATGGAGAAAAAGTAGTTAGGAATGAATATACATATAATAACCCTACCACTACTCCAAAAAAAATAATTGTAAATCCAAGTCCTATAGTTTTAATTGAGGGATTATTCTTATTTGATAATAGTGATCTTTCATCTCTTTTTGATAGGAAAATATTTGTTGACTCTGAAATTGAAACTATGATTAATAGGAGAATAATAAGGGACCATAATGTGAGAGGATATGATAAAGATGACGTTATTTACAAATATGAAAGACATGTTATACCTGCATACGAAAAATATATTCTTCCACATAAAGACCATTCAGATCTTATAGTAAATAATAATAATAATTATTTTGAGGGAGCTAAGGCTACATTAGAATATATTAAAAAAGAATATGCTTTATATAATAAATAATTTACCTCTTAGTTAATTTCCATTTATTTCAATACTTTTGTCAACTGATTTTTGAAAAATTACAATGAAGAATAAAGGTTTAATATATTTTTTGACGGTAGTAATCTCTTTCCTCTCTATTTATTATCTTCAATTTACTTTTGTATCTCAACGTATCCAGGGAGAGGCTACAGAGATTTCAAGGGATTCTAATGGTAATATTGATTTTAAGAAGAAACAAAAGTATCTAGACTCAATATGGAATAAACCTGTATATAATTTAGTTTCAGATTTTACTTTTAAAGATATTAAAGAGTCAGAGTTAAACCTTGGCTTAGATTTACAAGGTGGTATGCACGTCACACTTGAGGTATCACCAGTTGATATACTAATAGGATTATCTTCTGACAGTAAGGATCCTGATTTTTTAAATGCTATAACCTCAGCAAAAGGTAAGGTTAGAGGAACACAGCTTAATTTTATCACAGAATTTTATAATGAATATAAATCTTTAGCTCCTCAAAAAAATCTTGCTCAAATTTTTGCTACTGTTTCGAATAGAGGCAGAATAGGTTTTGATTCTTCTGATGGAGAAATTATTGATATAATAAATGATGAAGTGGAGAGTGCTATAGACAGATCTTTTAACATATTAAGAACTAGGATTGATAGATTTGGAACCTCACAGCCAAATATACAAAGGCTTCAAGGCACTGGTCGAATTCAAATTGAGCTTCCTGGAGTTGATAATCCAGAGAGAGTAAGAAAACTACTTCAAGGTGTAGCAAAACTAGAGTTTTGGGAAGTTGCAGAAGCTAATGAAACTGAGGTTTTTCAAACATTACAAATTATAGACCAGTTTGCTATTAGTGAAAATATTTTAAAAGATAATGTAGAGAGTGATAGTCAATCAGTAACTAATCAGGAATCTCAATCTGATGACCTGGAATCATTACTTTCAGGTAATACCGATGATACTAATAGTGATGCTGATATTTCTGAAGAAAATACTGAGTCTGAACTAAATAGTTCTTCTTCTCCTTTATTAGCTAATTTAAGATCAGAATTTGGGGGTTTATTTTATAATTTGGAAGATACTATTTCAATAAATACTATTCTATATAATGATAAAGTTAAGCAGCTTATACCTAATACTATAAAGTTTTTGTGGGCTGTGAAACCAACAGAAAATACGGCTGATGCTAGTGATCAAGTTTTAGAATTATTTGTTATCAAGACATCAAGGGGAGGTAGGGCGCCTTTAACAGGAGAGGTTATTACTGATGCCAGACAAGATCTTGATCAAAGTGCTAGACCATCAATCTCTATGCAGATGAATTCTAATGGCGCTAAGAACTGGAGGAGATTAACCTCATTAAATGTCGGAAAAAGAGTGGCAATTGTTTTAGATAATTTTGTTTACTCTGCCCCATTGGTTCAAAATGAAATTCCAAATGGTAATTCTCAAATAACTGGAGATTTTACAATAGAAGAAGCGCAGGATCTAGCCAATATTTTGAAGGCTGGAACCTTACCGGCTCCTACAACGATTGTTGAAGATGTAGTTATAGGTCCCACACTGGGTAAGGTCGCTCAGAGTCAAGGTTTCCAATCTATAATGTCAGGATTAATTATTGTCCTTGTATTTATGATCATATATTATTCTGGTGGAGGAATTGTAGCTAACCTAGCACTATTTTTTAATATATTTTTTATTCTGGGGATACTAGCCCAGTTATCTGCTTCTCTTACCCTTCCTGGCATAGCAGGTATTGTACTTACCATTGGTATGTCGATAGATGCAAACGTACTTATCTTTGAGAGGATAAAAGAAGAGCTAAGGAATGGAGCTAATCTAAAACAAGCTATTTCAAATGGATATGATAAAGCATTTACTTCAATAATTGATGCTAATTTTACTACATTATTAGTTGGCCTTATTCTTTATAATCTAGGTCAGGGACCTGTAAAAGGATTTGCTATTACATTAATTATTGGAATAATTTGCTCATTCTTCTCTTCTGTTTATATCACAAGAGTAATAGTCGAAAGATGGAGCAGAAATGGAGATAAAAGTTCTTTAAGATTCTCATTTCCATTTTCAAGGAATTTACTGACTTCATTAAATATTGATTTTATTGGAAAAAGAAGATTAGCTTACTCTTTTTCAGTGGCATTTATTAGCGTTGGTCTTGTTTCTCTTCTTATAAAAGGTCTTACATTAGGTGTAGACTTCAAAGGTGGCAGATCATATGTTGTCACATTTAATGAGTCTCAAAATCCAACTCAACTAGAGACTGGTCTCCAAGAGTCTTTTAATAATGAGGGAGTTGAGGTTAAGACATTTGGTGCTGACAATATTCTAAAGATAACAACATCTTTTCTTATTGATGATGAATCTGATGACGCAGATATTATTGTAAAAAATCAGTTAGTATCAGGATTAAAGAATATAACTAATCTTGATTTCATGGAAGATGATACAATGGTAGATGAAAATAATTTTACTATTTCGAGCTCTTCAAAAGTTGGTGCTACTATTGCTGATGATATTCAGAACTCTTCAATATATTCTGGTTTATTAGCTCTTTTAGCAATCTTTGTTTACATCCTAATAAGATTTAGAAAATGGCAATTCTCTACTGGTGCAGTATTTGCTCTTTTCCATGATACTCTATTTGTTATTTCAGCATTTTCTATTGCTAATTTATTTGGAGTATCATATGAAGTTGATCAAGTCTTTATTGCTGCTTTACTAACTATAATTGGATATTCAATTAATGATACTGTTGTAGTATTTGATAGAATTAGAGAAAATCTTGGAATAAAAGCTGGCAGTGAGATTATTCCTGTCGTTAACGAATCAATAAATAAGACAATAAGTAGGACATTAATTACTTCAATGACAACATTCATAGTAGTCTTAGTATTATTCCTGTTTGGAGGCCCTTCTCTTAGCGGATTCTCTTTTGCACTTCTAATTGGAATTATAGTTGGAACTTACTCTTCGATATTTGTTGCAACTCCTGTCTTTGTTGACCTTTATAAAAAAAAGAATAATTAAGAAAGATTTTCTAAAAACTATCATCTAAAGTATGTAAGCTAGCTTATATGAAAATAAAATTGTCCATTTTTTTATTTGTTTTACTGAGTAGTTTTCATGTATTCTCTCAAGGTGAAAAGAGAAAAATATTTGCTAAAAAGGTATCTGAGGAAATAGTCTTAGACGGAGAAATGAATGAAGAGTTTTGGAAAAAAGCCACATCCTCATCGGGCTTCGTCCAGTATTCTCCAAGAGATTCAGTTCCTGCTGAGTTGGATACGGAATTCAGAGTAGCCTACGATGATAAGTTTATATACATACTAGCAAAGATGGAAGATATCTCATCAAAGAAATTTATTCTTGGGGATCTTAAAAGAGATTTTTTTGGTGGATCAACAGATTACATATCATTTACCTTTGATACATTTCAAGACGAGACCAATGGTTACAACTTTGGACTATCCCCTTATAACATCCAAAGAGAGGCCTTGCTTTCAAATGGTGGTGAGGGTGATTTCAACACTGGAGGTGGTAGTAGAGGGGGTATAAGTTGGTTCAATATTAATTGGAATACTAAATGGTATTCTGGTGCAAAAGTTTATGATGGTTATTGGATTACTGAGTTTAAGATTCCTTTTAACTCTATAAGATATAAGGCTGGAACTAAAATATGGAACCTTAACTCACACAGAGGAAATAGTAAGGTTGATGAGGGCTCGATATGGTCTCCTATTCCTCTAGGATTTTCTCCTGGGAATTTATCCATGACTGGAGAGCTTGAATTTGAGTTTCCTCTAGAAAAATCATCACAAAGCATGGTACTTATTCCTTATCTTTCTGGATCAGGGATTAGAAATAAAGTTGCTGAACCAGCAAAGGATTCAGATGTTGGTGTAGGTTTGGATATGAAATTAGCTCTAAGTTCTTCATTGAATTTAGATGTTACTATAAATCCAGATTTTTCTCAAGTTGAAGTTGATGAGCAAAGAACTAATCTTACTAGGTTTGAATTATTTCTTCCTGAGAAAAGAGAATTTTTTACGGACAATGCTGATCTCTTCTCTAATTTAGGTTCTAGAGAGGCAAGGCCCATGTTCTCAAGGAGAATAGGTATAGCTAGAGATACAACTACAAGTCAATATGTCCAGAACCCTATCATATTTGGAGCTAAACTATCAGGTAAAGTAAATGAGGGCCTGAGAGTAGGTCTTTTGAATATGCAGACAGCAAAACTATCATCAAGTGGAGTTCCTTCATATAACTACGGTATGGTTGTTGTAGAAAAAAATATTTTAAAGAACTCAAAGATATCCGCATTTTTAATAAATAAACAATCTCTATTTAATGATAAATCAGTTGAGTATGCTCATGATCTAAATGATTTCAATAGAGTTTATGGTTTTGAGTCCAAACTTCAGTCTAATAATACAAAATTCAAATCTGAATTGTACTATCATCAATCTTATCATCAGTCAGCTGAGAACAAGAAGCTTGGATCTTACGATATAACTGAGGGTGCAAATTCATACGGAGCTAATGCTTCATATGAAGAAAGAAATTTTGAGACTAATATTTATTTTTATGGAGTTGGTAAAAATTTTAATCCTGAGATAGGTTTTGTTCCTCGTAAAGATTACGTGTTTTTAAGCCCATCATTCCAGTATAAATTTCTACCAGAAGATATTTCTCTCGTACAACATGGACCAGGCATCGACTATGAGTTTTATAGAAATAAAACAAATGGAATTACTGACTATGACATAGATATAGATTATAATTTTAGATTTAGATCACAGGCATATCTTGTACTAAAAACAAATATACTGTACACTAAATTATTACATGATTTTGATCCCTCAAGATCAGATGGTATTTCTCTAGATGCTTTCTCAGAATATAATTATGTTAATCACACATTCTATTTAAGGACATCCGAAAGAAAAATCTTTTCTGTGAGGCTTAATGGAAAGGTAGGAGAATTTTTTAATGGAAAAATAAAAAACATTGGGGGTACATTAACCTATAAATTCCCTCCATTTCTCAACCTTTCTCTTGGATCTCAGTATAATGATTTAGACTTTCCTAATCCTTACTCTAGCGCAAACTTTTTCTCTCTTGACTCTAAAATAAATGTCAGCTTCTCAAAAGATTTATTTTTCAGTACTTATTTACAGTATAATAACCAGTTTGATAACATAAATTTAAATGCTAGATTTCAGTGGAGATTTCAGCCATTGTCAGATTTTTTCTTAGTATACACTGATAATTATTATGCTGAGAATCCTCTGTTTTTAAATTTAAAGAACAGATCTTTTGCCTTCAAGATTAATTATTGGATTAATATTTAGAATTCCATGCTGATTTATTTTTGATAATAAATGAGTAATTTTTATATCTTATCTTAAACTAAGTTTAATTGAGCTTGACTATGAAAATTTTTTCAATAAGATCTGTACCTAAAACAAAATGGAGCTCGGAAAAACCATTAAATTTTTCACCTAAACTCCTAACGGTTGTAATACTATGTGTTGGTTTGATCTTATTTGGATTAGGTGAATCATTAATTATTACTGCGTCTGTGGGTATGAGTCCATGGACTGTCTTAGCTGAAGGACTTTCAGTGACGACTGGATTAAGTATTGGTGTTCTTACTTTTTTGATAAGTCTTGGAGTATTATTGTTTTGGATTCCTTTAAAACAAAATGCAGGAATAGGCACAATATTAAATGTGATTATAATTTCAGCGGTAATTGAATGGTCTCTACCTTATCTTACCCATCCAGAAGATTATTCAATAAAAATATTGCAATCTGTTTTTGGAACCTTGTTAGTTGGTGTTGCAAGTGGAATTTATTTAATTTCGAATCTGGGTCCAGGTCCTAGAGATGGATTAATGACTGGCAGCCAAAGACTAACTGGACTCCCAATTGCTTGGGTTAGAATTTTTTTGGAAGTAACCGTTATTAGTATTGGCTGGGCTCTAGGAGGGACTATTGGCATTGGAACAGTTATCTTTGCTTTTGGAGTTGGCCCAGCAGTATCTTTAGGACTTTACTCTATTTCAGCAATATCAAAAAGATAATTTTTATATTCAATATTAGATTCTAGAAACTGTATCTAGCTTTTATATATCAGAAACCCCCTTTGATGCTGAGAGAAATCTTATAGCAATTAGTAATCCGAAAAATGATATTAAAGCAGCCAACATGAAAGGTGATCCAGGAAAGTAGTAAAATGAGTTTTCACT
Organism: uncultured Marinoscillum sp.; assembly: GCA_964467915.1. GTDB lineage: Bacteria > Bacteroidota > Bacteroidia > Cytophagales > MED-G16 > MED-G16. The sequence continues at coordinate 43,473 of CAYXSW010000005.1, forward strand.
AGTAAAATAAGAAAATAAACTAGTCATTAATAATGGTCCTATTATTGCTGTCAAGCTAACTAAACTTGTCATTCCACCTTGAAATTCTCCCTGTTCATCATCTGGAATTTTATTTGTCATAATACCTTGTAATGCTGGACCAGAAATACCCCCTAATGAGAGAGGTACCGCAAAGGCGAATACCATCCACCCCTCATCTGCAAAGGCGAATAATGAGAGACCCACAATATAAAAAATCATACCAAAGTAGACACTTTTTACATTACCCAACCTTGGTATTATAACTCTTATAAGTCCTCCTTGAACTATGGCAGCTAATAAACCAATAAAACCAAGCGAGTAACCCACTAGTTTTTCACTCCACTCAAACTTCTCTATAGTGAAAAAAGTCCAAGTACTATGCATAGCATGTTGTGCTATATTAAATAACACAATACAAATCAATAATCCGGAGATTACTGGGTATCTATTTAATGACATTAAAGTACCTACAGGGTTAGCTCTTCTGATATCAAACTTTCTTCTATTTTTTTTGTCTAATGACTCCGGCAATATAAAATACCCATAAATTAAATTTAAAAGTGTAAATGCTGCTGCTGCAATAAAGGGAACTCTAGAACCAAACTGTCCTAGGTACCCGCCAATTACAGGACCCAAAATAAATCCTAAACCGAATGCGGCACCTATTAATCCAAAATTTTGTGCTTTTTTTTCAGGGGTACTTATATCTGCAATGTATGCCGAAGCTGTTGTTAGACTTGCTCCCATTATTCCCTGAAATATTCTTCCTAAAAAAAGCCACGTTATATTTGGTGCTAGAGCTAGAACTAAATAATTAATTCCAAAACCGAAAAGGGAGAGAAGAATTACGGGTCTTCTTCCATACTGATCACTTATCCCTCCTAGAAAAGGAGCAAATAAAAATTGAAGGGTAGCATAAGAAAACATAAGCCAACCACTATACTTGGCAGCTTCGCTAATCGAACCGCTTATTAACTCAGTTATTAGTGCTGGTATAACAGGGATAATGATACCTAAACCTGTTATATCAATGAAAATTGTGATAAAAATGAATAATAAACTATGGTTTTTTTTTTTCATTTGTGACTCGGCAATTTAGCTTTAAATTTTATCAAATAAATATTTTTCTTAATTTACCTTTAATTAACTTTTTACTCAAATGACAAAAAAAACTAACAGGAGAAAATTTATAGAAAAATCCCTGGCATCAATTGCAGGTGTTTCGACTGTTTCTTCATGTGTTAATGCTTCAGAAGAAAAAGTAAAAGAATCTATAAATGTAAATTTTAATAAAAGCTATAAATGGAAGATGGTTACAACATGGTCCCCAAATATGCCAGTGCTAGGAGAGGGGTGTAACATGTTCTCTGAATGGGTCAAAAAAATGTCTGGTGGCAGGCTTGATATAAAAGTTTACGGTGGGGGTGAGTTAATTCCTAGTCTTGAGTCATTTGATGCTGTTAGCAATGGTGCTATAGAGATGGGAAGTGGAGCTGCATACTACTGGGCAGGGAAAATACCATCAGGACAGTTTTTTTCATCTGTGCCATTTGGAATGAATTCTAAGCAGATGAATTCGTGGATTATTTCCGGAGGTGGTTATAAGCTTTATAGAGAGATATATGAACCGTTTAACCTTATCCCTTTTGTTGGAGGAAATACAAGTATGCAGATGGGTGGATGGTTTAATAAAGAAATTAATTCATTCGGTGATCTTAAAGGATTAAAGATGAGAATTCCTGGTTTTGGTGGTAAGGTATTATCTAAAGCTGGAGGTACTGCCGTCACAGTTGCTGGAGGAGAAATTTATACTAACCTTGAGAGAGGAGTTATTGATGCAACAGAGTGGATTGGTCCTTATCATGATTATCTGATGGGATTTTATCAAGTGGCACAGTATTATTATTACCCAGGATGGCATGAGCCAGGTGGAGTTCTAGAGATGATAGTTAATAAAGATAAATTTTCTGAGCTTCCTTCTGACCTTCAAGAGATTATAAAAAAAGGGATAGAATCTCTAAATATTTGGATGCAGTGTGAGTTTGATTCAAAGAATAGTGAGTACCTAAATAAATTGCTAAAAGAGGAAGATGTTCAACTAAGAAAATTTCCTAAGGATGTATTGGATACATTTAAATTAAAATCAAAAGAAGTAGTTGATGAGATGGTAGAGTCTGATCCTAAGAGCAAAAAAATTTTTGAAGCATACGAAAAATTCAGAGTTTCATTTGAAGATTGGTCTAAAGTAAGTGATAAAATTTATTACGAATTATAGTTCTCTAATAAGTCTGGTATTATATAAACATATTCCGGATTAAAGAATAAGAATATTAAAAAAAGAACTTGAATAATTACAAATGGCACAACACCTTTATAGATATCTGAAGTATTAATTTCTTTTGGAGAAACACTTTTAAGGTAGAATAAAGAGAACCCAAAAGGTGGTGTCAAGAATGACGTCTGGAGATTTATTGCGAGCATGATGCCCACCCATATTAAGTCAATATCTAACGCTATTAAAATAGGTGCAATGACTGGTACTATTATAAATATTATCTCAATAAAGTCTATAAAAAAACCAGCAATGAACACTGTAATTAGCACATAAATTAAAAATATTTCTGGACTTAGGCTAGATGAGGTTATTAAGTCAACGAGTACTTTATCTCCCTCAAGACCTCTGAATACTAAAGAGAATGAAGTTGCGCCTAATAGTATCATAAATACTATAGAGGTTAGTTTGGTTGTCTCTGCAGAAATTTCTTTTAATTTTTTAAGATTTATACTTCCCTGAATATAACTTAATGTCAGCGCTCCCAATGCCCCGATTCCAGCCGCTTCAGTGGGAGAAGCAATACCCATAAATATTGATCCTAAAACAGCAAAAATCAAAATAAATGGAAGAAAGAATGCGTTTATTATGTCTAATGTACTAGTCTTTCTTCTAAATTCTTCCACCACTTTTTGTGGCATTGCTGGTGCCATCGAAGGCTTTATAAATGATACTATAACAACATAAATAAGGTAAAGTAATACCAGAGTTATTCCTGGTAAAAGTGCAGAGGTAAACAGATTTCCTACAGAGATATTAAGAACACTTCCGAGTAATACTAGTACTACCGAGGGAGGAATTATCTGTCCAAGAGTACCAGAAGATGCAATAACTCCTGTGGCTAGTTTTGGATCATAACCCCTTCTTAGCATAGTTGGTAAACTAATAAGTCCCATTGTTACAACAGTTGCTCCCACTATTCCAGTTGATGCTGCAAGCATTCCACCTACTATAATTACTGAATAGGCTAACCCACCTTTTATTTTACCAAATAGAATGGCCATAGTCTCCAGTAATTTTTCAGCTATTCCGGATTTCTCAAGTGTGAGTCCCATAAATACAAATAAGGGAACAGCAAGTAGAACAAAGTTGTTCATTATACCATAAATTCTTAGAGAAACAAGGTAGAAGAAGTCCACATCAAAAAATATCAGTCCAGCAAGAACGGAAATACCTCCAAGAGTGAGAGCTACTGGATACCCAAAAAGTATCAAGATAAATACTATCAAGAATAAGATTATAGGCACGCTATCCATCCGATATATTTTTTAAATTTTTAAATACATTTAATATCCCTTGTATAGCTAGCAATAGAAATGAAATTGGTATCATAGATTTAATTAAGAATCTAAATGGCAATCCTCCTGGATCTGGACTAGACTCTAGAATTTTAAATGAGTCTTCTACAAAAGGAATGGAAGTGTAGAATATGATTATACTAAAAGGCAATAAGAAAATAATGTTTCCAATAAGGTTAATTATATTCTTTCCTTTATCTGAAAATTTATTATAGAATACATCAACCCTCACGTGCTCATCTCTTTGCAGTGTCAGGGAAGATCCTATCAGAAAAATTACAGCAAACATGTGCCACTCTAATTCATATAATGAAGCGCTTGAAAAATTAAAAACATATCTTAAGAATACATCAAGTGAAATTAAAATCACCAACATAAATGATAGCCAAGAGCAAGCATCACCAATTTTTTTAATTATTTTCTCTAGAAACATATTTAATGAAAATAGATATTTTTTAAATATATGCTTTTAATATCTTTGCTGGTATAAAAATAAAAAAAATTGAAAAGAGACATAAGGGAATTACCTTTAGAGGAGATTGGGAAATTCTGTACAGAGAATGGTATGAGAACATATGTCTCTAATCAAGTTTATTCCTGGATTTGGAATAACGCGTGCTCTTCCTTTAGTGATATGTCTAATCTATCAAAGAAGAATAGGGAGGTCTTTAGTGAACATTTTTCAATTAATAAAATAACTGAAGATCATCAGGAAAAAAGTAATGATGGAACTATTAAAATAAAGTTTAAGCTTTTTGATGGAAACTTTGTAGAGGGTGTCTTGATCCCTCAAGAAAAGAGAATGACTGCATGTATTTCTTCTCAGGTAGGGTGTTCGCTTAGCTGTAAATTTTGTGCTACTGGGACAATAGGTAGGATAAGGAATCTAACTGCTGGAGAGATTTATGATCAGGTAGTAGCTATTGCTGATAAATCAAAAGAATTTTATAATTTACCATTAACAAATATTGTGTATATGGGCATGGGTGAGCCTCTTCTAAACTATAAAAATGTCATAAGGTCTATACACTTCATTACATCAGAAGAGGGTCTTCAAATGTCATACAAGAGAGTTACTTTATCTACTTCTGGAATATCTAAGATGATTAGAAGACTAGCCGATGATAAAGTAAAAGTTAATCTTGCATTATCTCTCCATGCTGCTTCAGAGGAGATAAGAAATGAGATAATGCCTATAGGAGATTCAAATTCATTGGAGGACCTTAGAGATTCACTTAAATATTATTTTTCTAAAACAAAAAATAAAATTACCTATGAGTATGTCTTACTTAAAGATGTAAACGATAGCATAAGAGAGGCTGAGAAACTATATGAGTTCACTAAGCACATCCCTTCAAAGGTTAATCTTATTGAATATAACCCTGTTGAAGGTCTGGGCTTTAAGAAATCTTCCCAGGAAAACACTGATGCTTTTGTTAATTTTTTAGATAATAAGGGGATAAATGTAGGGGTCAGAAGGAGTAGAGGAAAAGATATTAATGCGGCTTGTGGACAATTAGCTAATAAAAAATAAAATTTCCAAATTTCCATTACGTTATTAAAGTGCAATTTTATGCTTTTGCCTGCACTAAATTTTTATATTTGTAGATTGTATATATACGAAATGAAAAAATTTTTATCATTTTTTATTCTGTGCTTTTTTATAAATCTGGCTAATGTATTAGCACAATCAGAACCTATTGCGCATCTAAGTGTTGATCAGTTATCTATAGAGGAGAATGGTGGCGTCTCAAAACTTACAATTTCCCTTAAAGATGCCTCAGGAAATAGTATGAATGCATCATCAAGTATAGATGTAGCTATTTCCATATCTGGATCTGCAACTCTTGGATCAGATTACAGCATCACAAATCTCACAAATGCAGATAATAAGATAATTACAATAAGCAGTGGTTCCTCATCTGCTTTCTTAACATTCACTTCAATTAATGATAATGATGTTGAGAGTGAAGAAAAAATAAAAGCTGAAATTGCTAGTGTAAGCTCTGGATCAATTCATTCTGTAAATAACGATAGGACAGTAAGCATATTAGATGATGACCTTTTAATATCTATGAAATTACATGCTGGAGATACGTTTCTTCTGGAAGAAGGATCTCCAAAAAGTGTTGTAAGAGTTGAAATAAATCAACCTGTTGCCCAAGATATAGAAGTTCAAGTGGGGATGACAGGGGGAGATGCTGTTAATGCAGATGTTAATTTTACGGGAATTGTACAGATAAATGACGGGGATACTTTTAATGATTTTGAGATATATGCTATCGATGATAGTGATTATGAGGACACAGAGTCTTTTTATATAAAATTAACTAATGTTAAGTCAGGACCAGGAAGAATAGTGAATGACTCTATTGCGTTCTCTGTTATAGATAATGACCCGCCTAAGGTCTCTTTCTCACTAGATAAAGATTCAATTGATGAGGATGGTGGCGTTGCTAAACTTACTATAACTCTTAGTAGAGTTTATGATAAGGACTCTAAGATAGTTTTAAATTATGAAGGATTAGACCCTTCTGTTAACACTAGCCTTGTTGCTGGAAAAGGAGTTGATTTTAATGCAGATCACACAACTAGTTCTGTTGATGAAGAAATAATTATTTTAGCTGGAAGTACAACCGCTGAAGTTACATTAAGTGCAATAGATGATAATATTCAAGATCCTAACGAGAGTATAGTTATTACTTTAAATAACACTTTTTCTGATACCCCGCCATCCGAAAATATTTTCTATGAAATTGGTAAGAAGGCAATTATTAAAATTATTGATGATGAAAACCCTCCTGTCGCAGTAAATGATTCTTATTCTGGAGCTGACTGTGTAGATGAGGGAGGTGAATTAATAATTAGTGATGCTGCCAAGGGTTTGTTAGCAAATGACTCTGATAAAGAGGGACCAATTGTTAGTATTGTGCAGCAGTCATTTCCACTAAATGGATTTATCTCTTGTCCAACTACGGGTTTGCCCGGCATATGTGATGACGGAACTTTTAGCTATAAGCACAATGGTAATGAGACACCTAGTGGTAATGATAGCTTTTCTTATAAGATAACTGACAATGATGGGTTTTTTGCAACAGGTCAGGTGTCAATTTGTGTTAACCCAGTTAATGATTGTCCAGTCGTAGACGGTGAAGCTCTCAAAGTAAACGAAGGAGAAGTTTACACAAGAGACCTTACAGCTGGGGTCTTAGATCCTGAGTACACTTTGGGAATTGATTTAGTTCTTAACTTTGAACTTATCACACCACCATCTGTCGGATCAATAACTATATCCACTGCAGGAGTTGTCGAATATACCGCTCCACCTTTTGTAACTGGATCTGATCCTTTAAATACTAGTTTTAAATACAAAGTAACTGATGGAGGGGGTTGTGTTATTGAGGATGTGATTATGATTCAGATTAATAATTCTGTCCCTTTGGCTGTACCTGATACATTTGTAGTTGGTGTTGGTGGGACAATAAATATAATTGCACCCGGGATACTTTCTAATGACCCTGTACCATCAGGAGCTACAGCTCAGTCAGGCTTAGTAACTACTCCAAATCTTGCAATTACTAGCGGAGTTAATGCATTTAACTTAAATGCTGATGGTAGCTTCACATATACTCATAATGGTAGCTCATCTCCAAAAACTGATGAATTTGAATACAGATTAACAATTATATATAGTCCAGGAGTTTTTGATGTTTCCGATGGTAAGGTGGTTATTAAAGTTAATGACTGTCCTACTACTGTTACAGATACTTATGTTGTTGATGAGGGAGGTGTCTTAGTGGTAGACTCAATTAATGGTCTCTTAATCAATGACAGTGATATTAATGGTGATGTGATATACGCTTATAAGGACTCAGATCCTAAGGTCCTGGAAGACCATACGGACAGTAAAAAAAGTATCGTTACAGTTAATGAGAATGGCTCGTTTACATATACTCATGGAGGAGGTGAGGCATCGCTAGACTATTTCTTGTACTATGCCAATGACGGAGTCTGCGACAGTCCTCCTGACACAGTTAAAATTATTGTAAATCCTGTAAATGATTGTCCTGTTACACTAATGAATGGGTATAATAGCTTGAGTTTATTGGACGGAGCCCCAATCAAAGATTATATAGAGGCACTATCTGATTTAGATGGGAACCCAATCTCTATCGACAGTGTAAATGTAGATTCAGGAGGAGACACATTAACAGTCTATGCTTCAGATGGTACAACCTGGATATTAGATATGGATGAGGGTGGAACAATTACTAGAGATTCTGCGGGAGGAGCACTTACAGGGGATTTTGATCTTGATGGGGATTATATTTTTATGAGGGAGTTACTACCTGGGTCGCCTAACTGGCTTCTAGATGTGGATGGGAAGCCAATTTATCCTTTCCCACCTCAGGCAAAAAGTTATACAGTTAATCCTGACGGTTCATTTACCTATGAACATAATGGCACAGGAGCTATTAGAGATGTAATATATGTTGAGGTATGTGATGTGCCCACGGTGGGTCTCTCTTGTTGTTCTGTAGACTCCATAACGTTATTTTTTGGCCCTGATAATGCCTGTGCAGAAGGTCTTACTGACTATTTTACAGTTAATGAGGGTGGGACCTTGATAGCAGACGGTGCAAACATGGGTTACAACGATTACATGTTAAATAAGGGTAAGAAAGCAAAATATACTGGAGTACTCTTTAATGATGTTGACGAGGAGGGAGATACTCTAAATGTCGCACTTGTAGACCGACCATTATTTGGAACCATTGTCGGAGACACAATTAATCCTGACGGATCGTTTATCTACGTGCACGATGGTGGAGAACAAACAGCAGACATGTTCACTTATATAATGGGAGATATGGAAAGGCAATGTTCTACTGTTAAGGTCTATATAAATATAGTATCTGTAAATGAGTGTCCTACTGCTAATGATACGATATATACGGTTGCTGAGGGAGGCACGTTAACGATCTCAGGTTTACCTGGTGGTGGTGCTGGCACCTTCAGAAATTTTCCTGCGATAATGGGTAATGATTTTGACTTTGACATAGGCTCCAGACCTCAGATAACTGATAGTCTAATTGCATTCTACTCCATGTCTGAATTTTATGATTCACTTCCAGGTCCAAATTTAGTTCTTGATTATGACACAATACCTACAATTATTGTGCGTAAGAAGGCTGATGATCAGAGTAGTAATAACTTTGATGGTTTTATGATGGGTGGAGTTCCTGATACAGTATCTCTCCCTAACCCACCAGGTTGTGGGGCTTTGACTGGTGGTAAATGTGGTTCTCAGCCATATTTTATAAACTTTCCTAAGTCACCAAAAGTAGTTCCTGACAGGTTCCAGCCGCCACATGACAGAAATGCTTTTGAGTTTGATGGTGATTCCTCTTATGTTGAGGTAATAGATCAAATTCTAGCATTAAATAGGTCTAGATATACTATTTCGGGGTGGTTCAGATCATTTAATGACCCAACAGATTCCCCGACCATATTAAACTTTACCGTTGGTGGTAAGGAAAAAGGATTAAGTATTGGGATTAAGGACGAAAAATTATCTCTTGGAATTGGTAATGGCACAGGTTACACAGTAAAGGCATCAGGTACGATAGGAAGCACTAAATTAACAGGGATATGGAACCATTTTGTATTTATTAAAAATGGAGATAATTACAAGATGTACCTAAATAAGAATGAAATATATTCTGAAACCTTAATCAATACATCCTTATCAGGAGTCTCTGCACAATTACTCATTGGTAGGGACGTCACAGGAAATTTATTTCATGGCAGGATGGATGAACTATATATTATCGGAGACACAGTCTCTCAGGAGCAGATATTAAGTCTTTACTATGGTGTGTCCACTTCTCTTACTAACAAGCCAGATGATGGAGAATTAACAAGCTTTGGTTCGGATGGTTCATTTACTTATGTTCATGATGGAAGAGGTGATGACTTTGAAGATAACTTTATATATGAACTTTCAGACGGGGAGTGTACTGATCTTGGTAAAGTAACAATAGTTATTACACCTGTGAACGACTGTCCGATTGGTGTAAATGATACACTTAGAGTTGATGAGGGAGGTACTGTGACACTAGACGCCCCAGGAGTTTTAATTAATGACACTGATGAGGAAAAAGATACATTGACTGCTGAAAAAGTTGTTGACCCTCTTCATGGAATTGCTACATTGGGTTCTGATGGGAAGATAGAATATATTCATGACGACTCTGAGACTCTGATCGACTCACTAAAATATGTTGTCAAAGATGGCTCCGCAACTTGTGCTGATACCACTACTGTCTATATAATAATTAACCCAGTTCCTGACTGTCCAATTCCTGCAGATGACATCTACTATGTCACCGAGGGAGATACATTGACAGTGGATATTTGTGAAACCAAAAAATTAAATATTGGATCAAATAATGAAAATTGGGCTGCTGGTGAACCTAATAGTTCTGGTGATGAAAATATTGGTGAGATGTATGCAAGTGGAAAATGGAATGATGAGAAAGAGACAACTTCAAATAAAAGATATCTACTTGAAGTTGATAAGTTGATTTCTTCAAAATCTGGGTATGCATTTTTAGGTCAGTATGACGGTCACTCTTACTTTAGCTCAAACCTTTCCTTCTTGTGGTATGACGCAAAAGCACATGCTGAAGCTAACGGTGGTTACCTTGCAATGTTAAAAACCACACTAGAAAATGATGCCGTTGCCACCATGGTAACTTCTGGCACATTCCATTTTGGACTCTATCAAGACGCATCAGACAAATATTTTAAAGAGCCAAAAGGTGGTTGGAAATGGGTGGATGGAACTTATCTATATGACGAAGGTGAAGAGAGAACTCTTTGTGGAGTCCTAGTTAATGATAATGATGGAGGTGGAGACACACTCTACGTTACAGATTATAAATTAGGTCTAATGGATAATGGGGTCTTAATAAATGATGAAATAAAATTTGATGGAAAATTTACCTATATCCATGACGGAAGTCAGTTAGGAGACACAATAGAATACCGAATAGAGAGTGAGCTCTGTGAAAGCGATGACTTTGCCAGAATCATCATTATGCCAATTAATGTTAACGATTGCCCTGTGGCAGTTCGTGATACTTTTTATATTGAAGAGGGAGGTACGTTAGATACAGTCGGAATCTTATTGAATGATATTGACCCGGACCCAGACTCAGTAGATGCACTAAGGGCTGAAAAAGTTTCTTCTAGTGATACTAACCACGAAGATACCCTTAAAATTTTACCTAATGGGAGATTCTATTATGTCCATGATGGATCTGAATCATCTATTGACAGTGTGCAGTATAAGGTTATCGATCTTTCTGGTTGTGAGAGTATTGGAACGGTGGTCATAATTATTAGTAGAGTTAATGACTTGCCAGTTGGAGTAGATGATAATTATTCTGTTTTTGAAGGAGAAACACTAGTAGTTCCTTTTAATCTAGGACTTTTATCCAATGACTCTGATCCAGATCATGCCCTTGATCAGTTAAGAGTTTTAGGCTTAACAAGCGTACCTGGATTAACATTAAATCCTGATGGTTCATTTACCTATATCCATGATGGCTCTGACTCGCCTAATGAAATTTGTTTTAAATATATGATTTTTGATGGTGTAAATGGTCCGCCTCCTGGTCTCTCTGAAGAGACTGAAGTCTGTATCACAATTCTTAATAGAGTACCAATTTGTGATGGAGAAACTTATAATCTTTTAGAGGGCGAAGTTCTTACAACTGACCTTACTGATGGAGTGCTCGTAAATTGTAAAGACCCAGATCCTCTAGATATTATGACAGTAATTTTAGATACTCCACCTGAAAATGGAGCCTTTGTTTTAAATGATGATGGAACATTTTCTTATGACCATGACTGCTCTGACGACCCTGACGAAACATTCTTTACTTATTTTGTTACTGACGGAGAGGATACTACCCAAGTCGCAGATACTGCATGGATAAATATTCAAAATGAATGTCCAGTCGGTAACGATGATCTCTATAGTGGAGTAGATGAGGGAGGAGTTTTAAATATTGGACCTTTCGATGGCGTCTTATCAAATGATTCAGATCAAAACGCATGTGATATTTTGGAAATTAAATTGTTAGACCCTCCATCATTTGGTGGTGTTGTCTTGAACTCTGACGGTTCGTTTGACTATACTCATGATGATAGTGAGAATTTTGTAGATGAGTACACTTATCTTCTTAATGACGGTGAGTGTAGTACTTGGGATACAGTGACTGTGACTATTAGGATAGAGCCTGTTCCTGATACTCCTCCTGTTGCTGTGAAAGATTCTTTTGAATGTATAGATGAAGGTGATTTTCTTCAGATTCTTTTATCTGAAGAGGGAGTGCTATCAAATGATTTTGATTATGACACTGGACAAACTTTAAGTGCTGTACTAGTGAGGTATCCGCTTCATGGAGTTTTAATTTTAAATCCTAATGGAACATTTATATATTCTCATGATGGCGGAGAGTCTACCACTGACTCATTCACCTATTTTGCGGTAGATGACACAGGATTAGAAAGTGATACGGTAACTGTCTCGTTATGTATAAACCCTGTAAATGACTGTCCAGTTCCAGCCGATGATATATTTAATATCAAAGAGGGAGATGTTATAGACTCGTCTCTGGTATTTAATGACTTTGATGTTGAAGGAAATGACCTTCTTATAAGTATAAATTCACCTCCAACTCTAGGTGGATTCTCCTGGACTCAAGATGGTAAATTCATCTACACTGCACCTGATGATATTCCGGCTCCTGGTCCAGAGATAGTCACTTTTGATTATATCTTAACAGATGTAGAGGATGGTTTTGCTACCTGTGATTCTACGGCAACAGTTACTATAATTATAAATTATGAAAATGATTGCCCAATTGTTGAAGATGATTCAATTATTGTAGATGGCAGTGTTGCAAGTTCTAGAATTATTCCTGTCCTTGATAATGATTCAGACCCTGATTCTGAGATTGACACGACTAGTGTGAAGATAATTGCTGGACCAACATTTGGAGATGCTATATCAAATATAGATGGAACTATAACTTATAATTTTGATGAGTCTCCAATTCCTTTTGACACTATCACTTATAGTGTCAGTGACTATGAAGGGTGCGAGGTTCTTGGTAAAGTATACATCTATATTGAAAATTTAAGAAACCCTAGGTATAACCTTCCAAACTATTTTACACCTAATGGAGATGATTTTAATGACTTCTTTGTTATCAAACATGAAAATATTTTAGAGGAAGATTTAAGTTTTGAAGTTAAGATTATGGACAGATACCAGAGAATTGTATATGAGGGTTTTGTTCAGTCAAGTGACAAGATATGGAACGGAATGAATTCCTTCACTTCAGAAATTGTTAAGACAGATTTCTATTATTATGAAGTCACACCAGTTGAGTATTATAATACTCCTTATGTGAGAAGAAGGGATAAGATGGTAGGTACAGTTTATTTAGAGAAGGAAAGATAGATTTACTTTGAGAGGTTATAGATAGCAAATGTAGCTAACCAGTGCTCTCCGCCGTAACCACTTTCAAACATTATATCATAACCTTTTTCAGAATGGTTTTTAGCAATATCAAGTAATAGCTTTTTTTCTGAGTCATTTTTAATTTTACTGGCTATGTCTTTTAATGTCCAAGACCTGTGAAACATAAGCCCTATCAAATGACCAATTCCTGGATCTTCTGGATCTAAAACAGTGGGTGGGTTGATAATATTAGCAAAGTTTTTTTTGTCGAGTGAAGGAATAAATTCTTTAAACCAATTATTAAAATCACTTTCGTTTAGTATAGAAGACATCAGACTTGCTTCAGCAAGACACGGGGAAAGAAAGTCTGTTCCTGATGGCTCGTAGCTTACTGGGCAATTTGTATCCAACATAAAATTTTTAATACTGTAATCTTTTATTTTATTTAATAATTTATAGTCTTCTGCTATCACAGCATATTCTACCATTAGTGAAAAAGAGAAAGCAGTATTTGCATGTGTTCCAGGTCTTAATGGGGTTGATAGTCTATCTAAAAATAATATTGTTCTCTCACTAAGTAAATCTACAAGAGGTTTCATGTTAGATGCCCACTCAAGTCCTTTTTCATTATTCCATGTTAGTAGCTCAGAATATAATTTCATAAGCCAAGCCCAACCATATGTCCTCTCAAAACCTTTTGCAAAATCGTTTTGAAAAAATTCATATTCTTTACTTAAATTTTCTTTACTTAGGTTCTTGCCTAACTTCTCTAATATTATTTCTCTTTCTGAAATTTCTGGGAAGTCTTTAATTATTTTTACCATAGCCCAGTGACCATGAACAGCTGAGTGCCAGTCCCAACAACCATAAAATGATGGGGTGAGTTCATAATGTGGTTTGATCCACTCTTCTTCAACAAACCTATACCCAATTTTATAAGGATACTTTTGATCTACACATTTTATTGACAGTGACACTAACTCTTTTGCTGTGTTCTCATCCAGTAAGACATTTTCGATTTTTTCGGTATTATCTATCTTAGAACAAGAAGAGAGAATTAAAATAATTATATAGATATATATTCTCATTTTTTGCTAGCATTAAAAAGTTTTTCTTTCTCTTTCTTAGAAAGACTTGCGTACCCACTCTCAGATATTTTATCTAGTATTTTATCAATTTCATCTTGAGAAGTACTTTTTTTCATTTCATTTACTTCTTCTTCTTTATCAAAACCTCCTTTTTTGTTTCTGCTAAAAAAATTGATAATATCAATTACCCCTTGTCCCATATTAACCCCGTTTTGAAGTTGTCTAATGTAGAGGTATCCAATCAACGCACCACCCAGATGTGCAATTTCTCCTCCAGCATTACTTCCAGTAACATCAAAAAAAGATAATAACACATAAAAAAGGCCAATGTATTTTATTCTGACAGGACCCAAAAACAATAGATAAAATGTATAATTAGGTAATAGAGTAGCGGATCCAACAACCACACTAAAAACACCTGCAGATGCTCCTAACATTAGTGATTCAGATACTCGATTATCATAGAATGGTATAATATTAAATAATGCCATATACGATAGTCCACCAACAATTCCACCAATTACATATAAAGAGATTACTGCGTTATTACCAATATTATTGTGAATAATTTTTCCAAACCAGTAAAGAAACAACATATTCCACAGGATATGCATGAAGTTCATATGAAGAAAAAAATAAGTTATAAGTGACCATGGCTGAAAAATAAAAACTTTTAATGAGGCCGGGAGCATTAATTTTTCTAAGAATGAGTTAAATAATTCGCCTAGTTCTGATAAGGTTACAAAAACCTCAAGAATACTCATTGAAGTGAAAACAATAACATTTATTAAAATGATCTTTATCAGCCCATTATTTTCCTTATTCCAAGCGTTTCTAAAGTCTTCAATTATAAAGTTTGCCATAATCAGTAATAGGTTCCATATTTATTTTTCCAGTATCTTAAAATAATATAAGCTATTAACATACCACCTAAATGAGCTAAGTGGGCAACGTTGTCTCCAGGCATTCTGTTAAATTCACTCCATATCTCATATAACCCATAAAAAAGAACTAGGTACTTTGCCTTAACAGGAATAGGAGGTATTAGAAGCATTAGTTGCATGTTTGGAAAAAGCATAGCGAAAGCAAGTAATATTCCAAATACTGCACCTGATGCACCTACCATAGGTATATCTGTTTTGGCATTTAATAGATCATATGCATAACTTATACTTTTGTCTATATTTTTTGAGGAATTTGGATTGACTGAATAGTCATCTTCAATGAAATTATACACTTGATTGTAATATTCTTTTCCTTCATTTAAAAATAATTTTCTGAAAGCTTCAGGAGATGGTTGATTTATGTAATTATTGACTTTATTTTCTAGGGAATAATTTTCGATGAAATTTACTCCAGTATAAAGTATCCCTGCTCCTATACCTGTTATCAGGTAGAAAGTAAAAAATTTTCTAGATCCCCAAACTTTTTCCAGGATCGGAGCAAAAACTAATACTGCAAACATGTTACTTAAAAGATGCCCAAAACCTGCGTGAATCCACATATATGTCAAAAATTGAAAAGGCTTAAAATGATCTGATAGTATATACCTCAGACCAAACTCTTCGATTATATAACCCCCTGTAAAAAGGAAGATTATCCCATTTATTATTAGTATGTTTTTTGCCGCTGGAGTTAGATTAAACATCAGAATAAATTTTCTACTTTATCAATACCTAATTCTATATAATTTTGTTTCCCATCAGGAGAATACTTTGGGTTCTCACAAGCAAATAATCTATCAATTATGAGATTCATTTCAGTCTGAGATAAGTTTTTACTGTTTGTTATTCTTGCCTTCTTTGAAAAAGATTTTAGTATGAGTTCTTTTTTCTGAGATTTTAAATCCAAATTGTTATTTTTTACTTCTTCCACAAAGCCCTCTATAATTTCTTTCTCATTGATGTCATCTAGTCCGCTAGGTATACCATTAATTACAACAGAATTTTTTCCAAAAATATCAATACTAAACCCTATAGATCTAATGTCTTCTAAAATCTCTTCAATAATTTTAAAATCAGTTGAATTAAATTCTATATACTGGGGAAACAAACTTTGCTGAGTATTTGAATATTTATTTAAGCTACTTTTCTGATATTTTTCAAAAAGAATTCTTTGCTGGCAGTTTTTATGATTAAATATTAATAGTTTTTCACCTAATTGTTTAAATATAAAATTTTCTAGGAATTGTACTGGTTTATTCTCATTTTCAAAAGAATCTTTCTTTTCAAAAAGTAATTTATCTGAATTTTCAATTTTAACGTTTTCAAAAATCTTATCCCAATCTTTCCTTTTCTCTGAGTATACTGCTTTTTTTTCTGGAGATGACGTTATTCCTGATTCTAAAAAATTAATGTTTTTTGTGAAATTAACATCAGCGTCAAAATTAAGACTGGGAGATACATTAAATTTTTCTAAAGATTTTTTAACTGAAGATTTGACAAGATTATATATTAACCTCTCATCTTCGAATTTTATTTCTGTTTTTGTTGGATGGATATTAATATCTACTAAATCAGTATTTATTGAAATAAAAAGTACATAAAAAGGAAATTTTTTATCTTCAATAAGTCCCTCATAACTATTGATTATAGCATGATTTAAATATCCACTTTTTATAAATCTATTATTTACATAAACATACTGTTCGCCTCTCGTCTTCTTTGTGTTTTCAGGCTTACCTATGTATCCTTCTATTGTTATTCCACCATACCTCTCCTCACATGATATTAGGTTATTTTCATAACTTTTTTTAAAAATTGAAATTAGTCTCTTCTTAAGGTTTGTACCATTAAGGTTATATATCTCAGCCTCTTCATTTATAAGAATAAAATTTAAATTATAATTTGCAATAGCACACCTTATAAACTCTTCTATTATATGTCTTAGCTCAACATTGTTAGACTTTAAAAAATTTCTTCTAGCAGGGACACTATAAAATAAATTTTTACATGTTATACTAGTCCCTTTTTGAAAGTTTATGTCTTTTTTTTCAGTTATAATAGAATCTTGTAAGATAATTTGATGTCCAGTTTTATTGTTACTATTTCTAGTCTTTAATATAACTTCAGACACTGCTGCTATAGAAGCGAGGGCCTCACCTCTGAATCCCATTGTCTTAACTTTATATAGATCTTCAGTTTTTGATATTTTAGAGGTTGCGTGCCTATTAAAACAATTAATTGAATCTTCTTTAGACATTCCCACTCCGTCATCTATTACAGATATCGATTGTTTTCCAGCATCTTTTATGACTATCTTAATATTTTTAGCTTTTGCGTCTACACTATTCTCAATTAATTCTTTAATTATAGATGATGGTCTCTGGATTACTTCACCAGCTGCAATTTGATTTGCTACAGATTTGGGTAGTTGATTTATAATATCCATCTTATTTCTTAGTCCACCTCTTAAAAAGGAACCATAAAGGTATTAAAATGATAAAAATAAAAATTTTATTTCCTAAATAAAGCCACCCAAAGATTAAAAAAGATAAAATAAATGCAATAATTAACTGAAGTCTTGAAGCGCTTATCTGATTTTTATTCCTGTTTCTTTTAAAATATTTTTTCTTTGTATTTTTTGATTCAGATACTCTATGATATAGTTCATCTTTGATAGGATCAAAGTGTCTTGGAGCGAATTTAAACCGTCTAGTGTTTGGAAGTTTAATAAATGAAGGAAGTCTCATATTTTAAAAAAATCATATTAAATAATACATAAAGATAGATTGAAAAATTGTTAATTTAGTAATACTTATTTTATAAGCAAGTAATTAGGTTTTTCTATATTACTGTTAATGTAATTTAATCTTTATATGAAGATTGGTATTGTCTGTTATCCTACATTTGGTGGTAGTGGTGTTGTCGCAACCGAACTAGGGAAAGTTTTATCTGAGAAAGGAAATACTGTACACTTTATATCGTATGCTCAGCCTGCTAGGTTAAATGTATTTAGTGATAATCTATTTTATCATGAGGTATCTATTAAGAACTATCCTTTGTTTGAGTATCCTCCTTATGAGACATCACTTACTAGCAAACTTGTTGAGATAGTAAAATTTGAAAAGTTAGATATAATTCATGTTCACTATGCTATACCTCATGCATCTTCTGCTTTACTTGCGAAGGATATTCTGAAGACAATGGGAATAGAAATTCCAGTTATAACTACACTACACGGTACAGATATTACATTGGTTGGAAAAGATCCCTCATGCAAACCGGTTATAAACTTTTCTATAAATAATTCAGATGGAGTTACTGCTGTATCAAATAGTCTAAGAAAAGATACAATAGATATATTTAATATTGAAAATAAAATTAAGGTGATTCCTAATTTTATAGATATTAATAAGTACACATCTGTTAAAAGAAATTCCTATCGAAGTAAGTTGTGTCAGAAAGGAGAAAAATTATTAATACATACTTCAAACTTTAGAAAAGTTAAAAGAATCCAAGATGTAATAAACATTTTCTGTAAAATTAATAAACAAATTCCGTCGAAACTCATAATGATTGGAGATGGACCTCAGAGAGCTAATATAGAATCTCTGACAAGATCCCTATGTTCACTTAGAGATGTTATGTTTATAGGAAAGATTCCAGATGTTGAAAATGTTTTACATGATGCTGATCTATTCTTATTGACTTCTGAGAAGGAGAGCTTTGGTCTTTCTGCACTAGAAGCTATGGCGTCCTCAGTCCCTGTAATATCATCTAATGCTGGAGGGTTACCAGAATTAGTTGAGGATGGAAAATCTGGTTATACTTGTGATATTGGTGATATAGAATCTATGTCAAGTAAAGCTATAAGTATTCTGGAGAAATCTAATCTCAAAGGTTTTAAAGATAATGCCTTTAAAAGAGCTGAAAATTTTGATGTTAATATTATTTTACCACATTATATTAATTATTATAATGAAATTATAAGAAAATAAATTATGCCTCAGAAAAAAAAGAAAATTTATGTTCTAGATACTTCAGTGATTTTATTTTCACATGATTCTATAATGAACTTTGAGGAAAATGATATAGGTATACCTATCACAGTTCTTGAAGAATTAGATCATCTTAAAAAAGGTAATGATACTATAAACTTTGAGGCAAGAGAGTTCATTAGAATGATAGATGAACTTTCTTCTGATAAGATGTTGAACAACTGGATTCCATTGAATGGTAAGACTAAAGGTAAATTCAAGATACTTGTTAATCAAAAAACAAAAAATAATATTTTTAATGATGAAATTAATGATCATAAGATATTAGATTCTGCACTAAATCTCCAGAAAGAAGAAAAAAATAAAATTATCACTCTTGTTTCAAAAGATATTAATCTTAGGTTAAAAGCCAAATCATTAAACTTAAAGGCTGAGGATTATTTAACAGGTAAAATTAAAAATTTAAATTCACTTGACTTAGAGGGGCAAGTTATTGATAACGTAAAACCTGAAGTCATAGATAATATCTTTGAAAATAATATTATAGAAAAGAAATTAATTTTTCCTAGAAAAAAGTTAAGGGATAACTCTTATTACATTTTAAAGGATTCAAAAAAATCTGCTTTGATATACTACGATGCTGATAAAGAAACAGTAAATAGAGTTGAGAAGACTGCTATAACAGGAATAAAACCAAGAAATGCTGAGCAAGCATTTGCTATTCACTCCTTACTAAATGATAAGGTATCGCTAGTTTCCATTAATGGAGTAGCTGGAACAGGAAAGACATTATTAGCTTTAGCTTCAGCCATATCTCAAAGAAGAGAGTTTAAACAGATATTTGTTGCAAGACCTATAGTTCCTTTAAGTAATAAGGATATAGGTTACCTTCCTGGAGACATTAACTCAAAGATAAACCCTTACATGGAGCCGTTATGGGATAATTTGAAATATATACAGAACCAGTATAAAGAGACATCCAAGGAATTTAAAGTATTAAAGAATATGATTGAATCTGAGAAGCTAGTTATTCAACCTCTAGCTTATATTAGAGGTAGAAGCTTTTCAAATATTTATTTCATTATAGATGAAGCTCAAAACTTAACACCTCATGAAATTAAAACCATAATATCTAGGGCAGGAGAAAACACAAAAATTGTATTTTCGGGTGACATTAACCAGATCGACACTCCTTATCTTGACTCACAAAGTAATGGGTTATCATATCTCATTGATAAATTAAAAGGACAAAAATTATATTCTCACGTTACATTAAGAAAAGGGGAGAGATCAGAATTAGCTAATCTTGCTAATGACTTATTATAGACTTTTATGCTATATTGAATTATGATAAATAATCTAGAAGAATACAAATCTCATTATAAGGAAAGTGTTAACGACCCTGAAAAATATTGGAAGAATTATTCCTCAAAATTCTTATGGAAAAAAGAACCATCTGATATTTTAAATTGGAACTTTACTGACCCAAAAGTAACGTGGTTTGAAGATGGAGAACTTAATATAACAGAAAATATTTTTGAAAGAAATAAAGAAAAAGGGGATGATATAGCAATTATATGGGAACCTAATGAACCTAATGAAGAGAACATAACTTATACTTATAATCAATTATTTGAAGAGGTCTGCTCTTTTGCAAATGTACTTAAAAAATTAGGAGTTGGGAAAGGTGACAGAGTTGTAATTTATCTTCCTATGATACCTGAGGCTGCAATTTCCATGCTTGCATGCGCAAGAATAGGAGCAGTTCATTCTGTAGTTTTTGCTGGTTTTAGTGCGTCATCTTTATCAGATAGAATTAATGATTGTGAAGCTAAGCTTGTTATAACTTCAGATGGAAATTTCAGAGGGAATAAAGTTATTCCAGTTAAAGATGTAGTTGATGAGGCAATTGAATCAACATCTTCTATAGATCATGTGCTAACCATAAGAAGAACAGCTTCTCCTATAAAAATGAAAAAAAATAGAGATGTTTGGTACCATGAAATTGTTAATAATGTAGATAAAAGTTGTGAGGCTGAGAAAATGAAATCGGAAGATTTATTATTTATTCTATATACTTCTGGATCTACAGGAAAACCTAAAGGAGTTGTCCATACTTGTGCTGGCTATATGTTATATACTCAGTTTACGTTTGAGAATGTTTTCCAATATAAAGATGGTGATACTTACTGGTGTACAGCCGATGTAGGTTGGATTACTGGTCATAGCTATATTGTCTATGGGCCTTTGTTAAGAGGCGCTAAAACAATAGTGTTTGAAGGTGTACCCTCTTACCCTGATGCCTCTAGGTTTTGGGAGATAATTGATAAACATAAAGTAAATCAATTTTATACAGCTCCAACAGCTATAAGAGCTCTTCAATCATTCGGAAATAAATTTTTAGAAGGTTATGACTTGTCTTCTCTAAAGGTTATTGGTTCTGTTGGGGAGCCGATAAATGAAGAAGCTTGGAATTGGTACCATGACAATATTGGTAAGAAAAAATGCCCTGTTGTTGACACATGGTGGCAAACTGAGACGGGAGGCATTATGATATCACCTCTTCCTAATATAATAAATTGTAAGCCAACCTATGCCACGTTACCATTACCTGGTATTCAGCCTATTTTATTGGATAATGATGGTGTTGAAATCAAAGAAAATAATGTCGAAGGTAATCTTTGTATAAAGTATCCTTGGCCATCTATTTTGAGAACAACCTATGGTGATCATAAAAGATGTAAAGAAACATATTTTTCTACATTTAAAGGTTATTATTTTACTGGTGATGGAGCAAAACGTGATGATGACGGAATGTATAGAATCTTAGGGAGAGTGGATGATGTTATTAATGTATCTGGACATAGAATTGGAACTGCGGAGGTAGAAGATGCTATAAACCAGGAAAAAGAAGTAGTTGAATCGGCGGTTGTTGGTTTTCCTCATGAAATTAAAGGTCAAGGTATTTTTGGTTTTGTAATAGTAAAAAACAAATCAAAAGACTTAGACTATTTTACTAGAATTAGAGAGGTGGTTACCAAGCATATTGGTCCTATTGCTAAACCTGATAAAATACTTATAGTTCCGGGACTACCTAAAACAAGATCAGGTAAGATTATGAGGAGAATTCTAAGAAAAATTGCTGCAAATGAATTTGATAATTTTGGGGATATTTCTACTTTGTTAAATCCAGAAGTTGTAGAACAAATTATAACAGCACATAAAAATTAATTTATTCTAGTTTGTCACTTATCTCATCTGGAATTTTAGTATAACTTCTTTCTTCTCTACTTATCATTTTTTTAAGTTCTTTTTCTCCAAAATTCATCTTGTTACCACTAAAGAATACTCTCCATATTTTTCCCTTTTTGGACTCCGAAATATAAAGAGATCCGTCTGGTCCTTGAGCTAATCCCATGGGTCTATAATTAGCATCTTCCATATCTACTAATACACTTCTTCCGGCAAAACCATCAGCAAAAATTTCTAATTCTCCATAAGGAACACCTTCCTTAAATGGAATAAATCCAACAACATAACCAGCTTGTGGATATGGCACCCTATTAGTTGATCCATGAAATGCAATAAAAGCTCCGTTTTTATACCTATCAGGAAATTGATCTCCACTATAAAAGAGTAGATCATTAGGCGCCCAATGTGCAGGAAGACCCATAATTGGGTTATTATAATTATCAGATATTTTTTTTCCATCTCCCCCATACTCTGGTGCTAACATTCGTTTGTTTTTGAAATGATCATAATACGTGTAAGGCCATCCGTAGTCATCTCCATCTTCTATCTTAATAAACTCTTCAGCTGGTAAAATACTATTTTCCCATTCTGAATAATATTGAGGCGCATGATTATGTAAGAAATCTCTTCCGTGATTAACTCCATATAAAGAATTATTTAATTTATTCCACGTGAGACCAACAACACTTCTGATTCCAGTTGCATATCTTTTCCCATCTTTTAAGGATTGCCCTAATTTGTTTTTGTTAAATTTCCATATTCCCCCCAAAATATCTAACTGTTCACATGGATATTCTCCTTTAACATCTTTTGTTGAATAGGTATTAGGTTTTGTTTCCCAATTTTCACAAGCATTGGTTGGGGCACTAAATGTTACATAGATATTATCTTTTTCATCGAATGCTAATGATTTTGCATTATGCCATCTGATTGGGTAGGGGTCAACTAAAACAATTTCAGGTTTACCTTCAGGAATCAGTTTGTTTTTTTCGAGTTTTTGTCTGTAGATAACAAGTTCAGAAGTAAAATAAAGGTAACCATCATTTATCTTCATCTCTGTTCCAAATTTCCCATCATTTGGGTAGTCACCAAATCTTTTTATTATGTCTGCCTTTCCATCATTATCATTATCTCTTAATGCTACGTTTCCATTCCTTCCAGAAGCTGTTCTTAATTTTACATATATATCTCCATTATAATTTACTGCAATGTGTCTTGACGGGCCGACCCCTTCAGTGACAACTAATGCCTCAAATCCTCCTGGAAGATACAAGCCTCCATTTAATTTATCTCCTTTAATGGTATTCTTAAGTGGACTAATTATGTTTTCTTCTTGTTTTTTTGATGTGTTACACCCCAATAATAATATGAGTATTAAGAAGAATTTTATTTGATTAAATATCATATAAATAAAATTAATACAAAAAAACTTGTGATTACCTAATCAATTTTGATTTTGAATTATTTAAGAATGTTTATAAGATTGTATATATGAATTTCATATTTATTTCTTTTTTTATTTTAGGAATTTCTCTACAGAATCAAAATCATATTGTCGAGAATGAATTTATAAGAGTTAATGTAACATTTAAATTAATAGAACAAACAAAGAAAAAAAACATCTATGATGTAGACTTTTTAGTTCAAAATAAAGGCAATGAACCTTTATACTATGTGTCTAGATATACTAAATTAGAAAGTGTAATTAATCAAAATAATTTGAATATAAATTCAAGTAATGATAATATAGACGATATTGATCTTATTGAATCTAGTGCCCCACCTCCTCTTTCATCATCAGCTTATGTAGATAGTGGTGGAGCAAAAAAAATTGAATCAGGTTCTCCTGAGAAAGTTGGAGGAAGAAAAATTTCTGATCAGAAAAATGAAAAAGAGGTAAATGATAAAAATCAAATAATAGAATTTGATTATAATTTAAGTAATGAATTATTTGAATTATATCTTAATGAGTCGAGAACTTCAAAATTCACTTTAGACCCATCTAAAAGTCCAGAAAAATCATACTACTTTAGGAACAAGGAAGAATTCAGTGTAAAAATTAGATTTTATAATCTAACAGAAAATATTATTGACATAAAAAAAGGAAATTATAACCCAGTGGTATGTGTGATTCCCACAGAAGGTTTATCTCTTAAATCAACCCTTGAAACTAATAAAAAGAATGGCCTTGATGTTGAAAAATTAACTTTAATTTTTTCAAAAGACATTTATTATAGTAATAAAATAAAACTTCAATTAGATAAAAACTTTCATTCATCAATAGATGAAGCTAAAGCTAAGTTCCTTGAGATGCAATCAGTCCTTGAAAATAATCTTAATTAATTTACTTAGGTAATAAAAAAACCTCAACGAAATGCTGAGGTTAACAATGTGAACTCGGAGGGAGTCGAACCCCCAACCTCCTGGGCCGTAACCAGGTGCTCTATCCAGTTAAGCTACGAGTCCATTTTTCAACAAATTTAACAATTAATAACAAGTACTATTTCTATAAACTTTACATTATAATATATTATAACATATATTTGCCGAGTAATTAAAAAATGATGAGAATTATAACCATAATTTTATTTTTTTATTTTCCATTTACTGCCTTTACTCAAGATTCTTTAGAGAAAAAAAATAATATTGATTTACCAGGTTATCTTAAATTAAATTTTGGTTTTACATTTTTAGAAGATAACAATCATTCATTACAGTCTGATGTTTTTCCTTCAAGATCACTTGATATTTTTTACTCAAAGCCTATTTTTTTAGGCAATGATTTTTCTATTAACCCTGGTCTTGGTATATCTAATGACAGACTTTCATTCTCTAATGATGTCACATTATCTGAAATAACAGATGCTGATGGTTTTAATCAGATTATAGTTGACACTCTTTCTTTTTCTCCTGATAAGAATTCATTGAAGGGAACGTATCTTATGGTACCAGTAGATTTTAAATATTATTTTGGTTCAGGAAGTCTTGATAAAAGAAGATTCTTTATTGGTTTTGGTGCTGAATTTGGTTTTCTCCTTAATTCATCTACCAAGATTAAACAGACAATTAATAATATTGCAAACACAGCTAAGTCGAAAAAAGATTTTGGTTTAAATGATTTTAAATATGGAGTATCTTTTCAAGTAGGAGTTGGAAATTTTAATATTTATTATAAAAAACATTTATCTAACCTATTTGATACGAACTCTCTTCCATTATATGAAAATAATAATCCAACTATAAATAAAGTTGGTATATCTTTCTCATTGTTTTAATATTCTCTCCTTAATCTTGCGACAGGTATACTAAGTTGTTCCCTGTATTTTGCAACTGTTCTTCTCGCAACTTGATACCCTTTATCTTGAAGTATTTTTTCTAATTGGTCATCAGAATATGGAGATCTCTTATTTTCTTTTTCAATTATTTTCTTTAAATAATTTTTTACTACTCTGCTACTAACTAATTCGTCACCTTTTTTTATAGTTGATTCTGAAAAGAAGTGTTTTAACGGAAATACTCCAAAATCAGTTTGTACAACTTTGCTACTAACTATTCTACTGACTGTTGATATGTCCATTTTAATTATTTCTGCGATATCTTTTAATATCATTGGTTTCAAGTCATTCTCATCTCCATCTTCGAAAAACTTTATCTGTAGTTTTAGAATTGTATTCATTGTTTTTAGAAGCGTGTCATTCCTCTGGTTTAAAGCATCTACAAACCACTGAGCTGACTCAATTTTTTTCTTAACAAAGTCATATGATTTCTTGGTCTCGTTATCTTTATTTTTTTTGCTTTTAAGATCGTCATATATTGAGATGTACTTTTTATTAATATTTATTTTTCTATTTCCTGAAGCTAGATCTACAATAAATTCTTCATTATTTTTCTTAATAATAAAATCTGGAATTAAAAACTCAGTTATTTCTGAATCTTCTAATCCACCAGAAGGTTTTGGGTTTAGTGTTTTAATAAAGTCAAATGCATCATTAATTTCAACTTTACTTTTATCATATTTATTGTAAATTTTATCAAACTGCTTTTTTTTGAAATCCACGAAACTTTCCTCTAATATTTTTTTTGCTAAAAGGTGTGTTTTTGTCAACTCAGAGAAAGAATCAATCTGAAGGATGAGGCATTCTTCTAGGTTTCGTGCGCCAATTCCTGGAGGCTCTAATGTTTGAATTTTCAATAATACTTTTTCAATTTCATTATAACTATATTCTATATTTTCGGAAAAAGCTATATCATCAATAATTGATTCTAGATCCCTTCTAAGGTAACCATCATTATCTAATGTCCCTATTATTTGATTTGCTATTGCCATTTCATCCTTATCTAGTTTTAGATAGTTAATTTGAGTTAATAAACTTTCTCTAAAAGATTCAATATTGGTAATATTTGATTCTCTAGAAAAGTTTGATGATTCACTTCCTCTCTTTTGAGAGTAGTTATAATTTTCATTATTTGAAATTTCTATTTCTTCATTTCTATTATTTTCATTTTCTTCTAATGCAGGGTTTTCTTCAAGTTCTTTCTTAATCTCTGAGTCAATATTTGAATTAGATAATTTCAACAATTTGATAAATTGAATTTGTTGAGGAGTAAGCTTTTGAGACTGATTTTGTCTTAGTTCTAATCTTTGCATTATAAAGTTATTTGATTTACAAATTTATTATAATTAGTCTATTCTTTGAAATAAGATTAAATTATACTTTTTTTACCACTTATTTAATATGGATAAAGAGAGAATAAAGATTATTTCGATTACTGAGAAACATTTTGATTCTGATATTAATGTTTCTGGATGGGTTAGGACTAAGAGACAAAGTAAAAATGTTTCTTTTATATCATTAAATGATGGTTCAACCATTAACAGTTTACAGATTGTTCTGGATATGGATGAGTTTGATTTAAAACTAGTTGATGAAATAAATTCAGGGACATCATTAAGTGTTTTAGGTAAACTTGTTAAAAGTGAAGGTAAGAATCAGGCTTTTGAGTTGATAGCAAGTAAATTAAAAATTCTTGGAAAGTCAGATCCCGATGAGTATCCTATTCAGCCGAAAAGACATTCATTTGAATTTTTGAGAGAAGTAGCTCATTTAAGACCGAGAACAAACACTTTTAGTTCAATTTTTAGGATAAGGCATTCAATTATATTTGCTATCCATAATTTTTTTAATGATAAAGGCTTTTATAATATTCACACTCCAATTATCACTTCTTCTGATGCAGAAGGCGCTGGGGAGATGTTCAAGGTAACTTCTTTAGATTTAGATAAGAAAAATGTAGACTTTAAAAATGATTTTTTTTCTAAACCTGTAAATCTTACTGTTTCAGGACAATTAAATGCTGAACTTGGGGCACTTGCCTTATCTGAAGTTTATACTTTTGGTCCCACATTTAGAGCAGAAAATTCAAACACATCTAAGCACTTATCAGAATTTTGGATGATAGAACCTGAAATGGCATTTTATGATATTGAAGATAACATGAATCTTGCTGAAGAAATGCTAAAGTATGTGATTACTTATGTTTTGGATAATTGTAAGGATGATCTTTTATTTTTAGAAAATTTGGAAAGAAATGAAGAAAAATCTCTTCCACAGATACAGAGAAATGAATTTTCTTTAATTGAAAGACTTTCTAAAATAACTGATAATAATTTTACTAGGGTATCGTATACTGATGCATTTAATATACTAAGAAATTCTAAACCGAATAAAAAGGGTAAGTTTAAATTTAAAGTAGATGATTGGGGGATTGATTTTCAATCTGAGCATGAAAGATATTTAGTAGAAAAACATTTTAAAAATCCTGTTATCGTAATAGATTATCCTAAAGACATTAAAGCTTTTTACATGAGAAGTAATGAGGATAATAAAACTGTAGCTGCTATGGATGTATTGTTCCCAACAGTTGGTGAGATCATAGGGGGATCACAAAGAGAGGAAAGGCTTGATATGTTGACTAAGAGAATGGACGAAATGAATATCTCAAAAAAAGACCTCTCATGGTACCTTGATACCAGAAGGTTTGGTACAGTTGTTCACTCAGGGTTTGGCCTTGGACTTGAGAGGCTAGTTCAGTTTATTACTGGCATGAAAAATATTCGTGATGTCATCCCGTTCCCAAGAACACCTGGAAATTGTAATTATTAACTGTTATTTTTTTTCGTCTTTAACTTCTTCAAAATCGACATCTGATATGTCATCTCCTTTGCTAGAATCTTTTTTAGCACCTTTTGTTCCACCACCTTTAGGTGCTTCTCCACCAGCCTGTTGTTCTTCTTGAGTTGCTTTATACATCTCTTGACTTGCGGCTTCCCATGATTTATTTAAAGCCTCAACAGCTGCGTCCACTTCATCAATTTTTTGTTCTTTATGAATAACTTTCAGCTTCTCTAGAGAATCTTCAATTGATTTTTTATTTGGTTCTGATAGCTTGTCCCCAAACTCTTTAAGTTGTTTTTCAGTTTGAAATATCAGCCCATCAGCAGTATTTAATTTATCTACTTTCTTTCTTTCTTTCTTATCAGTTTCTTCATTAGCTTTAGCTTCATCTTTCATTTTGTTAATTTCTTCTTCAGAAAGACCTGATGATGCCTCGATTCTAATATTTTGTTCTTTACCCGTTCCTTTATCTTTAGCAGAAACATTTAATATTCCATTGGCATCTATATCAAAAGTTACCTCAACTTGAGGCACACCCCTAGGCGCAGGTGGGATACCATCAAGATGAAATCTGCCAATTGTTTTATTGTCTTTAGCCATTGGTCTTTCACCTTGAAGAACATGAATCTCTACAGCAGGTTGGTTATCAGCAGCAGTTGAAAATGTCTCTGATTTCTTTGTAGGAATTGTAGTGTTTGATTCAATTAACTTTGTAAATACACCATTCAGTGTTTCAATCCCAAGAGATAATGGAGTAACATCTAGTAAAAGAACATCTTTCACTTCTCCAGTAAGAACACCACCTTGAATAGCAGCACCAACTGCAACAACTTCATCTGGATTTACACCTTTTGAAGGTTTCTTTTTAAAAAACTTTTCGACTTCTTCCTGAATTTTTGGAATTCTAGTTGAGCCACCTACTAAAATAATTTCATCAATATCTGAAACGCTCATTTTTGCATCTTTAAGTGCTTTAGAGCACGGATCTAATGTTCTTTCAACAAGCTTTTGAGATAGTTGTTCAAACTTTGATCTTGATAAAGACTTTACTAAATGTTTTGGAACACCATCTACAGGCATGATATAAGGAAGATTTATTTCTGTAGATGTTGAACTTGATAGCTCAATCTTTGCTTTCTCTGCTCCTTCTTTTAGTCTTTGAAGAGCCATTGGGTCTTTTCTAAGATCAATTCCTTCATCTTTTTTAAATTCATCGGCCAACCAATCAATTAGAACACTATCAAAATCATCTCCACCTAAATGGACATCTCCATTAGTTGACTTTACTTCGAAAACACCATCACCCAACTCAAGTATTGATATATCAAAAGTTCCACCACCTAAATCAAAAACTGCAATTTTTAGGTCTTTGTCTTTTTTATCTAGGCCATAGGCAAGTGCTGCTGCTGTAGGCTCATTTATAATTCTTTTAACATCAAGCCCAGCAATTGTACCAGCTTCCTTTGTTGCTTGTCTTTCTGAATCATTAAAATATGCTGGCACAGTAATTACTGCTTCCTTTACTTCTGAACCAAGGTAATCTTCAGCAGTAGATTTCATCTTTTGAAGAATCATTGCAGATATTTCTTGTGGTGTATATTTTCTTGAACCAATTTTAACACTTACAGTATTATTTGTTCCTTTTTCTACTTTATAGGATAAATTTCTTTTCTCTTCATTAATATCTGAAAACTTTTTACCCATGAATCTTTTAACAGAGTTAATTGTGTTCTGAGGGTTTGTAATTGCTTGTCTTTTAGCTGGATCTCCAACTTTTCTCTCTCCTTTACCATCATCAAGAAATGCAACTATTGATGGTGTTGTTCTTTTCCCTTCACTATTAGGAATAACGACTGGTTCATTACCTTCCATTACAGAAACACATGAATTAGTGGTTCCTAAATCAATTCCAATAATTTTACTCATAATTTTATAATTTATTTTCAGAATAATATATGACAAAAACTATGCCAAATAGAGCACCTGACAGAATGTCAGTTATTTTTCAATTAACGCACTAACCTTATTTTCTAGAACCTCCACTATTCCACCTTTTATATCTAGAGAATTTGTGTTTGATTTATCTGAGTAGACTATTTTACCATCTGAGAGGGAACTAACTATTGGGGCGTGATTATTTAAAACTTGAAACTGACCATTAACTCCAGGTAAAATAACAGAATCTACGTCCCCACTAAATATTTTTTCTTCAGCAGATAAAATTTCTAAGAGCATAAAATTATTATTTTACTTTTTCTAGCAACTCCTCACCAGCTTCAATTGCTTGCTCGATAGTTCCTTTTAGGTTAAAAGCTGCTTCTGGAAGGTGATCAAGTTCTCCGTCCATTATCATTGTGAAACCTTTAATTGTGTCTTTTATATCTACTAATTCACCTTTAACTCCAGTAAAAGGCTCTGCTACATGGAAAGGTTGAGATAAAAATCTTTGGACTCTTCTTGCTCTATGTACTACTTGTTTATCTTCTTCAGATAGTTCATCCATACCTAGGATTGCTATTATATCCTGTAATTCCTTATATCTTTGAAGAAGTTCCTTAACTCTCTGGGCACAATTATAGTGTTCTGCCCCAACTACCTCTTCTGTTAATATCCTTGAAGTTGATTCTAAAGGATCAATAGAAGGATAGATTCCTATCGAAGCTAATTTTCTAGAAAGTACACTCTGAGCATCTAAATGAGCAAAAGTTGTTGCTGGTGCAGGATCAGTTAAATCATCTGCAGGTACATATACTGCCTGAACAGAGGTTATCGAACCTTTTTTAGTTGAAGTAATTCTTTCTTGCATAGCACCCATTTCAGTAGCAAGAGTTGGTTGATATCCTACTGCTGAAGGCATTCTGCCTAATAACGCTGAAACCTCAGAACCTGCTTGTGTAAACCTAAAAATATTATCAATAAAAAATAATATATCCCTTCCTTGTCCTTTACCATCTCCATCTCTAAAGTATTCAGCAAGAGTTAGACCTGATAATGCAACCCTAGCTCTAGCACCAGGAGGTTCATTCATTTGCCCGAATACAAATGCAGCTTTTGATTCTTTCAATTTTTTTCTATCAACTTTAGATAGATCCCAAGATCCTTTTTCCATAGACTCTCTGAATTTTTCACCGTAATCAACAATACCTGCTTCTATCATTTCTCTTAATAAGTCATTTCCCTCTCTTGTCCTTTCACCAACTCCAGCAAATACTGAAAGACCTGAATATGCTTTGGCAATATTGTTAATCAGTTCCTGAATCAGTACTGTCTTTCCAACTCCAGCTCCTCCAAATAATCCAATTTTACCTCCTTTATTATATGGCTCAATTAAATCAATTACTTTAATTCCTGTGTACAAAACTTCTGAAGAGGTTGACAAATCTTCAAATTTCGGAGCATCTCTATGTATTGGCAATCTGTCACTAGTTTTTGGTTCTTCTATCCCATCTATTGCTGAACCAACAACATTAAATAGTCTGCCTTTTATGTCATTACCTATTGGCATTGAAATAGGTTGACCTAAATCTTTTACAGGCATTCCTCTTTTTAAACCTTCTGTTCCAGACATTGATATTGTTCTAACTCTATCTTCACCTAAATGTTGCTGAACTTCAAGAACTAAGGCAGAACCATCATCTTTTGATATTTCTAGAGCATTTAGAATTTTTGGTAGATTATTTTCTTCAAATGATACATCTACTACTGGACCAATTACAGCTGTTATTTTACCTGAGTTTGACATGACTTAGAAAAGGTGGTTTAGTTAAAAAATATAGTAGTGCGAAATTAAATTATAAATACAATTTTACAAAGCCATAATACAAGATATTATGAATTTTTTTATTCTTATTTTGTCAGCTCAATTCTTATTGTAGTTTTTATGTTTTTAATTGACTCTTTTACATAAATTATTCCCTTGTGATAATCTGATATAATCCTATGGGCTAAAGCAAGACCCAATCCCCAACCTCTTGTCTTTGTAGTATAGCCTGGGCTAAATATTTTTTTGAATTCGGTTTTTTTTATTCCAGGGCCACTGTCTGTAAATTCAACAATTATTTTATTATTTTTTTCAAATAACTTTATAATTATTTTTCCATTTTTACCTATTGCATCAATAGAATTTTTATATAAATTTTCTATAACCCAACCAAAAAGTTGTTCATTAATTT
>CAYXSW010000006.1:0-72514 GCA_964467915.1 uncultured Marinoscillum sp.
TGAATATTTAGAAGATTTTGAGAAAAAACTAATAAAAAAACTATCAGAGATTTTTAATATTAAAGTTCCTTTTGCTCAGAGTGATGATGAAAACGCGTGTAAGTATTGTTCTTACAAAAATTTATGTTCTAGATAAATTATAAATTCGAATCAATTGATTTAGATAAAGTTTCTTTTGGAACTGCTCCAACATGTCTATCTGCTAATTCACCATCTTTAAAAATTAATAAGGTTGGAATACTTCTAACACCAAATTTAATACTTGATTCTTGGTTATTATCTATATCTAGTTTACCTACTACTGCTTTTCCATCGTACTCCCCAGCAAGTTCTTCAATCATTGGAGCTATCATTCTACATGGCCCACACCATTCAGCCCAAAAATCAACAAGAACTGTTTTATTTTTTGATACTATATCATTAAAGTTTGAATCTGTAATTTCTAAAGCTTTGCCCATTTTTTTTTGTAAAAATAATTAAAATTATTAATTTATTTATTAACAATATAATTGATTTCTGGGTTTGATGATAATAAATTTAATAGGTTATCTTCAAGCTCAAATTTTTTATCTCTTGAGATCATATCAAGTGATATGTTTTTTCCATTATTATTTGATAAAATAGTGACCTTAAGATGACAATTTCCGTTTTTTAAATTTTTAAAATTACTATCTAAACTTTCAACTAGGTTATTATTTAAGTCATCTATATTTATTCTAATGTGAAGCTCTTTGATCATCTTTTCTCTTACTTTAGATAGTAAATTAATTTCATCAATTTTATATTCTAATTCGTCTTCTTTATTCCACTTATTTTTCATTTTTCCTTTTAAAAATAAGAACCAACCTTCTTCAAAGAAATTTTTGAATTTCACATAGTCGTCACTAAAAAAAATGAAATTATATGAGTCTGAAAAATCTTCAACTGTAATTGTGCCGTACGGTTTCCCATTTTTAGATATTCTATGCTCTACATTTGTTACTATCCCTGCTGTATAGAGATTTATCTTTCCTCCTAATTGATTTAGGTTTTTTATTTTTCTGAAGTTAGAATTACATAAATTTTTTATTTCAAAGGAATACTTATCTAGAGGGTGTCCAGAAACATATATGCCCAATAATTCTTTTTCAATTCTTAGTTTTTCAATCTCAGTAAAAGGTTCAATTTCTGGTATTTCAGGAGTAACTAAATTGCTTTCTTCAGAATTGTCAAATAAAAATGTTTGTTTTGTTTCTTTTTCCTTTTGAAGCTTATTTGAATATGAGATTGCTTTTTCTATAAATGATAATTCATTTTCACTTGAATGAATATATTTTTTTCTATCAATATCTTCTAAACTATCAAATGATCCCGCAAGTGCTAATGATTCATATGTTTTCTTATTAACAGCTCTCGAGCTAGTTCTACATATAAAATCAAAAATATTTTCATAATCTCCGTTTTTTTCTCTTTCTTTAATAATATAATTAACAGCTGCATCCCCCGTACCTTTAACTGCACCTAGTCCAAACAAAATTTCATCCTCTTTTCCTACAACAAAATTATTATCAGATTTGTTAATATCCGGACCTAATACCTTAATATTTTGTTTCTTGCAATCATCCATAAAGTATGATATTTTATCAATATTATTTTGATTATGCGTAAGAACAGAAGCCATGTATTCTGATTTATAATTTGCTTTTAAGTATGCGGTTTTATAAGCAATTAATGAATAACATGTAGAGTGGGATTTGTTAAATGCATATGCGGCAAATGACTGCCAGTCAGACCAAATTTTTTCTAATTTTTCTTCATCAATTTTGTTCTTTTTTCCACCATCAAAAAATTTAGGTTTTAGAAGCTCTAGTAATTTTGCATCTTTTTTACCCATGGCCTTTCTAAGTTGGTCTGCTTCTCCTTTGGTAAATCCACAAAGTTTTTGAGACAATAACATGACTTGTTCTTGGTAAACAGTAATTCCATAAGTTTCTGAAAGGTACTCTTCCATCTCAGGTAAATCATATTTAATTTCTTCTTTTCCGTGTTTTCTTGCAATATAATTAGGAATGTATTCCATAGGTCCTGGTCTGTATAATGCATTCATGGCTATAAGATCTTCAAATCTATCTGGTTTTAAAGATTTTAAGTGTTTTTGCATTCCATCTGATTCAAATTGGAATGTCCCATTAGTTTCACCTTTTTGGAATAACTCATATGTTGGCTCATCATCTAAACCTAGTTTGTCAAGATTAATTTTTTTTCCAGTTTTTTTATAAATATTTCTAATTGCTGTATTTATTATAGATAATGTTTTTAATCCTAAAAAATCCATCTTTAACATTCCTGCAGATTCTATCACACTGTTATCAAACTGAGTTATTAATAGGTCAGAGTCTTTAGATCTAGAAACAGGGATATAATTTGTAAGTTTATCAGGAGTTATAATTATTCCACATGCATGAGTTCCAATATTTCTAATTGAACCTTCTATTATTTCAGCTTGTCTTAAAACTTCAGCTTCTAATGATTTTCTTTTCCTTATTTCTAAGAGTTCAGGGACTTCTTTAAATGCGTCAATTAAACTTATTCCTTGTCTTTCAGGTATTAGCTTAGCAAGTTTATCAGTTTCTGATAATGGTAATTCTAAAACTCTTCCGGCATCTCGAATTGATGATTTTGCTGCCATACTTCCATAAGTAATAATTTGTGCAACCTGATCATATCCATATTTTTCAATTACATAATTGATTATTTTATCTCTTCCCTCATCATCAAAGTCTATATCTATATCAGGTAATGATATTCTATCTGGATTTAAAAATCTTTCAAAAAGCAAATTATATTTTATTGGGTCGATATTTGTTATTCCTATACAATAGGCAACAACAGAGCCTGCTGCAGAACCCCTTCCTGGACCTACTGAGACACCTAATTTTTTAGCAATATTTGTGATATCTTGTACAATTAAAAAATATCCTGGATACCCAGTGTTTTTAATTGTTTTAAGTTCAAATTCTAATCTTTCTATTAATTTATCATCTAAGTCTCCGTATTTTTCTTTAGCTCCATCAAAAGTTAATTTTTTTAAGTAATTATTTTGACTTTTAATCACGTCATCTTCAACTACAAATTTTTTTGGCACATTATAATTTGGTAATACTACGTCTCTTTCAAGATCATAATCTTCTATCTTTTTGAGTAAGCTTGATACATTCATTAGTGATTCAGGTATGTCATTAAATAGGTCTCTCATTTCATCTTTAGATTTGAAATAATATTGATCATTACTATATCCAAATCTTTTACCTCTTCCTCTGCCGATGGGTGTAGATTTGTATTCTCCTTGCTTTATACATAATAAAATATCATGTGCAGTAGAATCTTCTTTATTTAGATAATAAACATCGTTACATGCTATAGTTTTAATATTATATTTTTTTGAAAACTCAAGAATTATTTTGTTTACATGATCTTCTTCATCTAATCCATGTCTATTTAGTTCTAAATAAAAATCATCTCCAAATGTATCCAGCCACCATTTTAATTCATCTTCGGCTGCTTCAATGCCAGTGTTTAAAATTAATTGTGGTATAATTCCATTTAAATTTCCAGATAAAGCAATTACATTTTTTCTATGTTTATAAATTAGATCTTTATCTATTCTTGCAAATTGACCATATAACCCTTCAGTATATGCTATAGATGAGAGATAAGTTAAATTGTTATATCCTTCTAAGTTTTTAGCAATTAATACTTGCTGGTGTCTTTTGTCTTTGTTATCTCTAGTGAATTTTGTTTTTTTTCTTTCTTCAGATATAAAAAACTCACATCCTATGATTTTTTTAATTTTATGTTTTTTGGCCAACTTGCTGAATTTAAATGCTCCAAACATATTTCCTAAGTCTGTTAGAGCTATTGCATTCATTTTTAATTCAATTGCTTTATCAATCATTTTCTCAATGCTAGATGTAGCTTGAAGAACTGAATATTGTGAATGGTTATGAAGATGAGCAAATTCTATACTTTCTGAAATTAATTTTTTTTCCTTATTTAAGGTCTCATTTTTACTTTTGTTTTTGTTATCAAAATTTGATTTTAATAATATTGGTCCTTCATATGATATTTGATTAGGATTTAAATCTTCATTCTGATATTCACCTTTTTTAACTAATTCAAAAAAACATTTTGCAGTTGCATTAACATCATATGAAGCATCATGTGCATCAGAAAACTTTTCGCCAAATAAGATCTCATACATTTCGATCAGCTTTGGCATTTTTAATCTTCCTCCAAACCCACCTTTTAGATTACAAAATGCTTTTGAAATAAAACCTGTATCTATTTTCTTTTTTTTGTCTAATTCAGATTCAAATTTTAGTCTAAAGTGTTCTGCTCCTAAAATTTTAATGTCAAAATTTATATTATGGCCTATTATATATTTTGATTTCTTTAGATCACTTTCAAATTTTAATATTGTTTCATTTAATTCCTTCCCCTTTTTAATTGCTATTTCTGTAGAAATTCCATGAACTTTTTCTGAGTTATAAGGAATTGTAAATCCATCTGGTTTAATTATTATCGAATCATTTGATAAGAGTTCACCATTTTCATTATTAAGTTGCCATGCCAGCTGTACTAGCCTAGGCCAGTTATCACTATCCGAGATATCAGCTTTGAAGTTTTTTGGCAATCCAGTAGTTTCTGTGTCAAATGTTAAAAACATGGTTTATGATTGGATTTCAATGATTTTTTTATTTTTGAAATAATCATCTGAATATATACTATCTATGTTATAAATCGTAAATCTTTTATTAATATTTATCAACTCTTTGTCAACATCTCCTCCCTTAAACAAAATAATTTTCCCTTTTTTTTTCAATGACTTTTTAGACCATTTTAAAATGTTTTGAATTGATGAAACAGATCTACATATTATGATGTCTGCATTTAATTCTAAATTTTCAATTCTATCATTATAGGTTTTAACATTTACTAACTTTATTTCATTAATAATTTCATTAACTGATTTTATTTTTTTTCTAATTGAGTCTACAAGAATAAATTTATTGTCCTTATAAAATATTGCTAATGGAATTCCAGGTATTCCACCTCCAGTTCCTAGGTCAATTATTTTTATTTTTCTTTTTGGTATTAAGTTAAATTTGACAACAGAAAGGGAGTGAAGAATATGATGTAAATAGAAGTTTTCAAAATCTTTCCTTGATATTAAATTTATTTTTAAGTTTATTTTTTCATAAATATCAAATAATTTTTTATAAGTATTTAGTTTGTTTTCTGAAATATCTAAGTGATATTTTTTGAGAAGATTAAAGTGTTTTTGCATCTTAAATTTGAGACTTTTTGTCTTTTAAGATTTCATATAATAATTCTCTTGCTCTAAATAATTGAGCTTTAATAGTGCCTAAGGGTGATTTTGTTTTTTCAGCAATTTCATTATAAGATAGTTCTTCAAAATATCTATACTTAATTAAATTTTCATATTTGTCTGGGAGTTTGGATACAAATTTTCTTACTAACATAATTTTTTGTTTGTGAATAGCTTCCTCTCCAGGTGTCTTGTCAAGATCTTTTACATCTATGTCAATATTTCTACCACTATCATCTTTAAATGTTGTATTCAGGCTTGTTGTTTTTAATTTTTTCTTCCTAATAAAATCTATTGTATTATTCGTAGCTATTCTAAATAACCATGTTGAAAATGTATAATCCTTTTTAAATTTATCTATCTTATTAAATGCTTTTGAAAATGCTTCAATTGTAAGGTCTTCTGCATCGTCTGGGTCTTTGATCATTTTTAAAATTGTAAAATATATTGAGTTTTTATAATTAGCCATTAATTCTGCAAATGCATTTTGATCATTGTGAGCTATTGCTGCATCAATTAATTCAAAGTCTCTTAACGCTTTTTTTGAAAATTTTCTTTTTTTATCCATTAATGGGTATAATATTGAGTAAAATTTGCTTAACTAAAATATGTTCTTCAAATTAACACATAGATCATCAAAATCAAACGCTAGGGTTGGTAAAATTTTTACTAGTAGAGGCCAAATAGATACTCCTATATTTATGCCTGTAGGAACTCTAGGTACTGTTAAAGGTGTTTTCCAGGATGATTTGATAAAAAAAATAAATGCTCAAATTATTTTATCAAATAATTACCATTTATATCTGAGACCTGGTCTTGATATTTTAAGTGCATCAGATGGTCTTCATAAGTTTATAAAATGGGATAGGCCGATATTAACAGATTCTGGTGGTTATCAAGTATTTTCTTTATCTAAAAACGTAAAAATTAAAAATGAAGGTGTTTACTTTTCATCTCATATAGATGGATCAAAACATTTATTTTCACCCGAATCTGTTATCAAGTCTCAGAATATAATTGGTTCAGATATATGTATGGTTTTAGACGAATGTTTGCCTTATCCGTGTGATTACTCATACGCAAGTAAATCTTTAGTTCTAACACACAAATGGTTAGATAGATCAATTTCCCAATTCAATAAAACAGATTTTAATTATGGTCATAAACAATTCCTTTTTCCAATTGTCCAAGGTGGTACTTTTAAAGATTTAAGAATACAATCATCTGAATTTATTTCTGAGAAAGATTTACCAGGAAATGCTATTGGGGGTCTTTCTGTAGGAGAGCCTAAAGATGTTATATATGAAAATGTTGATTTAGTATGTTCGATATTACCTAAAGACAAGCCTAGGTACTTAATGGGTGTAGGGACTCCTGAAAATATTTTAGAATGTATTTCATTAGGTGTAGATATGTTTGATTGTGTTATGCCTACAAGAAATGGAAGAAATGGAATGCTATTTACATCAGAAGGCTCAATAAATATTAAGAATAAAAAATGGGAGAAAGATTTTTCTCCTATTGATGTTAATTTAGATCATTATAGTTCCAATTTTTCAAAAGCTTATCTTAGACATCTTATAATAAACAAAGAAATTTTAGGCTCACAAATTGCAAGTTTTCATAACTTAAATTTTTATTTGTGGTTAGTTAAAGAAGCGAGAAAGAACATAAAAGATGATACATTTCATGAATGGAAGGATCTTATGATACCTAAACTTAATAAAAGACTTTAGATGAATATTTTAAATAAATATATTTTAAAGAAATTTTTAAAAACTTTCCTTTTTGTCGTAGCTATAATGGTTCTTGTTGTAGTTGTAATTGATTTCTCAGAAAAAAATCATAAATTCATTAAAAACAAACTTTCATGGAATGAGATTATAGGATATTATTATGGTTTTATTCCCTATATAACTTCCTTAGTAACTCCAATAACTGCATTTATTGCAACAGTTTATGTTACAGCTCAATTGTCTATGCGATCTGAATTAATTGCTATTTTATCTACTGGTAAAAGTTTATTTTCAGTTATTAGGTCATTCTTCTTTGGCGCTGTTATTATAGCATCGTTAAGTTTTATTCTAAATGGTTGGATTATTCCTCACTTAAATAAAGATAGAGTCTCTTTTGAGGTTATGTATATTAGAAGTCCTTATTATTTTTCAGATAAAAATGTTCATTTTAAGGTAAGTGATAACTCTTATCTTTACCTTGAAAGATATGATAATAATATGGAGATAGGTTACAATGTGACTCTTGAAAATTTTGATGGAGTTAAATTGAAAAGTAAGTTGTTTGCTAGGCAAATAATTTGGAAAAATGAGTTGAAAAAATGGCGTCTAAAGAGTTGGAGGAAAAGAGATCTGTTGGATAAAGGAGAAAAGATTCAGGATGGTTTTGAATTAGATACTACTCTTCTAGTAAGACCATCTGATTTTGATAATAACTACAGATTAAGTGAGACATTTACAATGGGTGAACTTGATGAATTTATTGAATTGCAATTATTAAGAGGTGCTGATGATATAGATTTGTATAAAATTGAAAAATATATAAGAATAGCCCAGCCATTTACTGTAATATTATTAGTTATTCTTGGTGTAATTATTTCCTCAAAAAAGTCTAGACAAGGTACTGGTTATCTTATTACTTTAGGGTTTTCTTTCGCATTTGCATTTATTATATCTTTTGTGATGTCAAGAGCATTTGCTGAAAACGGTAGTATTAATCCTTTGTTTGCAGTATGGCTTCCCAATATAATTTTTGGAATGATAACAATTTACTTTTATAGAATAATTCCTAAATAATTAAAAGTAAATAAGTTCTATTTGATTTTTAAAGATATCTAAAACACTATCACCATTATCAATACCTCTTAGCTTAGATTCAAGCTCTTCGGTATTTTGATACCTAATCATTATTGCTATGTCAAGTATTTCTATAATTTCAGTTATGGCATCATCTTTGGTTATAAACTGTGACTTAATTTTACTTTTGTAAAATTTAGGGCTAATAACTTTTTTTAATGCGAAATATATTGGCTGTTTTTCTATTTTTACTAAAGTGGTACTTCTGGTTGGGGTAGGGGGGTCTTCCCATTTGTAAGCAAGATCAACTAATTTGATTTTTCTTGCTACCTCTTGTCCTAAAAAATGTGATTTAATATATTGATAGTCTTCTAATATTTTTTCATCTAAACTTGAGGCAATAAAATCAAATTCAAGTTTTTGGGCATTACTCTTTATTGATAAAAGTGAGATGGTCAATAATAGAAATAATTTTTTCATAGCGACAAAATTATTTATTAATTCATTAATAATAAAATTATTTTATTATTAATATTTTAAATTACAATTTTAATAATTTTAATGAAGGTAGTGTACCTTTTACAATATATTCAAGTAAAGCACCGCCTCCAGTAGATATAAACGAAATATTGTTATTATTGTTAATTGCTGCAATTGAATCTCCTCCTCCAACTAATGAATATGCACCATTTATTGTTGACTCTGATATTGCTTCACTTACTTTAAATGTTCCTTCTGAAAATTCATTAACTTCAAATACTCCCATAGGTCCGTTCCATATAATAGTTTTAGATTTAGAAATAATACTTGTGAAGTTTTTAATTGTTTCAATTCCTATATCAAAACCACTTAATTTATCTGGGATATCAAATGAGTTATATGTACTTACTTTATTTATTTCACTAATAGAATTTGAGCACAAAACATCTACAGGTAATAAAATATTAACATTATTTTCTTTGGCTTGATTTAATAATTTACCTGCTACATTTAATTTATCTTCTTCATATATTGAATTTCCAATGTTTCCTCCAAGATATTTAATGAAAGTATTAGCCATTGCACCTCCTATCAATATATTATCAACGACTTTAATCAATTTTTCAATAACACCAATTTTATCAGAAACTTTAGATCCTCCTAGAATTGCAGTAAAGGGCGGTTTATTTTTAAAAAATAATTTATTTATATTTTTTAATTCTTGATCAACTAATAGACCAACACAGCACTCATTAATATGATTAATAATTGCATTTGTAGATGCATGGGATCTATGACAAGTTCCAAATGCGTCGTTTATATAAACATCTGCAAACGAACTTAATACTTTAGCAAAATTTTTGTTATTAGATTTTTCTTCTGGATAAAATCTTAAATTTTCTAAAAGTATTATTTTATTTTTTTCCAAATATTTATTTATTGAAAAATCATTAGAATAATAATCACTAACAAGTGGGATCTTAATTTTGAATATATTTTCGAGATAGCTTATTATGTTCTCTAAAGAAAATTTTTTTTCATATCCTTTACCTCTAGGCCTCCCAAGGTGAGACATTATAATGCATTTCCCTCTATTTTCTAAGACATACTTTATTGACTTAATACCATTATCGATTCTTGTAGTATCTGAAATTTTTAGATTTTCTTTTAATGGTACATTAAAATCAACTCTAACTATTGCTACTTTATCCTTAAAATCTATATCAATTATACTCTTACATTTCAACATTTTATTCTGCAGATTTAGTTAATCTATCGTTAATTGTTCTACCTATAAGATTATTAGGCATTAAACTTGAGATAATAATATCTATATTTTTCATTTTATCGAGTTTATATAGAGAAGAGTAAAGATTTTTACTTGCCTCATCCATTGATGATTTATCTGATAAAATAATTTGATTTTCATATTTAACATATTCATACTTTTTATCAAAACATAAGATGCCAATTTTTTTATCTTGATGAATTTCACAAAGATTTTTAATATCTCCTAAATATAATTTTTTTCTAGGTGAATAATGATTTTTAAATGAACCAGGGTAGTTTTTATTTTTATTTAATATTTCAATATTACCTATTTTTTTTAAGTCATTTAACACCAAACTTCCTAATCTATATACAATAATTTTATTTTCCTTAAACCCAATAATTGTTGATTCTATTCCTAATTTACAATTGCCGCCTTCTAGAATATAATCTATTCCTCTAGAAAAGTTTTTATGGACATGCTCTGTTTTAGTTGGTGATATATAACCGAAAATATTAGCACTCGGTGCTGCAACTGGATAATTTAAATTTTCTAGCAATTTAAGAGTGATTGTTTTGTTTGGAATTCTAAATGCAACTGTATTTAAATTTGATGTAGTTAGATTTGGAATAATATTTTTTTTTTCAAAAATAATTGTCATTGGACCCGGCCAAAACTTTTCTGCTAACGCATATACCTTTTCAGGTACAT
This sequence comes from uncultured Marinoscillum sp., assembly GCA_964467915.1. Lineage (GTDB taxonomy): Bacteria > Bacteroidota > Bacteroidia > Cytophagales > MED-G16 > MED-G16. The sequence goes on from CAYXSW010000006.1 coordinate 10,640, forward strand.
CATTAACATATTTTTTTATTTTATCTAAAGAATCTGTATGACAAATTAACGGATCGTTTTTTGGTCTATTTTTAATAGAAAAAATTTTCTCAACAGCATTTATTTTTAAAGCATTACCTGCTAATCCATATACTGTCTCAGTTGGTATTACTACAATTCCATCATCATTTAAGACCTTAGCCGCATAATCAATATTTTTTCCAGATTTAATCATTTTTTAAATAATAGAGAAGAGTCACCATAGCTTAAAAATCTAAATTTTTTTTGAGAAGCGAACTTATAAACTTTTCTCCAGTCTTCACCAATAAATGCAGCAATTAATAGAATTAAAGTTGATTTAGGATAATGAAAATTAGTTATTAATTGATTACAAAATTTAAAATTGTAACCAGGTAGTATAAATATACTTGATCGGAATTTTATTAAGTTTAAATTATTTGATTCCATAAAATTTAAAATAAAATTACATATTTCATTTTTACTATAATTTTTATTTACCTTTTCATAAGGATATTGTTCGATATTTAGATCATTTTTTTTGTTTAAAATTTTTATTCCAAGATAATATAATGACTCTAATGTCCTTAAACTAGTTGTTCCTACAGCAATTATATTTTTTGATTTTTTTAAATTCATAATATTTTTTTTTGAAACAATCATTTCTTCAGAATGCATATTGTGATTTATAATTTTTTTTTTGCTTATTGGTTTGAAAGTTCCAATTCCAACATGTAGTGTTAAGTAATCAGTAGTATTATCCAATTTTAATTTTTCAATTATTTTTTTAGTAAAATGTAACCCTGCTGTTGGTGATGCAATGGACCCATCAATTTTAGAATAAACTGTCTGATAATCATTTAAATCACTTTCTTCTATATTTCTTTTAATGTAGGGGGGTAGTGGTAGTGTGCCAAAAATTTCAATGATTTCTCTCCATTTTCTTTTTTTATTCCATGAAATTAAAATCTTTTTATTTTCTTTTATTGCTTTTAATTCTATAGAATTTTTTTTAGAAATTAATATTTCTTTCTCTTTCCACTTCTTATTGTTTCCAACTAAAGCGTTTATCTCAACACTACTATGACTTAATTTTTTAGTATTAATTAATAAAATTTCAATTTTTGTTTTTTCATTTTTGTGAAATAAAAACCTACTATTAATTACTCTAGTATCATTAAAATATATTGTAGAGTTTTTTGGAATATAATTATCTATATTTTTAAATTCTGTATTTATTATTTCTTTCGGATTATATACAAGCAATTTTGAGTTTTCTCTTTTATTTGCAGGATATAAGGCTATATTTTTTTTTGGAAGTATATAATTATAATCTTCCAGATTAAGATTTTCATCTAACACCAGTATTAGATTTATGGTCTAAGTTTTCTTACTTCATTTCCTGTTCTCCATAATTCAGAGTCTTTTAACTCTGATAATTCTTTGTCTAGCCCCTCTCTATAATTACTTTTTTTATTAGCCTCAATAGTTATTTTAGCTTCTTCTCCACTTTCAACAGATTCATAAAGTTCTTCAAAAACTGGGTAGACTGCGTCTCTAAACTTTTTCCACCAATCTAGAGCCCCTCTTTGTGCCGTAGTAGAACAATTTGCATACATCCAATCCATTCCATTCTCAGCAACAAGTGGATATAAAGATTGGGTTGCTTCTTCTACAGTTTCATTAAATGCCTCTGATGGAGAGTGTCCTTTTTTTCTTAAAATAGCGTATTGGGCAGCAAATAAACCTTGAATAGCTCCCATAAGTGTCCCTCTTTCTCCTGTCAAATCACTAAAAACTTCTTTTTTAAATGTTGTCTCGAACAAATACCCTGATCCAACACCTATACCCAATGAAATAACTTTATCTCTTGCCTTACCACTATAATCCTGATGAATAGCAAAACTTGAATTTAATCCATTTCCCTCTACAAATAGTCTTCTCAAACTTGTTCCAGATCCTTTAGGAGCAACTAAGATAACATCAATATCATTTGGAGGTATTATGTTAGTTTGATCTTTATAAGTAATACCAAAACCATGAGAAAAGTAAAGTGTTTTGCCATTTGTTAAATATTTTTTAACAGTGGGCCACACTTGAATTTGTCCAGCATCTGATAATAGATATTGAATTATAGTTCCCCTTTTACATGCTTCTTCTATTTCAAACAAATTTTCACCTTCTACCCATCCGTCTGACAAAGCTTTGTCCCATGACTTTGAATTTTTTCTTTGACCTATTATAACATTAAACCCATTGTCTTTTAAGTTAAGGGATTGACCAGGTCCCTGAACTCCATATCCAATTATTGATATTGTATCATTTTTTAGATATTCTACTGCTTTTGAAAGAGGATATTCTTCTCTCGTTACAACTTCTTCTAGACTTCCTCCAAAATTTATTTTTGCCATAGTTATATAATTTAAATATTTAATTTATTTGATCTTGTTTTTTCCAGTTCTTTTAAAAAATTAACAGTTTTTCTTTTCTTTTTTGAAAGAGCTACTCTTCCTGATCTAGCAAATTCAAGAATTTCTCCAAATTTATCTAAATCATTATATAATTTTTGAGTTTCAATTTTACTTCCAGTTTTTTGGATTATGGTATGTTGTTTTTCTATAACAAGAATTTTTGCTCCATGAGATTTAATTAATTTTTCTACTTTTTGACCTTTTAAAAATATTTTAGTAGGTAGTTTATATAAAGCAATTTCTTGGAAATAAATTTCACTTTCATCATATAAAAATGCTCCTAAGACATCGACTAACTTATTTATGCTGTTTAAAATTTTAATTATTTTCTCTTTACTTGAGTTAACCACAATTGTAAATCTACTTACACCTTTAACCTCAGTTGTAGATACATTCAAGCTATTTATATTCATTTTTCTCCTATTGAATATAATAGTAATATGATTTAGGAGCCCAGCTTTATCTTCAGTTAAGACTGATAGAGTATATTCCTCAATTTTATTTTCTGAATCTCTTAATTGGTATAATCCTTTCTTTTTCATTCTAATCTAATATTTGAAACAGATTCTCCAGATGGTACCATTGGAAAAACATTTTCTTCTTTTTCGACAATTACATTAAGTAAATATGGTCCCTCAAAATTTATAAACTCTTCTAAAACAGTATTTAAATCTTTTCTTTTTTCAAGTTTTTTATTTTTAATACCATAACCATCACTTATTTTGTTAAAATCTGGATTAATCATTTCAGTAAAAGAGTACCTATTATCAAAAAATAATTCTTGCCATTGTCTAACCATGCCCAGAAAATTATTATTGAGTATTAAAATTTTAACAGCTATTTTATATTGGGCTATTGTAGCTAATTCTTGAATTGTCATTTGTATTCCTCCATCTCCTATAATTGCAATTACTTCTCTTTTTTGATTTCCTAATTTTGCTCCCATAGATGCGGGCAAGGCAAAACCCATTGTTCCTAAACCTCCTGAGGTGATATTGCTATTTGACTTTTTAAATTTGTAGTATCTTGATGCTATCATCTGATGCTGACCAACATCAGTTACTATTATGGAATTACCTTTTGTTAATTCAGATAATTTATTAATTACTTCGGCCATTGAAAGCTGTTTCTTTTTGCCACTTATCTCATTTTTGATTACTTTATTATATTCGATCTCATCACATCTCCTGAATTCAGAAATCCATTCATTAAATTTCATTTCATTGACATGGGATATTAAGTGTGTTAACGCTTCTTTTGCATCTGCATTAATAGCCACATCGGTTTTAATTATCTTATCAATTTCTGACGGATCGATTTCTATATGAACCACTTTAGCATTAACTGCATATTTTGTTGTGTCTCCAGTCACCCTATCATCAAATCTCATTCCTATAGCAATAATTAAATCAGCTTCGTTAGTTTTTATATTAGGACCATAATTTCCGTGCATTCCTAAGTAACCCACATAATTTTTATGATTACAGTTTAGTGCTGATAACCCTAAAAGGGTAGATGCTACTGGAATTCCAGTTTTTTCAGTGAAATTTAAAAGTTCTTTTTGGGCATTGGATAGGAGAACACCTTGACCTATAAGAATAAGAGGTTTTTTTGACCTATTAATTAATTTTGCTGCTTCTATTATTTTATCTTGATCTAGGATAGGATAAGGATGATAACTTCTAATCTTTTCACATCTTTTATAATGAAATTTTACTTTAGAGAATTGAGCATCTTTAGTAATATCTATTAGTACAGGGCCTGGTCTACCAGATTTTGCAATGTAGAATGCCTTAGAAATAACACTTTGTATTTCTTCTGAATTAGTAATTTGATAATTCCATTTTGTTACAGGCATTGAAATTCCAATTATATCAGACTCTTGAAAAGCATCTGTTCCAAGTAGTTGAGATGGGACTTGTCCAGTTATGCAAACAAGGGGTGTTGAATCAATCTGAGCATCAGCTAATCCAGTTATTAGATTAGTTGCTCCAGGACCTGAGGTTGCAAAACAAACACCAACTTTTCCTGAGACTCTGGAATAACCTTGAGATGCGTGTATAGCTCCTTGCTCATGTCTAGATAATATATGATTTATCTTATTCATATGTGAATAGAGAGAATCATAGATAGGCATTATAGCACCACCAGGATAACCGAATATAGTATCTACACCTTCTTCTATTAAAGATTTTATTATTGCTTCTGAACCTTGAATATTTTTCATAATTTAATCAGTAATACATCCTTTTGAAGCAGAGGATACGGTGTTTATATATTTTTTTACAACTCCTTTGTAATTATAGTGTTGATGTAATTTTATTTTTTTTATTCTTTTTTCAAACTCTTTATCATCAATTTTTAAATCAATTTTATTTGATATTGCATCTATTACAATTTTATCTCCATTTTTTATAATAGATATTGGTCCACCTTCAAAAGATTCAGGGGTAATATGTCCAACTACAAATCCATGAGAGCCACCAGAAAACCTTCCATCAGTTATTAGTGCTACATCTTTTCCAAGACCTGCTCCTATTACAGCACTAGTTGGCTTTAACATCTCTGGCATTCCAGGTCCTCCCTTAGGCCCGGAATTTCTGATAACAATTACGTCACCTTTTTTCACTTCTGTCTTGATACCATTTATTGCATCAAATTCATTTTCAAATACAACTGCATTTCCCTCGAAAATTTCACCTTCTTTTCCTGTTATTTTAGCTACAGCTCCATGTGGTGCAATATTACCGTATAGAATTTGAATGTGTCCATTTTTTTTAATTGGGTTATTAAATGATTTAATTATATTTTTATCTATAGAGGGAGATGTGTTTTTTAAATTTTCTTCTATGGTTTTACCAGTTACTGTAACACAATCACCATGTAAATATCCTTTTTCAAGCATATATTTCATTAAAGTTGGAGTTCCTCCCATCTTATGTAAGTCTTCCATTAAAAATTCACCACTTGGCTTAAGATTAGCTATAAAAGGAGTTTTATCACTAAAGGTTTGAAAATCATCTATTGAAAGCTCAACATCTACTGATTTTGCCATTGCAATTAAATGAAGAACAGCATTAGTAGAGCCTCCTAATACCATTATGATTGATAGGGCATTTTCAAAAGCTTTTCTTGTCATTATTTCTTTTGGGCGAATATCTTCTTTAAGTAAATTAAAAATAGCTTTTCCTAAATTTTGAGTCTCCTTAATTTTATTGTTACTTTCTGCTGGATTAGATGAACTATAGGGTAAACTCATTCCAAGAGCCTCAATTGCTGATGACATTGTATTTGCAGTGTACATTCCACCACAAGCTCCTGGTCCAGGAATACTATTTTTAATAATCCCTTTATATTCTTCATTTGATATAACCCCTTTAATTTTTTCTCCATACGCTTCAAAAGCTGAAACTATATTTAAACTTTTATTATTATATTTTCCAGATTTTATTGTGCCACCATAAACTAGAATTGATGGTCTATTTAATCTTCCAATTGCCATCATTGCCCCTGGCATATTTTTATCACAGCCCACAACAGAAATTAATCCATCATAAAATTGAGCATTTACAATAGTTTCAATTGAGTCAGCAATTATCTCTCTTGAAATAAGAGAGTATGTCATCCCTTTAGTCCCATTAGTAATCCCATCACTTACTCCTATAGTATTAAAAATTAGTCCAACTAAATTTTCATCTATTACACTACTCTTAATTTCTTTAGCTAATTTATTTAAATGCATGTTGCAAGGATTTCCTTCAAATCCTGTGCTAGCAATACCTACTTGAGGTTTTTTAAAATCATCATCTTTTAAGCCAATTCCATAAAGCATTGCTTGCGCTGCAGGTAATGACTCATCTTGAGTTATTTTCTTACTATATTTATTTAGTTTCATAATAAAAAAATCCATTCTTCTAAGGAATGGAATTAAAAATATATATTAGTGACTATATTAGTTTGGTATAAAAGTAGCTATTTAAGTTTTTATTTGAAAGTATGATAACAAATGATGCAGTAATTTTCGGAATATTATTTTCAATATTAGGCTTAGTTTTTTTTACCTATAACTCTAAATTATCATTTTGGAAAAAATTTTATACTCTTTTTCCTGTTATTTTAGTTTGTTATTTTTTGCCTTCATTTTTTAATTCTACTGGCATTATTAACTCTGAAAATTCAAATTTATATTATGTTGCTTCCAGGTATCTTCTTCCTTGCTCTTTAGTTCTATTAACCTTAAGTGTTGATATAAAAGAAATACTTAAGTTAGGACCTAAAGCCTTAATTATGTTTTTTACTGGAACTTTAGGTATATTATTGGGAGGCCCATTCTCATTATTTGTTATTAAATTTTTTTTTCCTGAAATACTCAATATAGAAATAAAAGAATTGGCAAATGGCATGACTACTATTGCAGGTAGCTGGATAGGAGGTGGAGCAAACCAGGCTGCAATGATGGAGGTTTTTAATGTAGATTCTAATTTATTTTCCAAAATGGTTGCAGTGGATATAATTTGCGCTAATGTTTTACTTGCTATATTATTAATTGGAGTAAATAAAAGTAAGCTAATTGATAAAAAATTAAATGCTGATAGTAGTTCAATTGAAGATATTAAAGATAGAATAGAAAATTATAATCGAAGCATTATGAAAATACCGGATCTCAAAGATTTAATTTTTATTCTTTCTATTGGATTTGGAGTTACAGGATTTTCACATTTGATTGGTGACTTTTTATCTTCATTTATTTCAAATAATTATCCCTTTCTTGAGAAGTACAGTTTAAGTTCAAATTTCTTTTGGTTAGTAATTATTTCTACTTCGCTTGGTGTTTTATTGTCTTTTACTAAACTTAGAAAGCTAGAGGGTTCTGGTTCCTCTAAAATTGGTGGTTTATTTATTTACGTTTTAGTTTTAACAATTGGACTCAAGATGGATTTACTTGCTATTTTCCAGAATCCTGGTTTATTTTTACTTGGATTTATTTGGATTGGTTTTCATTTTACTCTTTTAATAGTTGTTGCTAAAATAATAAAAGCTCCATTTTTCTTTATAGCAGTAGGAAGTCAAGCTAATGTTGGTGGTGCTGCCTCAGCACCGATTGTAGCGTCTGCTTTTCATCCTTCTCTCGCAGCTGTTGGTGTGCTTCTTGCTGTTTTAGGGTATGCTGTTGGGACTTATGCTGCCTACATATGTGGAATCATAATGCAAAGTATGATTTAATTGGGTCTAAGTTCTCCTCTTAAAAACATGTTATATTCATCACACGTTAGAAAACCTTTATTATCACTAAATGGACATGTTTTGTAAATTTTTGATACTTCTGTCTCTAAAATCATTACTGAACTCCCTTCACATATTGGACAAATTTTTCTATTATTTTTACATTTGATATAATTGTATGAAAATAGTTTTACGTAGACATTTTCTATATCTTTTTCTGATTCTAATAAATTTTTAGCGTTTGAAAGTTCTAAAAATTTTATTGATTCATCAGAGTGTATTCCTGACTCTCCTTTTAGTTCTAAATATTTATTTAACCAATTTATTGATTGTTTATATTTTTTGAGAAAAAAAGAATTTTTGCCAAACAAGAATGCTATTTCAGATGAAACTTTATTATTACTTAAAATATTTTTTTTAAGAATAGAATCTGCTTTATTGTAATTTTTTTTTAAAATAAAATTTTCAACTTTTTCAATTTCTGAAACTTGAGAAAAGGATATATTTAATGAGAAAAAAAAGAATAAAAAAAATATTTTTTTCAAATTGTTTTTATTTTATCGAAGTACAACTCCCTTTTTTTTAAAAACTTGAATTTTAAACTCTTTTCTGACATATGTTGAAAGTTTATACTGATTTTCAGAAATATCATTTGAGTTTTTACTAAATACTGTTATTGATAATATATTTTTTAAAAAACTATAATTTTTAAGCATTTTATTAGTTTCATTATTAAAAAATGTTACCCATCTATTCTTATAAAACTCGTGGTGAGAGCTACCATCCCACAAGAAGCTTAACTGAACTTCTCCAAAGTTATATCTGTATATTGTTGAAATTTTTTTGTAGAAAAAGTTTAGTAATTGTTCATTGTCAATTTTATATTTTTTTAAACAAATAGTTGTTGAATCAATTAAACCAAGAGAGTTTGTTTTTTTTTCATATTTTAATATTGATTTTTTTATGAGGTTATTTATAAGGTAGTTTTTTGTGTCTCTTTGGGCTTTTTTTAAAATATAATTTTTATCCTGTTTAAATAGCTTAGTCGGCATGTCCAAATTTATATAAATTTGTTTAGATTTATAGTGTTAAAACAAATTAGGATTTTGATACGTTTTAACAAAATTGGTTTAAAACTAAATTAACATTTTAATTTCGAACCTTTGATTTATAACTTTACTTTACATATGAAAAACAATTACAAAATTTTATTACAATTTTTTGTAGTTTTTTTAATCTCTTTTGCTTCATTTTCACAATCTCGAGTTTCTGGGGTAGTTGTTGATGGTTCAACTAATGAACCTCTTACTGGAGCCAATGTATCGATTAAAGGAACTACTGAAGGTACATTCACCGGTTTGGATGGATCTTTTTCTTTCTCTGCTTCTTCTGCTTCTAATTCTACTGTTTTAATAACCTATATTGGTTATGAAGATTTAGAATTACCAAATACAGGTGATTTAGGAAAGATAGAACTGAATTCTCTCAACATTTCTCTTGATGAGGTTAGAGTAACGGCAGATTATGGAATTGATAGAAAGACCCCTACTACGTTTACTAATGTATCAACTCGTTATGTTGAAGAGTATGCTGGAACTCAAGAAGTCCCAGAATTATTAAAAATGATACCAGGAGTATATACTACTAAAGAAGGAGGAGGTGTCGGTGACTCAAGAGTATATATTAGAGGGTTTGCTCAAGAAAATATAACCGTTATGATTAATGGTGTTCCCGTAAATGATATGGAAAATGGTAGAGTATACTGGTCAAACTGGAATGGATTAGGAGATGTAACTTCAGCTATGCAAGTTGTTAGAGGTTTAGGTGCTTCTAAACTAGCTATTGGCTCAATTGGTGGTACAATAAACATTATAACAAAGTCAATTGATTCCAAGAAAGGCGGTTCTTATATGCAACAAGTTTCAGATTATGGGCAGTTTAAAGAAACTATCTCATATAATACTGGTAGAATGAATAATGATTGGGCTATATCACTTTTATTTTCAAGAACAGATGGAAAAGGATATGTGGACGGATCATATGTTAATGCTAATACATACTTTCTTTCAGTGACTAAAGAATTTAATGAAAATAATTCCTTAGTTTTAACAGCTATAGGTGCTCCACAGAAACACGGACAAAGAGACCAATATTTAACTCCTGCAGAAGTTGATCAGTATGGTCACAAATATAACAGAGATTGGGGTTATTTGAATGGTGAAGTTCAAAATGGTAGAAATAATTATTATCATAAACCTCACATTGTGTTGAATCACTATTATAATATGAATGAAAATACATCTTTGAATACTTCAGTGTATGCGTCATATGGTAAAGGTGGTGGTTCTGGTCCTCTTGGTGATTATAGTAGATACTATGGACCAGTTGACAGAACTTCTGATGGCCTAATTAATTGGGATGCTATTGTTGCAGATAATGTTGCTGATCAAGGAAATTCAGCAAAATATGGTCTTGCAACTACGGCAGGTTCATCTATGATTTTAAGAAACTCTGTGAATAATCATAAATGGTATGGTGTTCTTTCAAACCTTGAACATGAGTTTAATGATAATCTATCTTTAACTGTAGGGTTAGATGCAAGAACTTATACTGGTGAACATTTCAGAGAAGTTAGGAATTTATTAGGAGGTTCTCACTGGCTTGAGTTATATAAGTACACAGTAGATTATAGTAGAAATTCTGATAAGTCATCATATGGTGATGGTGGAATTAGAGATCATTTAAAATATGTTAATGAAAATTCTACTTCTTTATTTTTTACTAAAACTCCTGAGAATCAAAGAATTGCATATGATAATGATGGTATTCATAGATATGCAGGTCTACATGGTCAGCTAGAGTACAGCGATGATAAGTTTTCTGCTTTCGCTGGTGGTTCAGTTTCTAGAACTCAATATGTTAGAGTTGACAGAATGAATTATGCTGGTGTTGAAAATGGAGGAAAAGATCAAACTTCTGAAAAAGTTAATATAACTGGTCATAATGTTAAAGCAGGATTTAATTTTAATATTTCTGATGCAAGTAACATATACTTAAATGCTGGTTCATTCTCAAGAGCTCCTTTCTTTAACTTTGTATTTACTAACTACCAAAACGTAGTTGTTGATCCATTGGAAAATGAGAAGGCTAGATCAATTGAGTTTGGATATGGTTTTAAGTCTCAAAAATTTGCAGCCAAAATAAATGCTTATATGACTAAGTGGGTTGACAAAGGACTATTATCTCCAAGGGTAACTATTGGTGGTGTTGCTACAAGATCTGCTATTAGAAATCAAAATGCTTTACATAAAGGTGTTGAGTTAGAGTGGAATACTAGATTAGTACCAAAACTTGATATTGGGGGAATTCTTTCATTAGGTGAATTTAGATGGGCTAATGATGTTCAAGGAGAAATAAGAAGTGATGGAGATCTTGACATTATTAACATTGATATTTATTCTAATAATTTATATGTTGGAAACCATCCTCAGTCTCAGATTGGTTTTACTGGTAGATATCAACTAAATAATACTATCGATTTTGGTGGTCAATATCTTTATAATGCTAAACTTTATTCTGATTATGATATCACTGATAGAGATGATAAAAACCAAGCAAATAGACAACCATTCCAATTAGATAATTATGGAGTGCTTGACTTAAGGGTTGGTGCTAGATTCAAACTTGGTAATATTGGTGCTTATGCTCAAGTACAAGGTTACAATATATTAGATAAGATATATTGGGCAAGAGGAATTGAGAGTACTGGCGCTGTTCCAAGTTTAAAAGAAGGATTTCCAAGTTATGGAAGAACTTTAAACTTTTCTTTAAAGTTAACTTTCTAGTTAAATTATAATCTTAAGAAAAGGTCATCATTTTATGGTGACCTTTTTTTTATAAATTATATTCTTTAACTTTTATAAATTAGATTTGTACTATGAAAAATATTCTTTTATATACCACATTTTTATTTTTAATATTGTTCGCATGTAATAGTGTAGATCCAACTCCAGAACCTGATGACCCATTGGATATTCAAGCTAATTTATTAAATGGCACATGGATTTTAAAAGACGCCTCTTCTGCTGTTAAGGATAGCAATGTCATATCAGAGTTTAAAGATTTAACACTTACAATATCTGGAGCTACAAAGAGTGGTGGTAATTATGCAACTACAAATTCTATTGATTCTGGTGTTTGGCCAAATTCAGGTTCTTGGCAATTTCAAAATAATGATAAAAGTAAATTATTAAGAAGTGACAATGTTGTTATAAGTATATCTGTAACACAAACAACTCTTAGAACTAGTTTTACTGTAGTTGGTGGACTTAAGGAAGGTAATTGGGTATTTGATTTTATAAAACAGTAATTCTTATTTCTTCCTTTAGTATGGGATTTTGATTAGATAATAATTAATTAAATTTTAATTACCTCTGTTATTTTATCAATTATATCTTCACTATCATTTGAAGCAATTACTATTCCTTTCTTTTTATAATTTTTTTTAATAAGACTCTTATATATTTTTTTACCATCAGAGTCTAGATTTGTTGTCGGTTCATCTAGTAATATAAACTTAGAATCTATACTAAATGCAAGTAATAATTTAAGTTTTTGGAGTGATCCAGATGATAAGTTTCTAATCTTTGTGTTTTCATAATCTCTGAGGTTAAATGAATTTAACATATCAATGTAATTATTATTTGATTTTCTGAATGAATTATGAAATCTTAAAAAATTCTTAACAGAAAGTTCTGATATTAGTTCCTGGTAAGGTGCTGTAAAAAATAAACTTTTAGTAACATCTTTATTTTCGTTATCAAGAATATATTTAATCGATCCAGATGAAGGAGTAATTAGATTACCAATTATTTTTAATAGAGTAGACTTTCCAGCTCCATTTTTGCCAATTATAGCATAAGATTTGTTTTTGAATGTGTAACTGAAATTTTCAATAACTTTATTTGTCCCAAATCTTTTAGATATCTTGTTTAAAATTATTTCCATAAATAGTTTAATCGAATAAACCTTTTATAATTCCCCTTTCACTATTTTTAATAAAATTCAGAACAATTTTTTTCTCTTTTGAATCACTTATTTCATTATTTATTTTATCAATAGCTTGAGATGTGTTCCTTCCCTCTAAGTAGACAATTCTATAAATATTTTGAATTTGATTAATATCTTCATTGCTAAAATTTCTTCTCTTTAAACCTGTAGAGTTAATTCCTCTAAAGCTTAATGGCTCTTTACCAGCCTTACAATAAGGAGGTACGTCTTTTCTTACTAAAGATCCACCTGCTATCATGGCGTGATCTCCAATTTTTGAAAATTGGTGAATTAATGTTCCGCCTCCTACAATAGCATAATTTTTAATAATTACATGGCCTCCAATTTGAACATTATTTACAATTACACAATTGTCATGAATTTCACAGTCATGAGCAATATGTGTGTATGCCATAATTAAACAGTTTTTACCAATTGATGTTTTAAGTTTATCATTTGTCCCTCTACTTATTGTAACAAATTCCCTAATTGTTGTATTGTCATCAATTTCTACTGTAGTTTTTTCTCCATTAAATTTTAGATCCTGTGGTATTGAAGAAATTACAGCGCCAGGAAAAATTTTAACATTATCTCCTATTCTTGTTCCTTGGTATAACGTAACATTGTTACCAATCCAACAATTTTCTCCTACCTTGACATCTTCACTTATGTAACTGAAAGGATCTATTTTAGTGTTTTTTCCAATTATGGAATCTTTATGAACAAATGTGTTATTTTTAATCATATAATTTTTGTAAAGTTGCAGTCATATTTCCCTCTCCAACTAAGTTATTACCAACAAATGCTTCTGCTTTCATTTTTGCAATTCCTCTTTTTATAGGTGAATCAAATTTGCATCTCAATATAAGGGTATCGCCAGGTTTAACCATCTTCCTAAATCTAAAATTTTCTATCCCAGCAAGATATGGTATAAATTTATCAGGTTCATTAATAGAATTCATGACAAGAATTCCCCCAACTTGTGCTAATGCTTCAATCTGTAATACACCTGGCATTATTGGATTACCTGGAAAATGACCATTGAAATAAGGTTCATTTACTGTTATGTTTTTAATTCCTATTACTTCAGAATCATCTAAGTAAGTTATTTTATCTACAAATAAGAAAGGATATCTATGCTTTAAATTTTTTTTTATCTCATTTATATCATAAACAGGTTCTTGTTTTGGGTCATATTTTGGAGCATTTATATTTTTTTTAGTTATAAATTTCTTGAGCATTTTTGCAAATTCTATATTGGATTTGTGTCCAGGTCTTGCAGCTATTATATGTCCTTTTATGGGTCGACCAACTAGTGCTAAATCACCAATAATATCTAATAATTTATGTCTTGCTGGTTCATTATTATATCTTAAATTAACATTATTTAAAATTCCTTGTTTATCAACCCTAACTTTTTTTTTGCCAAGCAATGTAGAAATTTCATCGAGTTTTTTATTATCTACAACTTTATCAACTATCACTATTGCGTTGTTAAGGTCACCACCTTTAATGAGATTTTTATTAAATAATTCTTCAATTTCGTGTAGAAAGCAAAAAGTTCTAGCGTTTGAGATTTCTTTTTTAAAACTTGATATTTTATTAAGTGTATAATGTTGACTTCCCAAGACTTTACTATTATAATCAACCATAGATGTTATTCTGTAATCATTATGAGGTAAAGCCGATATTTCAACATTATTCTTTTTATCTAAAAAAGTTAATTTTTCAGGTATTTCAATATATTTTCTTGCGGCATCCTGAGGTTTATATCCACATTTTTCTAAACAATTAATGAATTCTTTAGAGCTACCATCTAGAATAGGTATTTCTTCACCATCAATTTGTATTAAAATATTATCAATTTCTAAACCAACTATAGCTGCTAGTAGATGCTCAACTGTTGAAATTTTAGCATCATTTTGTGATAATGTAGTACCTCTTTCAACAGCAACGACATTATCAACATCAGCATTTATTAAGGGTTTATTATCTAAGTCAGTCCTTTGAAATTTAATTCCATGGTTAATAAGAGCTGGTATAAATTTCAGATTTGCTTTTTTACCAGTATGGAGTCCTAGCCCTGAAAGCTTCCCCTCATTTTCTATAGTTCTTTGAAAACTTCTCATTTCGATTGCAAATTATATAATTTTTCTTCTATTTCTTTAATTTTTTCTTCTATTGAAGGTAATTTTTTAAATATTATATATGACTTAATATATTTTTCTTTTTCCATGGCAGGATATCCTATAAGAGTTTGGTTGCCTTTCATATTTTTAGTAACGCCTGTTTGAGCAGCATATTTGATATTATCACCCAATTTGAGGTGGCCTACTATACCTACTTGACCACCTAACATATTATTCTTACCAATAATACTAGACCCAGCTACTCCTGATTGTGCTGCTATTATAGTGTTTTCTCCAACAATTACATTGTGAGCAATTTGAATTAGATTATCCATTTTAACTCCTTTTTCAATTATTGTAGATTTCAAGGTAGCTCTATCAATTACAGTATTGGACCCAATACTAACATTATCTTTAATGATTACATTTCCAACTTGAGGAATATTTAAATATTCTCCCTTCTGATTAGGTGCAAAACCAAATCCATCACTTCCTATCACAGAGTTTGCGTGAATAATACATTTATTTCCAATTTTAGAAGAATCGTAAATTTTTACACCAGGGTATATTATAGTATTTTCACCAATTTCAGTATTTTCACCTAAATAAGAATATGGGAAAATTTTAGTCCCTTTTCCAATTTTTACATTTTTTCCTATATAGCTAAATGCTCCAATGTAAACTTCTTTATTAATATTCGATGAGCTATCAATAAAAGATGGTTTTTCAATACCTTCTTTTTTAGATATATTTTGTTTTTGAATTTCTGATAATAGTAGGCCAAAAGTAAAGTAAGAGTCTTTTACTTTTAAAAATGTTAGATTAGTTTTTAATGGTAGTTCAATACTATCATCAACAATGATAGCTGAGGCCTTAGTGCTACTTAGAAACTTTTTATATTTCAAATTACTTAAAAAGGTTAAATCACCTTTTTTTGCAGTTTCAATATCACTTAATCCATTTATTATTAAATTTTTATCTCCAATAATTATTGCATCAATAATTTTTGATAAATTTTTGATTTTAAAATGAATATTATTCATTATAAACTAATTTATATTTGATATAAATATTGATATGCAAATATATAAGATTTTATGGGTTGATGACGAAATTGAGTTATTAAAGCCTTATGTTCTATATTTAGAAGAAAAGAAATATATAGTAAAAACATTTAACAATCCTTTTTCTTTACTAGACTATATGTCAGAAGATAATAGCTTTGATTTAATTCTTATTGATGAGAATATGCCTGGCAAGACTGGACTAAACCTTATTTCAGATATAAAAAAAATATCAAATACTGTTCCTATAATAATGATTACAAAGAATGAAGAAGAAGATATTATGAATGAAGCTATCGGATCAGAGATAAGTGATTATTTAATTAAGCCACTAAATCCTAACCAGTTATTAATATCCGTAAAAAAAGTTTTAGAGAATTCTTCTATAATTAAAGATAAATTAAAATCAGATTATATTCCTTTCTTCACAGAGTTATCAGATAAAATTAATTCTAATAATTGTAATAAAGAATGGATAGATACTTATAAAAAGATTGTAGACTGGGAGATTAGTTTTGATAGAAATTCTGAAGATCAGTACAATGAAATGCTAATTGCTCAAAAAAAAGAAGCAAATAAAAAATTTTCAAGTTTTATAATTGAAAATTATCCAAAGTGGTCACAAAATAATTTTGAAAATATATTGATGACAAATAATCTTTTGAAGAAGAAGATTCTCCCAAAAATAGAGAGCAATAAAATATGTTTAATTGTCATAGATAATTTCAGATATGATCAGTGGAAAATACTTGAGGATTATGTGTCTAAATATTTTTTTATAGAAAGTGATGATCCTTATTATTCTATTATTCCAACAACTACTGAGTATTCAAGAAATTCAATTTTTTCAGGTTTAACACCACTCCAAATGTCTAATGAGGAAAGTGACTTGTGGTCTGATAAATCTGATGGATTTAATAAAAATGAATATGATTTTCTGGACAGAAACTTTAAAAGAAATAATATTAATATTAGACATTCATATGATAAGATCATATCATATGAAGATGGTGTTAAATTTATTAAACGATTTTCTGATTTAGATAATTATGAATTTAACTCAGTTGTTTTCAATTTTATTGATATGTTATCACATTCAAAAACAGAAAATAAACTTTTTAAAAATCTTGCCTATGATGAAAAGTCATTCAGATCATTTACAGTATCTTGGTTTAAGAATTCTTCTCTTAATGAATTATTAAAATATCTTTCTGTTAAAAAAATAAAAGTTTTCCTCACAACGGATCACGGGACTATAAAAGTTGATAAACCTGTAATGGTAAAGGCAAATAAAGAAACAAATAATAATATAAGATTTAAGGTAGGAAAAAATATTAATTCTGATGATCATAAGGTTTATTTTTGTGATAATGGAGAAAAAATTAATCTACCAAGGCAAAATATTTTTACTAAATATTTGTTTGCAACAGATAACAAATATTTATTATATCCAAAAAACTATAATTTTCATTCAAAAAACTTTAAAGATACTTTTCAACATGGTGGAATTTCAATGGAAGAAATGATTATTCCATTTATAGAGTTAACACCTAGAAATCCACAATGAAAATTTTTAAAAAAAAATCAATATCTGATTATGGGGAGATTATAGAATACATCTTATCTAAACATGTTAAAATTATCTTATTAGAAGGTGAGTTAGGTTCAGGTAAAACAACATTTGTGAAATCTTTTTGTAATTATTTAGATGTAAAAGATAAAGTATTAAGTCCTACATTTAATATTATTAATGAATATAGTATTAACAAAAATAAAAATGTTTATCACTTTGATTTGTACAGATTGAAATCAAAACAAGACTTGGCTGAAATAGATTTTTTAGATTATATAAATTCAGATAATTTTTGTTTTATAGAGTGGCCTGAACTTTGTAGGGATTTTATAAATTCTGATTTTCTTAATCTGAAGATAGATACTTTTGATAAGTCCAATAGAGATATAACTATTTATTAATTTTTTTTAATTTAATCTCAGTAAATTTCTTTTTTGTATGAATTGGAAAATTACTTTTCATTATCCAATGGTAATATTCTGGATTTGATTTAAATACTTTAGAAACGGATTGGTTTTTATATTTGCCAAAATTAAAAATTTCAATATTTTCAGAATTTCGAATTATTCTACCAGAAAGGTCTACTATATTATTTTTTATAATTGAGCCTATAGATTCAACATTCTTAGAAATTTTACCCAGGGTATTTCCTTTATTATCAACTACTTCCATATTCTCATATAATTCAACTTGTTTTTTAATAATCTCGAGTGTTGCAATTGTGTCTGCATAAGAATTATGAGCATCCTCTAAGCTTTTATTGCAATAATGTTTGTATGCAGCACTTAAATTTCGTTTCTCCATAAGGTGGTATATTCTTAATGCGTCAATAATTTTAACATTTTTAAGAGATAGTTCAATGTCACATCTTAAAAATTCTTCAATTAATATTGGCAAGTCAAATTTTAAAATATTAAAACCAGCTAAATCACAACCTTTGATGAAATTATAAATCTCTTTTGCGTAGTTTTTAAAGGTCTTACAACTTAAAATATCATCTTTATATATACCATGAATTTTACTGCTTTCATCAGAGATTTTAATTGTTGGGTTGACCCTAAAATTTTTTTCAATTTGAGAGTTATCAGTATTTATTTTTATTAATGTGATATCTATAATTCTATCTTGAATTATATCTAATCCAGTGGTTTCAATATCAAAAACAACTAGCGGTTTATTTACTATCATTTTATTAAAATATTAAAGTCTAAATTATCAAAATTTCCAGATGACATTAGTAACTTATTATAGTTCTTGAATTTTGAAGTTTTAATGATATCTATTAGTTGGGATTTGCTTTCTATAAGAACTAATTTTTTTTCATTAAAACACTCCATAATAATCTTTTCAGATAGATGATTATTTTTTTTATTTTCTGATATATATATAATTGAAAATGTAGATTTTAATAAAGTATCCTTATAGTTTTTTAAAAAATTAATATCAAAACTGCTAGAACTATGTAGCTCATATATTACTAATAAATTATTATTATATTGGTTTTGTACTGCATTTATAGTTGCATTTAATTTAGAAGGTGAATGAGCAAAATCTTTAAAAATTTTAAATTCACCATCATGTAATTTTTCTAGCCTTTTATCTGGTAATTTGTATGACTTTATTGCTTTATAAAAATGTTTGTTTTTTATTCCTAATTGTTCACAAATAATTTTGGCACCTGCTAAATTTTGCATATTGTGTTTACCAAAAATATTTAGCTTTATTGGTTTATTTTCATTGTCAAAAATTACTGTTTCATTTTTATTTACTTTAAAATTTTCAAAGCTATATGGTTTGGTACTTGTATTTTCATTTTTATAATTTTCAATAATTCTTTTTACCTCATTATCTTCATCGAAATATATTATTTCTCCACCCTTTGGTGTCATCTCTACAAGAAATTTAAATTGTCTTATGTATTTTTTATAACTTTTGTATACGTTATAATGATCCCATTCTATTCCATTTAATAATAATAGATGATGTTCATATTTTAGAAACTTAGGTACTTGATCAATTGGACTTGTTAAATATTCGTCTCCTTCTATAATTATTAATGGCGAATCAGAAATCTTAATATTGTTATTAAAACCTTGAACTTTTGCGCCAATTAAAAAATCGAATTGAACATTATTGTACTTTAGAACATGCATTATCATTGAAGTAACAGTTGTTTTGCCATGACTGCCTGCAATTACAACTCTATGTTTATTCTCGGAAAGAGATCTAACATATTCTGGATATGATTGTATAGGAATTCCTTTTTTTTTTGCTTCTTTAAGTTCTATATTATTTTTCTTGGTATGCATCCCAGTAATAACCAAATCAATGTGTTCATTTATATTTTTTTTATAATAACCAAGTTCTTTAGGGAGAATACCATTTTTTTCAAGTTTAGATTTAGATGGATCATAAATGACATCATCACTTCCAGAAATATTGTTGCCATTTTTTTTTAGATTAATGGCAAGATCATGCATGATACTCCCGCCAATAGAAATGATATGAATATTTTTCTTTTTTCGTTCTTGCATACTTGCCAAAAATATAAATATTTACAGCCTAGAACAATTTAATTTGAATAACTTTATTTTGTTGATAACATATGGAAAAGTAAAGGATTATTTATCTAGTGAACATTCAAATTTTTTATAGGTTTGTCAAAATATTTTAAGTGAAAGAAAATAAAAGTTTTTTATCAAAAAGTCCTCGAAGAGGTCTAGTTCTTGGGAAAGAACTGGATCTTGGAAAATTGCCCCCCCAAGCTTTAGATTTAGAAGAATCTGTACTTGGAGCCTTAATGCTAGAGAAAGATGCTTTAACTGACGTTATAGACATTCTAAAACCTGATAACTTTTATAAAGATGCTAACAAAGAAATTTATCAATCAATAATTGATTTATTTAATAATTCTGAACCTATTGATCTTCTCACTGTAACAACACAACTTAAGAAAAACGGAAAATTGGATTTTGTTGGAGGTGCTTATTATGTTACACAATTAACGACAAGAGTTAATTCAGCTTCCAATATAGAATATCATTCTAGGATTATATTAGAGCAGTCAATAAAAAGACAATTGATTGAAGTCTCTGGGGAAATTCAGAAGGAGGCATATGAGGACACAACAGATGTCTTTGATCTCTTAGATCACACTGAACAATCTCTTTTTGATATATCTGAGTCACATATTAGAAAAAATTATTCTCAAGTTAAAGGTATTATGAAAGAGGCCATCGATGAATTAGAGTCTAAAAAATCAAGGAAAGATGGTATAACTGGTGTCCCATCCGGATTTATTGATTTAGATAATATTACTTCTGGTTGGCAACCTTCTGACTTAATTATAATTGCGGGAAGACCATCAATGGGTAAAACTGCATTTGTTTTATCTATGATGAGAAATGCCTCCATTGATCATGAAAAACCAATAGCAATTTTTTCTTTAGAAATGTCTTCTCTACAGATTGTAAATAGATTGATTTCATCTGAAGCAGAATTAGATAGTGATAAAATAAAGAAGGGAAACCTTAAGGATTACGAATGGCAACAGCTTTTGCATAAGACGGATCAATTAAATAATGCTAAAATATTTATTGATGATACCCCTGCTCTTAGTATTCTAGAGTTAAGGGCAAAATCTAGAAGATTAAAATCGCAACATGATATTCAGTGCATTATTGTTGATTATCTTCAACTTATGACTGGGGAATATGGCAAATCATCTGGAAATAGGGAACAAGAAATAGCATCTATATCAAGATCTTTGAAAGCAATAGCTAAAGAATTAAATGTACCAGTATTAGCTTTATCTCAGTTGAGTAGAGCGGTTGAGACTAGGGGTGGGGATAAAAGACCAGTACTTTCAGACCTTAGAGAGTCAGGATCTATAGAACAAGATGCAGACATGGTATTATTTATTTATAGAGCAGATAGGTATGATATAACCGAAGATGAAGATGGAAATTTAACTGCAGGCGTTGCTGAAATATTATTGAGAAAAAATAGAAATGGTCCCACAGGTAAAGTTAAACTTAAGTTTATTGAAAGATTTGCAAAATTTGCTGATATGTCCTCATTGGATGAAAATCAAATCAATAGATTTCAAAGTAAAGCCAATAGTGGTTTTGATAAAAGTAAAAGCGATCCATTTTAAAATATGAAAATTCTTGTTTGTATTTCTTGTGTTCCAGATACTACATCTAGAATATCTTTTACAGATGATAATAAGTTTAACACTGATAATGTCCAATTTATTATTGGCCCATATGAAGACTATGCTCTGGCTAGAGCTGTAGAATTAAAAGAAAAAAATTCAGATATTGATATTAGTTTACTTAATGTTGGGTTATCTCAAAACGACCCTCTTCTTAGAAAGGGTTTAGCTATAGGAGCTGATAGAGCTTATAGAATTAATTCAGAACCAAATGATTCAAGTTTTGTAGCTCTCAATATTGCTGATTTTATTAAGAAAAATAATTTTGACTTAATACTAATGGGTAAAGAGTCTATAGATTATAATTCTGGATTAGTTCATTATCTTTCAGGGTCAATACTAGATATTCAGACTTTTAACCCGGTAACATTCTTAGATTTAGATACTGATAATAAGGTTGTTATTAAAAGAGAGACTGAGTTAGGTATTGAGAAAATAAAAGCAAATCTCCCATTAATTTTAGGATGCCAAGAACCCATCGCAGAATGGAAAATTCCAAATATGAGAGGCATTATGAATGCTCGTTCAAAGGATTTGTTAGTCATTGAACCAATTTCAGTTTCTTCATCTTTAAAGTATGAAAAATATACACTTCCTCTAGAAAAAGATGAAATAAAGTATATTGATAAAGAAAATATAGATATACTAATTGATGAATTAAATCTTAAAAATTTATAATGTCAACTCTAGTTTTTATTGAATTTAATAAAAGTAAAATAAGTGAGTCATCCTCTCAAGCTGCTACTTTAGCTAATGAATTGAATGATGAGGTTTATGGTCTGACTTCAAATAATGATGATGATTATATTTCTTCTTTAGGAAGTAAAGGTTTTGATAAAGTATTCAAAATTGATGATTTTAAAAATTTTGATGCTATCGAAAAAACTATCAGAAATCATAAAATAAATACTATAGTTTCTCCAAATACAAATTTATTTAAAGAACTAGCATCTAAAATATCAATCAAGCTTAATTTTTCTATTGTATCTAACGTATTAAAAATAGATGATAATGATAAAATTATTTCCTCAATTTTTACTGGTAAAGCAAAATCCCAAATAAGTGTAAATAATGAAAATTGTGTTTATTTATTAAATAAAAACATTGTCGACTCAAAAGGGTTTGATAAAAAGGCTGATATTATTAAAATTGATTCAAAAATTTCTCAAAACAATAATTTTGAGATCCTAGAACAGACTTTAATTGAGGAGGATATTTCATTAAATGACGCTGACATTGTAATATCTGCTGGAAGGGGTTTAAAGGGTCCTGAAAACTGGAAAATGATTGAAGAGTTTGCAAAAAAATTAAATGCGGCTACTGCATGCAGTAAGCCTGTTTCAGATGCTGGATGGAGACCTCATCATGAACATGTAGGTCAGACAGGTTTAAAAATATCTCCTAAAATTTATTTTGCAATTGGAATTTCAGGAGCCATACAACATTTAGCTGGTGTAAATTCTTCTAAGACCATAATTGTAATTAATAATGATCCAGAAGCCCCTTTCTTTAAAGCTGCAGACTATGGTATTGTTGGTGATGCTTTTGATGTAGTTCCAAACTTAATTAAAGCATTAAATTAATTGTGAAAAAAATAAAGCTTCAAATTCTTGGCCTTTCATCAAGTGTAGATACTCAGACAGGTTCTTTTGCGTTAGTTTTAAAAGAGGAAAATGGTGATAGAAGGCTTCCTATTATTATTGGAATGTTTGAAGCTCAGTCTATTGCAATGGAGATTGAAAAGATTATACCAAACAGACCTATGACTCATGATCTATTTAAATCTTTTCTTCAGAAATTAAATTTTATAGTAAATGAAGTAGTCATAACTGATATTAAAGATGGTGTCTTTTTTTCAAAAATTATTATATCAGATTCAAATAAAAAAATAAGTATAGACTCAAGACCTTCAGATGCTATAGCAATAGCTATAAGGTACAAAGCAAATATTCTTGTTAATGAAAATGTAATAGATGAAGCTGGAATTATTTTTGATGAAGTTGAAGTTGATAAAAAAGTTAGTGATGATGGAAAAGTAAAAACCCTTAAAGATTTTTCTATAAAAGAACTTAATAAAAAATTAACTAATTCAATTGCTGAAGAGAATTATGAATTTGCAGCAAGAGTAAGGGATGAAATAAAAAGAAGAAATTAATGGATTTAATTAGGTTTGTAATTGGTTTTGTTTTCATTATTTCAATAGCATATTTATTTTCATCTGATAAAAGAAATATTAATTGGAGGTTAGTCCTGTCAGGAATTCTCTTACAATTAATTTTTGCTATTTTAATAACTAATGTTCCGTTTGTAGAATCATTATTTAGCAGCATAAGTAAGTTTTTTGTTTTATTAATTGGATTTTCTAAAGAAGGAACCTTATTTCTTTTTCCAGATGCTTCTTTTAAAGGATTTGCTTTTTCAGCATTACCTGTAGTTATATTATTCTCATCAATAAGTGCATTTTTATATTATGTGGGCTTTCTTCAAGTTATTGTTAAATCTATAGCATGGGTCATGTCAAAAACTATGAAGCTGTCAGGAGCTGAGTCCTTATCTGCAGCTGGAAATATTTTCTTAGGCCAAACAGAGGCACCTCTACTTGTTAAACCATATATAAAAAATATGACAAAATCAGAGTTAATGTGTTTGATGACAGGGGGAATGGCAACTATAGCTGGTGGAGTTTTTGCGGCATATGTATCTTTATTAGGTGGTTCAGATCCGGAAGAATCACTAAAATTTGCTACTATCTTATTAACTGCCTCAATTATGAATGCGCCGGCAGGAATTGTGATTTCTAAAATATTTCAACCTGAAAATAAGGATAATAGTATTAATAAGAATTTAGATTTATCAAAAGAAGACTTAGGCTCTAATGCCATACATGCTCTAGCAAAAGGAGCATCTGATGGATTAAAACTCGCTTTAAACATTGCTGCCATGTTATTAGCTTTCCTAGCAGTAGTTTATATGCTTAATTATTTTTTAGAATTTTTTGGTGATATAACTTCTATTAATGATTGGATTAAAGCATCATCAAATGGTCAGTTTAGTAAATTATCTATGGAGTTTCTTCTTGGTCAAGTTTTTCGATTATTTGCATTTATGATAGGTATTAATTGGAATGAAACTGTTTTGGTAGGTAGTCTTTTAGGTCAAAAATTTGTATTGAACGAATTTATAGCTTACGTTAATTTAGCTGAGATGAAAGGGGCTGGCCTATTATCAGAAAAATCAATCTTAATATCAACTTATGCTCTTTGTGGTTTTGCCAATTTTAGTTCAATTGCTATTCAAATAGGAGGGATAGGTTCTATGGCTCCATCTAGACAGAAAGATATATCAAAATTAGGTTTGAGAGCATTATTAGCTGCAACCTTGGCAACTCTACTAACAGGAAATATTGCAGGATTTATTATTGCCTAAATTTTTCTATAAAGTCTAATTGACCTTTTGTAGAATTATCAATTTGAGATCTATCTTTCTTACTTAATTTATTAAAAACCTCATCTGATAGTAATTTGCCTAATTCTACTCCCCATTGATCGAAGCTATTTATATTCCATATACAGCCTTGCACAAAAATTTTATGCTCATAAATTGCAATCAATCTACCAAGATTATATGGTGTTAATTTATTAAATAGAAATGTATTTGATGGTTTATTTCCTTTAAATATTTTTGAACTCTTTATAATATTATAATTATGATAATTATTTTTATCTCCAAGTTCTTTTTCTACTTCTTTTACATTCTTTCCCTTCATTAATGCCATAGTCTGGCCAACTAAATTTGAGAGTAATATTTCATGTAATTCTTCTTTCTCATTATTAGAATTTACAAACCCTATGAAATCGCAAGGAATATTTTTAGTTCCTTGGTGAATAAGTTGAAAAAATGAATGCTGACCATTTGTACCAACATCTCCCCAAATTATTGGTCCGGTATTATATTTAATTTTTGAAGAGTCTTTAGAAATATTTTTACCATTACTTTCCATATCAGCTTGCTGTAAATATTTTGGTAAGTATTTCAAGTAGTCATCATAGGGGAAAATTGCATGTGTCTCACAATTATGGAAATTGTTATATAGAACACCTAAACATGCAAGGACAACAGGAATATTACTTTCAAAGGGTTCTTCTCTAAAGTGATTGTCAATTTCATTTGCTCCTTTTAGTAACATCTCAAAATTATCAAATCCAATTTTTAATATTATTGGTAGTCCTACAGATGACCATAAAGAATATCTTCCACCAACCCAGTCCCAAATTGGAAAAATATTTTTTTCCTCAATCCCAAATTTTTTTGCTCTTTCAGTATTTGTAGTCACTGCATAAAAGTGTTTATTTACATGGTCATTGTTTTGTGATTTATTGTAAAACCATTTTTTGCAGAAGCTTGCATTTTTTAATGTCTCAATTGTACCAAAAGATTTTGAGGAAACGATAAAAATAGATTCTTCAGCATTAACTTTTATTAAAACTTCAGACAAATTACTAGGGTCAATATTTGATATAAAATAATTATTAATATCTCTATTTGAATAATATTTTAATGCTTCACATACCATTTTTGGACCTAAATCTGATCCCCCAATTCCAATATTTATAATATTTTTAATTTTTTTTCCTGAAAAACCTTCTATTTCTCCATTTTGAAACTTAGTTGAAAATGATTTTAACTTATCAAGACTCTTTTTGACTTTATTCTCATAAATATGTCTTGTTTTTGAATTAAAACTTCCTCTTAAAAGAAAATGTAATACAGATCTATTTTCTGATGTGTTAATTTTTTCTCCATTAAATAAATCATTTATTTTTTCTTTAAGACTAATATCTTTTAATAGTTGTGAAAACAACTTCATCATTTTATCATCAATATGATTTTTAGAATAGTCTAGTAGAAGATCATTGATTTGAATAGAAAATTTATTGAATCTATCCTTATTTATTTTGAACATATCATTTAATGACTGCTCTGAAATATTTTTAGAATGATTACTTATATCTTTCCATGAAGATAAATTACTTAAACTACTCATATTTACTTTTAATTTTTAATATTTCCTTGTCAATAAGAATGGGTAATTTTACTTTATTCTCATCATTGTTAACCCCTGAAACACTAAAATAAAACTTAATTTTTGGTTCAGTTCCTGATGGTCTCAAAGTTACTGAATGATTTTTTTCTGAAATTAGTTGAATTACATTGGACTTCGTTCTAATTATTGGATTATTTATCGATTTATTATAATCAATAACGTCAATAACATTATCACCAAAAATAGTTGAAGGGGGATTATTTCTATACTCTTCCATTATTTCACTTATTTCGCTGCTTCCTTTAATTCCTTCCATTTTTATTGTATATAATTTTTCTACATAAAACCCGAAAGCATCATATATTTCTTCTAGTATATCTATTAAAGATTTCCCATTAGCTTTTGCCCAGCTTGCAATTTCGCAAATAATAGCACATGAAATTATTGCGTCTTTGTCTCTGACAAAGTCATCAACTAAGTATCCATAACTTTCTTCTCCTCCAGCTATAAATTTTTCATTTTTCTTAGTATTGATTAATTCAGCAATAAATTTAAATCCAGTAAGTGTTGAATAAGATTTTACATCATAGTATTTAGCTATTTTATCAATTAGGTTTGTGGTGACTATTGTTTTAGCAACAAAAGGAGGTCTATTTATTTTTTTGGTATCAAGTTTTAGCAGAGTATAATATACTATTAAAGAAGCAAGCTGATTTCCATTAATAATTTCTATTCTTTTATTAAGTTTTACTGCTACCCCAACTCTATCAGAGTCTGGATCTGTTGCAAGAAGAATATCTCCTTTTTCTTTTTTTAATTTTTTTATACCTATATCTAGGGCATCTCTTTCCTCAGGATTTGGAGAAATTACAGTTGAAAATTCTGAGTCTGGTCTTTCTTGGCTTTTTACACTCAATATATTTTTGAATCCGAAAGCTTTTAGAGCATTTGGCACTTGAGTTATTCCTGTTCCATGGAGAGAAGAAAACACAATTTTCAATTGTGAATTTGAGTTATCGTGAAGTGATAAATTTTTAATTTTATTAATATATTTTTCATCAATATCATTTTTAATTTCTTTAATTAGATCACTATTATATTTGAAATTTATTTGATTGAAATCGCTTAATTTTTCAACTTCAGTAATAATATTTTTATCATGAGGAGCTGTTATTTGACCTCCATCATTCCAATAAACCTTGAAGCCATTATATTCTTTAGGGTTATGAGAAGCTGTTATTACTATACCACAAGAACAGTTTAATTCTCTAACTGCAAAGGATAACTCTGGTGTTGGTCTTAAATCTGAAAAAATAAAAGTTTTTATATTATTTGCAGAGAAAATTTTAGCAGCTTGACTGCCAAATTTTTTACTAAATCTTCTACTATCATATGCTATTACTGCAGTTTTATTATTACCACTTATTCTATTTAAATAATTACATAATCCTTGGGTAGCTAATGATATTGTATAAGTATTTATTCTATTGCTTCCAATACCGATAAGTCCTCTCATTCCACCTGTTCCAAATTCAAGCTTTTTATGAAAGCTCTCTAAGAGATCATTTTCATTTCCTTCTTTAAGTAGATACTTTATTTTTTTTTCCTCATCTTTTTCTAACCCATAATTGAGCCATTTGTTAGCTTCACTTCTTGATGTCTCTAGAAGATCTGTTCTATTTAATTGCATCTTTATTAGTAGCCTAGTTTATTTTTTACCCTATCAAGAACACTTTTTGCAATAGTTCTCGCTTTATTTTCTCCTTTCTCTAAGATTCCATATAAATGATCTGGATTTTTAAGTAGTTCGTCATATAAATTTCTTTCTTCTTTATAAAGGTCTAATATCAGACTTAACAAATCAGTTTTGGCATGACCATACCCATAGCCACCTTCTAAATAATTATTTTTCATATTTTTAACATCAACTTTATTAGCTATTAATTTATAAATATTAAAGACGTTGCATGAATCTGGATCTTTTTTATCTTCAAGACCCTTACTATCAGTGACTATTGACATAATTTGTTTTTTTAATGTTTTCTCATCGGCAAATATGTCAATAGTATTTTCATACGTTTTACTCATTTTTCTTCCATCAGTACCGGGTATGGTCTGAACACTTTTGTCAATTCTACTTTCAGGAATAATAAATGTGTCTCCGTAATTATGGTTAAAAGATTTAGCTATATCTCTAGTAATTTCTAGATGTTGTTTCTGATCTTTTCCGACAGGAACAATTTCTGAGTCATACAATAAAATATCAGCAGCCATCAATACTGGGTATGTGAATAATCCTGAATTTATATCTGATAAATTATCTGATTTATCTTTAAATGAATGAGAGTTAGATAACATAGGGTAGGGAGTGAAGCAATTTAAGTACCAAGCCAACTCACATACTTCGTTTATTCTTGATTGTCTATAGAAATAATTTTTTTCATGATCAAAACCCATTGCGATCCATGAGGCTGCAACTGCCAATGTGTTTTCATTTCTTTTTTTTGAATCTTTAATGTTTATCAGAGAGTGTAGATCAGCAATAAAGAATAGTGACTCATTTTTAGAATTTTTTGATAATTCTATAGAAGGATTAATTGCACCAAGAATATTTCCTAAATGAGGCTTGCCAGAACTTTGAATACCAGTTAAAACTCTTGTCATATGTTCAAAATTAAATTAATTGTTTAATTGATAGACTATAATTAATTATATATTTTTGAAATATGAGAAAAATTATTTTTACAGTTATACTTTTATCTAACATTTCATTTTTAAATGGTCAAGATTTAAATTTTAATGAAAAGGAATTTGATTTTGGTGAAATCAAAGAACTAGAAGGAAAAGTATCACACAAATTCATCTTTACTAATACGGGTGGGAAGCCAATAAAAATCTTATCTGTTAAGCCATCTTGTGGATGCACTACTCCTAATTGGTCAAAAAACGAGATAAAACCTGGTAAAGAAGGGTTTATAATTGCAGAATATAATCCAAAAGGTAGACCCGGTGTCTTTAGAAAATCTTTATCAGTAGTAACTAATGATAATAAGAGATCTCTTCTTTTTATAAAAGGAAAAGTCAATCGTTAATTTTTTTTTATAATTTCTTTTTATAAATTATGATGTAAACAACATCACAACCATGAAATTTTTTAGATTTTTTCTTTTATTATTTTTTGTTTCTTATGTCTCTTTATCTCAGGAGGGTTTTCCTTTAAATGGAGTTGAAGATAATAGAGAAAATCATTATGCATTTATAAATGCCAAAATTTTTGTTGATTATAAAACCGTTATTGAAAATGGAACTTTAATTATCAAAAACGGAAAAATTATTTCAGTTGGTAAAGATATAGAAACCCCAAAAGGGGTTAAAGTATTTAATTTGGATGGTAAATTTATATATCCATCCTTTATTGATTTGTATACTGATTATGGAATTGTTAAAAAAAGAGGAAATAATCAAGGTGGAGCTTCTTCTTTTAGGAGTTTTATGAGCACAAAAATGGAATCAGAAAAGTTAGGTCCATATGGTTGGAATGACGCAATAAATGCTGAATATAATGTTGTAGAAAATATTAAAATTGATGATAAAAAATCAAAACAATTAAGAGATATTGGATTTGGATCTGTTGTTTCTCATAATATGGATGGGATTATGAGAGGTTCTGGTGCTTTATTATTACTTTCTGATAATAAAGTGCAGGATATTGTTTTAAAACAAAAGTCATCGGTCCATTATTCTTTTATTAAAGGTACATCTACTCAAAATTACCCAAATTCATTAATGGGTTCGGTTGCATTATTAAAACAATCATTTTATGATGCTGATTGGTATAGGTCAAAATATAATAATGATCAAGTTAATTTGACTTTAGAGTCAATAAATAAATCAAAAAATTTACCACAGATTATTGAAGTAAGAAATAAGATAAGAGTATTATTAGCTCAAAAAATTGGAAAGGAACTAGATATAAATTTTATTATAAAAGGTAATGGAGATGAATATCAAAGAATAAATGAAATTAAAAAGGGAAACTCCAGTTTGATTGTGCCAATTAACTATCCTAAACCATTTAATGTAGATGATCCATTTAATAATAATAATATATCACTTTCTCAATTAAAACATTGGGAGATGGCTCCTTCAAATCTTTATTTTTTAGATAATAATGGAATTAGTTTTTCTATAACATCAAATGGGTTAAAAAATTTAAAAGATTTTAGAAAAAATTTGATAAAGGCTATATCTAGAGGTATAAGTAAAGAAGCTGTATTAAAAGCTCTAACATATAACCCTGCTAAAATGATAAATATGTCAAATAAATTAGGTTCTATTAAAGAATCTTATATTGCAAATTTTATTATTTTAGATGGAGATATTTTTTCAGATAAAACTAAAATTATAAGTAATTGGGTTGATGGTAATAGACATGAAGTTTCAGATTATAATGTAAATGATTTTACTGGATCTTATTCTCTAAATATTGATAAGGATAAGATTTATTTAAAAATTTCTGGTGATATAAATACCCCTAAAGCAATTATAAAAAATAATCAATCTGACTCTATAGAATCTAAAGCTACTTTAAAAGTAAAAGGAGATAATATTAGCTTAAACTTTAAATTGAGAAGAAGAGATTATAAGCTTTCAGGTTATTATTCAGACGGTATTTTAAAGGGCAGGGGAATAGTTAATAATTTAGATTGGATAGATTGGAACGCTGAAAGTTTAATTGTTAGTGAAAATAAAATAGAGGTTCCAAAAAGACCTAAAAGGGAAAAGAAAGAAGTTATAGGTGATGTTATATACCCTTTTGTTGAATATGGTTCTGAAATATTGTCTAAGCAAGAGAAAATTTTAATTAAAAACACAACTGTTTGGACACTTGAAAAAGATGGTATACTTAAAGAAAGTGATGTTTTAATAAATAATGGAAAAATAGTTTCTATAGGTAAGAATATTCCCTTAGAAGACGCAAAATTAGTTGATGGAAGTGGCATGCATTTAACTCCAGGAATAATAGATGAACATTCTCATATGGCCTTATCCGGAACTAATGAAGGTTCTCAGGCTGTGACTTCAGAAGTAAGAATGAAAGATGTTGTAAATTCTGAGGATGTTAATATTTACAGACAATTGGCAGGAGGTGTTACTGCTGCTCAACTTCTGCATGGATCTGCTAATCCTATTGGTGGACAGTCTGCAATAATTAAATTAAGATGGGGGTCTAGTCCTGACGAGATGCTAATTGATGGTGTCGACGAATATATCAAATTTGCATTAGGTGAAAATGTTAAAAGATCTAGATCAACACAAAACACAAGATTTCCAGATACTAGAATGGGAGTGGAACAAGTATTTGTAGATGCATTTAATAGGGCAAAAATTTATGATAATAAATGGAAAAAATATAATTCTTTATCAAAAAAAGAAAAGCTTAATACTGTTAAGCCAAGAAAAGATTTGGAGTTAGATGCTTTAGTTGAAATACTAAATGGTGAGAGGTTTATAACTTGTCATTCATATGTACAATCAGAAATAAATATGTTAATTAAAGTTGCTGAGCAGTTTCATTTTAATGTAAACACTTTTACGCATATCCTTGAAGGTTATAAAGTAGCAGATAAGATGAGTGACCACGGAGTAGGAGCATCAACGTTTTCTGATTGGTGGGCATATAAAAATGAAGTTAAAGAAGCTATTCCTTATAATGCTGCACTTATGTCCATGGCCGGAGTAGTAACAGCTATTAACTCAGATGATAGAGAGATGGCTAGAAGATTAAATCAAGAAGCTGCAAAATCTATTAAGTATGGTAATATGTCAGAAGTCGATGCTCTTAAAATGGTAACTCTCAACCCAGCAAAACTTCTTCATTTAGATGATAGAATGGGTAGTATAAGAGTAGGGAAAGATGCCGATTTGGTTCTTTGGACAAGTCACCCTTTATCTATTTATTCAAAACCTTCAAAAACATTAGTAGATGGAAAAATTTATTTTGATCTAGATAAAGATTTGAAATTACGAGATAAAAATAATAAAGAAAGAGCTAGAATTATATCTAAGATGAAGGGTGATAAAACTGACTTTTCTACTAGAAGAATTCCTTTTAGAAGATTAGATTTAGATGTTCACTGTGATGATGTAATAGAATATGAGACTTTAATTAAAATGGAAAATTAGTATGAAAAATATTTTTATTTGTTTGTTTTTATTAACATTTTTTTCGTCGTATTCTCAAGTACCAGAACCTGTAAATAATCAAAGAGAATCAATTGTTCTAATTAATGGGACAATTCATGTTGGAAATGGAACTGTCATTGAAAATGGTGCTATAGCTTTTGAAAATGGAAAAATCACATATGTTGGTAGTAATTTTTCAAAATCACAATTTTCTTCATATAAAATAATTGATGTCGATAATAAAGAAGTCTATCCAGGTTTAATTATTCCAAATTCTAGAGTTGGGTTGGAAGATATTTCTGCTGTGAGAGCTACTGTAGATCATACAGAATTGGGAGATATAAATTCTAATATAAGATCTTTAATTGCTTATAATACGGATTCAGAAATGATTTCAACATTTAGATTTAATGGTGTTTTGCTTGCTCAAGTAACTCCATCTGGAGGCTTAATATCAGGAAATTCTTCTATAATGATGCTTGAAGGTTGGAATTGGGAAGATGCAGTATACAAGGCAGATGAGGGAATCCATATAAATTGGCCTAGAAAATTTTTTCCACCCAATCCATGGAGAGGCTCAACTGAATTTACTGAAAATCCTAATTATAAATCAGTAATAAATTTATTGGATAAGTTTCTAATTGATTCTAGAACATATTTTAACACAAATTCAGAAACAATAAACCTAAAATTGGAAGCAATGAAGAATGTATATAGAGGAACTAAGAAAATATATCTTCATGTTGAAACTAGAGATCAAATTATTGAATCAGTTCAACTTCTTAAGAAAAGAGGAATAGATAATCTTGTTTTAGTTGGTGTTAGTGATGCTTATTATGCATTAGACTTTATTAAAGAAAACAATTTACCTGTTTTGTTAGATAATTTGCATAGAGTTCCATCTAGAAATCATGAAGATATAGATTTACCATATAAATTACCATCTATTTTACATAGAGAAGGCATTTTAGTTGGATTAACAGCTGGTAGTGGCAGAAGAGTTAGTTTACATGGAAATAGAAATCTTCCTTTTTTAGCAGGAACGGCTTCAGCATACGGTTTAGGAAAAGAGGATGCTTTAAAAATGATAACTTTAAATACTTCAAAAATTTTAGGAATTGATAAAATTACAGGTTCCTTAGAGGAAGGTAAAGATGCTAATATAGTAGTATCATCTGGTGATATTTTAGATATGAAATCTAGTAAAGTAGAACTTGTGTTTATTACTGGTAGAAAAATCAATCTTGATGGTAAGCAGCAAGTACTTTATGATAGGTTTAAAAGAAAATATTCTAAATAATCCTAATTACTCTTTTACAAAAACTTTTGCTAAGTAATAGACCCCTAATAAGGATAAACCAGTAATTAATAAAATATCAGCACCTGTCCATGACATAAGCTTAAATAGTCCTGCAAAAATTGATACTGAAAACCCTAAGTATTTTATTTTAATCATAATACTAAATTAGCTATAATTTTCCTTCAGTGCAAGTTGTATAAAGACCTCCTCTAACATTATACTTACTTGTAATTTTAATTTTATTTGTTTTAAGAACTTCTTTTAAATCATTATAAATTCTTTTTGTTACTTCTTCTTGATATATACCTACATTTTTGAAGCTAATTAAATAATATTTCAAAGATTTTAGTTCTAGGGCTACCTCTCCTTCAGGAAAATACTCAATTTTTATCTTAGCAACGTCGGGAATACCACTAAATGGACATACTGCAATAAATTCCTTTGTGTAAATCTTAATATATTGGCTTTTGCTATTGAATTTAAAAACTTTTAATTCATCTTTTTCTATAGATTCAACTGAGTCAAATTCAATTTTTTTTCCTTCAGCAGTCTGTCCAATATATGGGTCTACTATATTTGATTTTAAATCCATTTATTTTTTTTTGCTTTAAGATAACCTTTATGTCTTAAAATACTAGCAGGATTATCTAGATTTCCAAGTCCCCAATCATTTACATTTTGAGATCCATTGTAATCTGTCATCGTAGATTTGATAATAGTCTCCAAACATCCAAGTTCATTTGCTAACTTCCAAGTTTGGGCTTTATCAAGTTTCATTAAGGGTGTATGTATTTCTATAGATTTTTCTGTAGCTAGGTGAATTGATTTTTTCATTGACTTAATAAAATCTTCTCTACAGTCAGGATATCCGCTAAAATCTGTTTCGCAAACACCAATAACTATATTTTCTATTCCTTTATTATATGCAATTGAGGAGGCTATAGACAGAAAAAGAAGATTTCTTCCTGGCACAAATGAATTAGGTAAATCTGGATTAGAAGGGTGATTTTTATTTAAGTCATCTTGAGAATTAATAAGAGCTGAATTAGATAGAATTTCTTTTAGAGAAATAACATCAAAAGAAATTTTTTCTTTATCACATACTTTTTTTCCAAAATCAAGCTCAATTAAATGTCTTTGACCATAATTAAAACCAATAGCTTCAATTGAATCAAATTTTTGTTTTGCCCAGTATAAACATGTTGTTGAGTCTTGACCTCCCGATAATAATATTAGAGCTTTATTCATTTTTTCTCAATAACCTCTAAAGCTGCTTCTTTTATTGATTTAGGATTTAGATTATATTTTTCTAATAAATCTAAAGGCTTTCCACTCTCACCAAATGAATCATTAACTCCAATAATTTTTAAGGGAATTGGAAATTTTTCTGATATTATTCGTGATATACTTTCTCCGAGACCACCCATTACATTATGCTCCTCACAAGTAACAGCACATTTAGTTTTTTTAATACTTTCTATGATAATTGTTTCGTCAAGGGGTTTTATTGTATGAATGTTAATTATCTCACAACTAATTCCTAAAGAAAATAAAATCTTTTCAGCTTCAAGTGCTTGCCACAGCATATGTCCCGTCGCAAAAATTGAGACATCATTACCTTCTATGAACTTTATACCTTTACCAATTTCAAATTTAAATTTTTCGGAAGTGAATATAGGCCATTTAGGTCTACCAAATCTTAAATAGGCTGGTCCAATATGATCTCCTAAAGCAATAGTAGCTAATTTTGTTTGGTTATAGTCACATGGATTGATTACTGTCATGCCTGGTAACATTTTCATCATGCCGATGTCTTCTAGAATTTGATGCGTCGCTCCATCTTCTCCTAGTGTTAAACCTGCGTGAGACGCACAAATCTTTACATTTTTATGAGAGTAAGCTATAGATTGTCTTATCTGATCATAAACCCTTCCTGTTGAAAAATTAGCAAAAGTTCCAGTGAATGGAATTTTTCCTCCTATTGTCAGACCAGCAGCAATACCCATCATATTAGCTTCAGCAATCCCAACTTGAAAAAATCTATCTGGAAAATTATTTTTAAAGTCATTCATTTTTAGTGACCCAGTAAGGTCAGCACAAAGAGCTATTACATTCTCATTACTTTTTCCAAGTTCTGATAGACCATCTCCAAATCCAGATCTAGTATCTTTTTTTTCTTTATATGTATATTCTTTTCTTTCCATCAGTAATCTCCAATTGTTTCTTTATTTTGATTTAATGCATCATTTAATTGATCATCATTTGGTGGGATCCCATGCCATTTATGAGAATTTTCCATAAAATCAACACCTTTTCCCATAACTGTTTTCATAATGTTAATTACTGGAAAATCATTAAATAATTCATTTTTTGCTTTTTCTAGGGTGCAGGATAGACTTTCAAAATCATTGCCATCACTTTCAAAAACTTTCCAACCAAAAGACTCTAATTTGTCTTTAATATTAAGAAGAGAATTAATTTCATTAACTGGTCCATCAATTTGTTGACCATTTAAATCAATTGTAGCAATTATATTATCAACTTTATTATGAGCAGCATACATTAGGGCTTCCCAAATTTGGCCTTCTTGTAATTCTCCGTCACCCATTAGAACATAAACAATGTTATTTTCTTTATTAATTTTTTTGGATAATGCAGAACCTATCGCAACAGAAAGACCTTGCCCCAGTGATCCTGATGCTACCCTTATTCCAGGTAACCCTTCGTGAGTTGCAGGGTGACCTTGTAGTCTTGAGTTTAATTTTCTAAAGGTGTTAAGTTCACTTTTATCAAAATAACCAGCTCTTGAGAGGACACTATAAAAAACAGGAGAAATATGACCATTAGATAGAAAAAACAAATCTTCGTTGAACCCATTCATATCAAAAGACTCATTTCTTTTCATTAAATTAAAAAATAAATAAACAAGAAAGTCAGTACAGCCTAGAGATCCACCTGGGTGTCCAGATTGTACTTGATGTACCATTCTTACTATGTCTCTTCTTACTTGTGAAGAGATATTTTTTAATTCTTCTATATTTTTACTCACCTAGAATTTGATTAGAGTGTTCTTTAGTTTTGACTTTCGTAATAATATCTGTGATAATTCCATCCTCATCAATAATAAATGTATTTCTAGCAGTACCCATATATTTTCTTCCATACATATTTTTCTCAACCCATGTACCATATAATTTATGTACAGATTTGTCTTCATCCGAAATTAAATCAAAATTTAAATCAAATTTTTCTATAAACTTTTGATGTGATTTCTCAGAGTCAGAACTGATCCCAAGAACAATATAATTTTCTTTATTTAAAAGGTTTTTATTATCTCTTAAATCACATGCTTGTGAAGTGCATCCAGGTGTATTATCTCTAGGATAGAAATATAATATCACTTTTTTTCCTTTATAACTTTTTAATTCAATTTCTTCACCACTTTGATTTTTTGACTTAAAGTTTGGTGCTTTATCTCCAATTTTTAACATATCATAAATTTAATATTATACTTTTTTTGTTTTTGGCATTATCAAATACTTCCAAAACAAATTTACCTCTAAATGCTTTATTCACATCTAATTTCTTAGATATAATTGTTTTATTTTTATTGTCATACTCGAATAAAATCCAATTCCCATTTATTGTCCCATTATATGAATTTATACCAGATAATTCATCTTCTATCTTAAATTTAATTATTCTACTATTTGCATTAATAATGTTGACTTTAGGTGGCTCATTATCTTCTAGAATAGAATAATTTGAAATTTTTCTTGTGTTAAATTTTATTTGATTATTGTCCCATGTCCCTCCAATAAATGATGCTCTATTTTTTATATCATATACAAAAGACTTTTCTAATACATATTTTTTATCTGGTTTTAGAGTTATTTCAATACCTTTTTTAAAAGGAAGAGAGTTTTTAAACATAAATTTTTCTATTGTATCTGTCTTTTTTTCAAATTCTAGATATAGAGTATCAAAAACTCTTTTTTTATTTATATTAATTTTAAGATTCTTAGTTTCTACTTTATCAAAATTGTTGTCAGATATGAAATCTAAAAAATTAAAATTTAATTCTTTGTCATTTAGGATAGCTTTGATAGGTTTGTTTTTTCTTAAGTCAATCAAATAATAATTATAGTTACCCTCATTAAAGGAATAATTAAGGTTATCAATTGAATTTCCGTAAATTATATCAATATTATTTCTAATAGTATTATCAGTTCTTATGATAAGAGTATTATCTATAACACAATAATTCTCATTAAATGATTGATCTATAATCCCTTTACTAACTTTCTTTCCAAGTTTATTAACTTCAATTATTGCAGATGATTTATTTTTAAAAGAATCATAAACATTTATTCTTATAACGTATTCTTTTTTTGGGTCAATTGAAATTATTCCATTTCTTAAGGGATCATGAAAACTTAAATTATTTCCATCATCTTGATATAATTTAACATACTGTTTTCTTTGTTGTTTGTAGATAATTGGCTCTATAAACCAGCTAACATTATTTGTCTCTGAATATTTTAACAAATTAATGTTGTTAGATATAATTAATGAATCATCTACATATAATTCAAATTTATTAATTCCTACTTTATTCAAAAACCCATCAAGTCTGTCAAATGCAAGTGTTGATATTCCTATCTTGCCTTCAAGTTTTAGTTGTATAGGGTCATCATTTTTAATTGGAAACTTTATTATTCCAAATTTATTATTTACTCTTGAATTAATAGTTAGTGTTTTGAATGATATATAGTCTATACTAGGTTTTCTTTTATCAATTATCTCTTCAAATTCAAATCCTAATGGATTAAGAGCATTATCTAAACTATCTCTAATTTCAAAATGCAAATGGGGTCCCCCTGAAGAACCGGAATTTCCAGAAAAACCTAAAAGTTCTCCTTTCTTATAGTGAAATTTTTTTCCTGGATATAAGTTTACAATAAACTTTTTATTTCTATACTGATAATTTAAAACATACCTTTCTAAGGTATTATTAAATTTATTAAGGTGTGCATAAACTGATTTGTTTCCATCTTCATGTTTAAGATATACTACTTTTCCATATCCTGTTCCTGAGACTCGAATTCTTTCAATATAACCATTAGATGTAGCATAAACTGGAACTCCTATTTTACCGTTTGTTTTTATATCTATACCCATATGAAAATGATCACCTCTTAATTCACCTAGGTTTCCAGATAAATAGTTTTGAATACCAGCTTTTACAGGAAAAAAATAATCTTGAGACTTTAGATTAAATGATAAATAACTAAGAAATATTAATACTAAGAATTTTTTCATTTTCAAGATAACCATCTAATTTATCACCAATTTTTACCTTACCAACTCCTTTAGGGGTTCCAGAAAAAATCAAATCACCTTTTTCCAGTGTTATGAAATTTGAAATATAATTTATAAGAAAGTCAATCTTATATATCATTAAATTTGAGTTTCCTTCCTGAACCAAAATATTATTTTTTTTTAATATAAAGTTAATACCATTAAAGTCCTTAATTTTCTTTGCATTTACTAATTTTGATACTGCTGCAGAACCATCAAAACTCTTTGAAAAACCCCATGGGAGTCCATTTTTTTTGTTGTAAGACTGAATATCTCTAGCAGTAAAATCTATTCCTACACCCACTTTTGAGATATAATTAAAGGCATCTATTTTATCTATATTCTTTCCTTTATTTGAAATTTCATAAACCAGTTCAATTTCATGATGAATTTCTGAAGAAAAGCTTGGGTGTAAAAAGTTTTTACTTTTTAATAATGAACTTTCTGGTTTAAAAAAAATTACAGGATCAACAGGAAATTCATTATTTAATTCTTTAATATGTTCAACATAGTTTCTTCCAACACAAATTATTTTCATTATATCAAATTATTAAATTATTCCAATTGCAGTAAAGTCTTTATCAATTGTCTTTAATTTGGTTTTAAAAATTTTACCTATATAATTTTCTTTATATTTCACTTTTGTCTTTATATAATTATCAGTGTATCCAAATATATAACCTTCTTTTACTTTATTTTCGAAAAGTACGTCTTTTGACAAATTTAAGTTTGAATCATAAAATTTCCTCTTTTTCTTTTCTGAGAGTTCTCGTAATATTTTTGATCTTTCGTTTCTTTTGTTTTGTGGAACTATATCTCTTATTTCTATTGCTCTAGTGTTATTTCTTTCTGAATATGGAAATACATGCAAATAAGATATATCTAGACTTTTAATAAATTTTAAAGTTTTATCAAACTCATTGTCATTTTCATCAGGAAAACCAACAATTACATCTGCTCCTATGCATGCATCAGGCATAAGTTTTTTTATTTTGTTTATTTTATCATTATATAATTCAATATTATATCTTCTGGACATCTTTTTTAAAATGTTATTTGACCCTGATTGTAAAGGGATATGAAAATGGTTTACAAACTTTTTTGAATTAGCTACAAGTTCAATTATATCATCATTAAGTAAATTAGGTTCGATTGAAGATATTCTAAACCTCACATCATTTGTTTTATTTTCTATAAACTTAAGTAGTGAGAAAAAATTATTTTTTCTTTTTCCATCCACTATTCCATAGTCTCCTAAATTTATTCCACTGAGAATAATTTCTTTTGATCCTTTATCTATCAAATCATTTATTTTAGATAAAACATTTTTAGGTTCAGCAGATCTGCTTTTCCCTCTGGCCAATGGAATTGTACAGAAAGAACATCCATAATTACAGCCATCTTGAATTTTTAAAAAAGATCTTGTCCTATCATCAATTGAAAATGTAGAATTAAATTCTTTCGATTGACTGATATCTGAATGAATTATAGATTTGTTGTTTATATAACTATCAAAATTAAATTTTTCTTTAGTTCCAATTACTTTATCTACACCGGCAATATTTTTAATTGAATCAGGTTTTAATTGAGCAAAACATCCTACAATTGTTACTATTGAGTTTGGTGAATGTTTCTTGATTTTTTTTATAAGGTCCTTACATTTTTTATCAGCGTTTTCTGTTACAGAACATGTATTAATTACAATACTATCAGGGTTATTATAAATAGATTTATTTTTATATCCATTTTCTTTAAATATTCTAGAAATTGATGATGTT
This sequence comes from uncultured Marinoscillum sp., assembly GCA_964467915.1. Lineage (GTDB taxonomy): Bacteria > Bacteroidota > Bacteroidia > Cytophagales > MED-G16 > MED-G16. The sequence continues at coordinate 52,031 of CAYXSW010000006.1, forward strand.
TCTGAATAGTTTAATTTGCAACCAAATGTATAGAATCCTACTGTTTTCATTATTTAAAAATCAGCCCCAAAATTAAATGATAAATTAAATTCATTTAAAGAATTTCTAGATAATTCACTTGAAAATGAAATATTTTTTATAGTAACTAAATCTAATCCAATACCATAGCTATATATATATTTATTATTTAAAAAGTTATTTTTATTTTGGTTCTTATATTCCCATATATAACCTGAATCATAAAACATTTTAAAATATAGACTTATTGGAATTTTTTTAATTCTCTTGACGAATTTTTCATTATCTCTAGAATATGTTTTTGATAAAATATTTCTTTTTAAAGTATTCCTAAATGTTAGATGAGAATATCCATTGATTAAATATTTTTCATATCCTCTAATTTTATCTAATGATTCATACAATAGAAATGGTTGATTTTTGCTGCTATATAAAGATGAAATGTTAAATGAAAAATATGTTTTATTTTTTAATGAGAAGTAATTAGAATAATAAATTTTTGTTTTCCATTTATTTATATCATCAAATATTCCTAAACCATTTTTTTTAATTTGAATATTAAGTCGGAATCCATTTAATGGATAGTTTTTAATATCTCTAAAGTCTCTATCAAACTCATACCCAACATTGATAGAATTAATCATATTTCTATTAAAATAGTATCTGTCATTTAGTATTTTCAAAGTGTCATTTATTTTATAATTATTATGTTCAATTATAAAATAATGATAATTGTAAAAAGACTCTCTATGAGAATACTCAATAGATGTAGTTATCTCTTTTTTTAATGAGTTATTCGATTTAAAAAATATAGGCACATGATTATTTGTCCCATAATTAAGATGATCATAATCTATAAAATTAAAATCTAGCTCTAAACCTCCTTTTTGTTTTTTTGAAATATATGGAATATAATAAGATGAGTATAGCTCCCTAATGAATCCACCTCTGAAAGAAAATTCAAATACATCTGATCTTCCACTTAGGTTATAATGCAATAAGCCAGCTCCGTAATTTATTCTGCTTAGATCATGATCAAAATTTTCCCACCAATCGTTAAAGTTTCTATCTGATAATTCAAATATTATTGATGGTAGCACATAGAAAGACTCAACTAAAATAATATTGATTTCAATTTCATCATTATCAATTATTTTAATTTTTATATCAACTTCATTAAATAGATTTGTATTGATTAATTTTCTTTTTTCCTCTTCAATTATTTCTAGAATTTTTAATTTATTTAGTTCATCTCCTTCATTGATTGATAACTCTCTAATTATGATATTTTTTTTGGTTCTTTTATTCCCTTCAATTTTTATATTACTTATAACATAAAAATTAGTTTTTGGATCAAGTTTAATATGATTGATATTTGGAAGGGTATCATTAATTCCAAAAGAACTGTAAATATTTAATTGAAACAGTATTATAAGTATGTAAAAAAGGTTAATTTTTATCATCAATAATTAAAATGCAAATATATTTATTAAAAACATGAATATTAAGAGATTATTTATTTTGCCTATTATTTTATATCAAAAATTAGTTTCTCCTATTCTTCCTAACACATGTAGGTTCAACCCTAGTTGTTCTGAATACTCAAAACAAGCAATTCTAAAGTATGGAGTTTTTTATGGTATATTTTTATCATTTAAGAGACTTGTTAAATGTCATCCATGGGGTGGCCATGGAAATGATCCATTAAAATAAAGGTTATAAGCTATTTAATTCCTCCTCAAAATTATTTGATAAGATGGGAAACCTTAGCCATAAGGAAGAATCTACACTATATTGATCAAAATGAAAAGAAGGAGCTGATCGTTCTCTTTTCCATTGATTTTGGCTAAAAAGTAAAAAAAACTTTTTTAAATAAATTTTAGATAATTCCTTTTTGATTTTCATTTTCTTTTGAAGATGTAAAAAAATTTCATTTGGACTCATTCTGTCTTTTATAGCTAATCTTTCAATTTCATTTAAAATTTCATAAGGCATTAAATCGGTCTCATCAAACTGATTTTCTTCTAAAGGTTTAAGCTCTGCACTTGGCTTTAGGTTTAATACTTTTTTTAGCGGTAAATAATTGTATTTATCTAAAAGGTAATTAAGTAGATTCTTTATAAAAATTTTATCTATTCCTGCAATTGGAGATATTGATCCACTAGAATCACCATCCATAGTTGAATATCCTATGCTTGATTCACTTCTATTAGAAGTTGATAATAGAAGTAAGTTATTTGTATTAGCTATAAACCAGATGAAGGGAGACCTTACTCTTGCCTGAATGTTTTGGAGTGCTAAATTATCACTCTCCCATGAATACTTTCTTTTAGTACTTGAACTTATTTTACTAATTATACCTTTTACTTCATCATCAATCTCCCATTCGTTATGATTTGATCCAATAAATTCAGATAATGATTTTGCAGATTCTTGAGTTTTTGAAGAAGAGTTTGTAGATTTTTGGTATGCGGTATGAAGTAATATGTTTAGAATTAGTTTTATGTTTTTATTTTTATCATCAGTTAATTTAATGTTTTCTAAATTCAATCTTTGAAGTAGTTTATCACTTCCTTCTCTATCAATATATCTTTTAATCATCTCATAGATTAACATTGCAACACATGATGAGTCTAGTCCACCACTTAATGACAATGCAAATCCCTTTTGTTTAGATTTTGAAAGATAATCAAGAAGTCCTAAAGAAAAAGCATTTATAAATTCTTCATAATTATTATTTGATATCTCTTTATATTTTTTGTTATTCCCTTCTAGATCAATATTAAAGTAGTTAATGGAGTAATCTTTAAAAGAAAATCTTTCTGAAATGTCTATTAAATTCCCTTTTTGTGCTAAAATTGTATCTCCCTCAAATATTGTTTTACCTGAATCATTTCCAAGTAAATTTACTGACATATATGTACAATTAAATTTTTTAGAGCTTTTGATAGTAATATTTTTTCTAAAATTAAATTTATTGAAAGCATAATGACTTGCTAAAGGGTTAAAAATTATAAGATGTTTATCAGTTTTTATGTAATTGGCAGGTCTCTCAATGTCCCATGCATCTCTACAAATTTCGAATCCTAAAGTGATTCCATTATTATATTCTAACTGAATTGATCCTATTTGGTACTTTTTATTATTAAATTTTGTTTTTTCTATTTTACCAAATTCCCACGGGTCAAACCATCTTTTTTCATAATGAATACCATCATTTGGTAAATTGCTTTTAATAAAAAATCCTAAAATTTTTGTATTTCTAATTATACAACACGCATTATATAATTTTTTTTTGTGTAAAATAGGATGTCCAATAATTACTGTAATTGACTTACATATTTTAGAAATTTCAATAAGTTGTTCACTTGATTTTTCAATAAACCATTTGCTGAAAAAAAGATCTTGACATCCATAACCAGTTGTTGAGAGTTCTGGAAAACATAAGATTTTTACATTATTTTTAATAGAAAGGTTGATACTATCTTTAATGTTATTAATGTTTTTATTCCACGCGAGTGGAGTCTGATTCAAATTTGAACTAGCTAATTTAATTTTCATCTAAAATCTATACTTTAGTCTGAATAAATAATTTATTTTTTAAAGATCATTAAATTTAAAATATGATAAAAGAATATCTCAAAAGAAAATGGGCTTGGGTAGATGAAAATCCTAGATTAGCTTCTTGGTTAGGATGGCTTAAGGGATTAATTAGTGGATTTCTAATTTATTATTTTCTAGACAAGACTATGTAAAAGAAATTTTAATCCTTATAAATTGACTTGTGTTAATTTAGGATTGACAGATAATTTCATATAAATATAAAATATCAACGAAAATATCATCAAACAAAAAGTCCAATTTGTATTTATAATTTCTGAATCTACTTTATAGTTTTCAATGCTATTAATTATAAAGAATAATAAAGAGATACTCAGAAGTCCATTTTTAATATTTACTAATGATTTTTTTAAATTAAAGTTATTTATTGGTTTCTTCCAGGTTTTAAATGATGGTAATATTCTTGGTGTATTTGAGCAATATGATTTGTATTCTTCTTTAAATTTTTGAAGTAAAAAATTTTCTTCAACCAGTATTATTTTATAATATAATATTCCAAAAAGAGATGAGACTATTAAAGTAATTAATTCATTAGATAGTAAAAGAACAACCCCCAACCAATTCAAATAATTTGCAAGATAAAGGGGGTTTCTTAGAAGAGAGTAAATACCTGAAGTGTTGAGTTTTTCTGCAATCTGTTTTTTAGTATTTTTTCCAGAAGTTTTATTATATACAAATCCAATGGTAAGCATTCTAACTAATAAACCAGATAAAGATATTGTTAAACAAACAATATATTGAATATCAGAAATTAGATTAGTATTAAAATAATAAAATAAAATAGATCCTAAAATTATTGGAACAGGTAAAATTCCTCTATATCTAAATAAAAAATTACCTTGATTTAATTGTCTGTCTGTTATCATTTATTTCACCAGAATATTGCATAAAGCATTGTGGTAATTATTAATACAGCAAATGCTGGGATATTAAATGATGGTTTTGTCTCAAATAATTTTCCTGATAATTTTATAGCTTTAGGGTCATCTTCATTTCCTTCAAGATAACTTATAATATAAATTATAAGCATTGTAACTAAGAATGTTATGCCCATTTGGTGAAGGAACGGAATTTCTCCAATGAATAATCCTTGAGTAAAGCTAGGAACAAATTCTATCCACCCTTTTGGCACAACTTTAAAGTACATAGCTACTGGTATAGAAATTAATATTCCCCATATTGCAGCATTATTTGTAGCTTTTCTGTAAAAAAGTCCCATTATAAACACTGCAAGAATTCCAGGGCTTACAACACCTGTATACTCTTGAATTGCTTGAAATACTTGGCCTAAATTGCCAAACATTGGAGCAATTAACATAGCTATAAAAAGTGAAACTATTACAACAATTCGTCCAACTTTCACTAATTCAGCGTCTTTAGCTTTTTTATTTATTATTTCTTTATAAATGTCCATTGTAAAAATAGTTGATGTCGAATTTAACATTGATGCAAGTGATGAAACAATGGCTGCTGCAAGAGCTGCTAGAATTAAACCCTTTATGCCCACAGGAATATAATTTTTAATCAACCAAGGAGCTGCATTATCATTCAATATTTTTCCATCAGAAGATGTAAAACCTTCTGGGAGAACTTTCATTAATTCTCCTGTTGCAGGATCAAGATTTATCACGTATGCTATTATTCCTGGCAGTACAACAAAAATTGGAATTATCAATTTTAAAAATGCCGCAAATGCGATTCCCTTTTGTGCCTCACCTAAATTTTTTGCTGCAAATGTTCTTTGAATTATATATTGATTAAAACCCCAGTAGTAAGTATTGGCTATCCACATCCCTCCGATAAGTACAGCTATTCCTGGTAAATCAAAATAGGCGTCTCTTCCATCAGGTGTAATAATTTCTCCTTTTGATAAAATCATAGAAAATCTTTCTGGAACAGCATTGTATATATATGACAGACCGTCAATTATACCACCACCTGGTGTAACATAAGATAATGCTATACCTGTCATTAGCATACCCCCAAAAATTAAAATTACCACTTGAACTACATCTGTCCAAGCTACAGCTGACAATCCTCCCCAAACAGAATATGTTAGAGCAAATAATCCCAATCCAATAATACTAGTAGTTATTAAGCTACCATCTCCTGATCCAAAAATCGTATCCATTGCTTTTCCTCCTAGATACATAACAGATGTTAGATTAACAAAAACAAATAAACTAATCCAAAATATTGCGAGTATAGTTTTTAGGTTATTGCTATATCTTTTTTTAACAAATTCAGGTATAGTATATATTTTTTTCTCTATGTAAATTGGAAGGAAAAACTTACCTACCACAAGCAAGGTAATCGCAGCCATCCACTCATAAGTTGCAATTGCTAAACCTAGCGCAAATCCAGAACCAGACATGCCAATAAACTGTTCTGCTGATATATTAGCGGCTATTAAAGATGCACCAATAGTCCACCAAGGTAATGACTTTCCTGCTAAAAAATAATCTTCAGCACTTTTCCCTGATCCACTTTTATCTCTTGAAACATATAAGCCAATTGTTAGTATAACTATACAATAACTTATAAATACAATTATGTCAATATTTTCCATTAGTTTAGTTTAGTTTATTTAAGTTAATACTTAATATTTATTTGAACTAGACTAACTAATTAAATTTATATAGCATGCTTATCAGATTAATAATCATTTCATTTTTTTCATTTTTACCTTATACAAATGTAGAAGATAATACCCTCAAGACTCAACTTGAAAATCTAATCTTGCCTGAAGGTTTTAAAATTCAACTTTATGCATCTGATGTCGAGAATGCTAGGTCAATGACGATCAGTCCATCTGGAACAATATTTGTTGGGAATAGAAGATCTGATAATGTATTTGCTTTAAAGGATACTGATGGAGATAATGTAGTTGATAAGAAATATTTAATTACTGATAAACTTAAAAATATGCCTAATGGAGTTGCATATTATAAAGGGGATCTATATGTGGCTGAAGTAAATAAGATATGGGTTTTTAGAGATATTGAGGACAATTTAGATTACATAGATAAGTTTGGAGATTACCCAAATGAACCTGAATTAATATCTGATGATTATCCTTCAGATAGACATCATGGATGGAAATATATATCATTTGGCCCGGATGGTAAATTATATGTTCCTGTTGGTGCACCTTGTAATATATGTGAGAGTAACGATGAAGTATATGCTTCAATTACTAGAATGGATCCTGATGGATCTAATAAAGAAGTTTATGCTAGTGGTGTAAGAAATACTGTTGGGTTCACATGGCATCCTGAGACTGAAGAAATGTGGTTTACTGACAATGGCAGAGATATGCTAGGAGATAATTATCCTCCATGTGAGCTTAACAAGGTTCAAAAACCTAAGCAGCATTTTGGTTATCCATACTGTCATGGCAATGACATATCTGACCCTGAATTTGGTAGTAAATATTCCTGTGAAGAATTTATTAAACCAGTGCAAAATTTAGGTCCTCATGTAGCACCTTTGGGACTAAAGTTTTATAATGGAGATATGTTTCCGGAAGAATTTAAAGGGGATGTTTTCATAGCCGAACATGGATCATGGAATAGGTCAAGAAAAATCGGATATAGAATTACTAGGGTAAAAGTTGAAAACAATAGATCAGTAGGGTATGAGCCTTTTATATATGGGTGGTTAGATGAAGAAGAACAAGAGGCCTGGGGCAGACCTGTGGATGTTATTTTTCTTAAAGATGGCTCCATGTTAATTTCAGATGATTATGCGAATGCAATTTATAGAGTTTATTATGATGGATAGCTAAACTATATTAACTTCAGTTTCTAATTTTATATTAAATTTTTCTTGAACACTTTTAGATATTTCTTCTGATAGTTTTTTGATTTTACTACCTGATTCTTCTCCATAATTTACTAACACAAGTGCGTGTTTTTTATAAACACCTATCTTATCCAAAACTTTACCTTTCCACCCACATTTTTCTATTAGCCAGGCAGCGGATACTTTTATATTATTTTCTCCTATTCTGTGTCCAGAAAAATCATGATATTTTGATTTGATATCATTGTAAGAGCTTAGTTTAATTATTGGATTTTTGAAGAAACTACCAGCATTTCCTAATATTTTTGGATTAGGTAGTTTAGAATTTCTTATTCTGATTATCTCGTCTCTTAATGATTTTAATGAAATTTTATCCTTATCAAAGTTTTGTAATTCTTTATAAGTTAGAATATAGTTAGGCTTTTTATTTAAAATAAAATCTACATGTGTTATAAAAAATTTATTTTTTTTATTTTTTTTAAAAATGCTATTTCTATATTCAAAGCAACATGATTTTTTTTTATATATCTTTTCTCTATTTTCTTCTAAATCATAGGTGATTACACTATCTATAAAATCTTTAATTTCAACTCCATATGCTCCTATATTTTGAATAGGCGCAGCTCCAACTGATCCGGGGATTAAGGATAAGTTTTCAACTCCATAGTATCCATTTTCTACGCAATATGAAACAAATTCATCCCAGTTTTCTCCAGAGCCGACTCTTATTTTAACATTATTTTTGTCTTCATAAAATTTATCAATGCCCATTATTTTATTTAATAAGACGATTCCATCAAAGTCTTTTGTAAATAAGATATTTGACCCACCACCAATTATTAATTTTTTTTCTTTTCTTACCTCCTTATTATTTAGAACATGAGAAAGGTCATCTTTTCTTTTTATTTCAATTAAGTACTTTGATTTATGTTTGACCCCAAAAGAATTATGGTTATGTAAAGAAGAATCTTTTAAAATATTCATTTAGGCAATATTTGTAAATACATACTGAACATCTTCATCATCTTCTATCTTATCTACCATTTTTTCAATTTCAAGAAGTTGATCTTCACTGAAATTAACTGGATTACTAGGTATTCTCTTTAATAATGATTTTGATGGTTTAACTTCTAGCTCATTTAAGCCCTTATTAATTTTACCATATGAAGTGTAGTTACCATAAATTATAATTTCATCTTTATTTATTTCTATTTCTTCTAGACCATAGTCAATTAAAAAGAGTTCAAGTTCGTCCGGGTCTTGATTTAAGTTATCAATGTGAAAAACAGCCTTTCTTTCAAACATAAATTCTAAGGATCCTGGAGAGACTAGGTTGCCTTCCGATTTATTGAAGTATGATTTTATGTTTGCAGTTGTTCTTTTAATATTGTCTGTTGCTATTTCAACTATTACTAGAACTCCATGGGGACCTTTCCCTTCAAAAGTTTGTTCTATAAAATCTTTCAGTTCTTTATCAGAAGCTCTTTTTATTGCTGAATCAATATTGTCCTTAGGCATATTTTCAGCTTTTGCATTTTGAATAGCGGCTCTTAACTTAAAATTCATCTCAGGATCGGTTCCTCCTTCTTTAGCAGCAACGGTTATTGCCTTCGATAATTTAGGGAACAGTTTAGACATTTTATCCCATCTTTTTTCTTTAGCAGCTCGTCTATATTCAAATGCTCTTCCCATAGTATAATTGTATATAGATTAATTAATTATTCTTAATAACTAAATTACAAAATATTGAATTAATTAGTCAATTATAAAACCTAAGTTTAATTTTACAAATGGAAGAAAAAATATTAATTCTTGATTTTGGTTCTCAATACACCCAGTTGATTGCTAGAAGAGTAAGAGAATTAAATATTTATTGTGAAATATTTCCATATAATAAAATACCTAAAATCAAAAAAAATTATTTTGGAGTTATATTATCTGGAAGTCCTTTTTCAGTACACGATGAAAGTGCACCCTTTGTTGATCTTAATAATTTTGGTAATTTACCTATTCTAGGGATATGTTACGGAGCTCAATTAATTGCACAAAATAATAATTGTGAAGTTACAAAGTCAAAAATTAGAGAATATGGTAGGGCTAAATTAAAATTTGTAGACTCAGAAAATATTCTTATGTCTGGAGTAAAAGAGAACTCTGATGTCTGGATGAGTCATGGTGATTCAATAACAAACATTCCAGAATCATTTAAAATTATTGCAAGTACTAAAGATGTTGATATAACATCATATTATGTTAAAAATAAAGATTATTACGGTTTACAGTTTCATCCAGAAGTTACCCATAGTAAGTATGGAAAAATAATTTTAAAAAACTTTGCTGTAAAAATATGTCGTTGTTCACAGTCATGGACTCCTGATAGATTTGTTGAGTTTACAATTAAATCTATTAAAAAGACCGTTAAAGATAATAAAGTTGTCTTGGGACTCTCAGGAGGGGTTGACTCAAGTGTTGCTGCTATTTTAATTCATAAAGCAATAGGAGATAATCTTTATTGTGTTTTTGTAGATAATGGTCTACTTAGAAAAAATGAATTTAATAACGTCTTGTATTCTTATAAAAATTTAGGCTTAAATGTTATAGGTGTTGATTCAAAAAATTTATTCTATCAAGGTTTAAAAGGAAAATCAGATCCTGAGGATAAGAGAAAATCAATCGGAAATGATTTCATTAAAGTTTTTGAAGAAGAGGCAAACAAAATTGGAGACATAAAGTGGTTAGCTCAAGGAACGATTTATCCTGATGTAATTGAGTCTGTCTCTGTAAAAGGTCCCTCTGCAACAATAAAGTCTCATCATAATGTGGGAGGTTTACCTAAGAAAATGAATCTCAAGATAGTTGAACCTCTAAATTTACTTTTCAAAGATGAGGTTAGGAAAGTTGGTAAATCTATGAATATGCCAGATGCTATCTTAAAGAGACACCCGTTTCCAGGACCTGGTCTAGGAATAAGAATTCTCGGTGAAGTGACAAAGGAAAAAGTAGAGTTATTACAAGAAGCAGATGATATTTTTATATCTTCTTTAATAAAAAGAAATTTGTATGATGATGTTTGGCAAGCCGCAACAATTCTACTTCCTGTTAAATCTGTTGGTGTAATGGGAGATGAACGAACCTATGAATTTACAGTGGTATTAAGAGCAGTCACAAGTTTAGATGGAATGACAGCAGATTGGTCAAGGTTGCCAAGTGATTTTTTGGCTGATGTTTCTAATGAGATAATCAATAGAGTTAAGGGTATTAATAGGGTAGTTTATGATATTTCTTCTAAACCTCCTGCTACAATAGAATGGGAATGATATGAGATTAAAATTGTTTCTTCTTTTTATTATTTTCTCTTTTCCTCTAATAGGGCAATCCGACTATACCAGGTTTGTTCAGCTTAAAAAGTTATTTATTGAAGAAAAATATTCAGATCTCATAAAATCAGACATTGATATTAAAAAAAATAGTGAGTTTTACCCTTATCTATTATTTTATAATTCAGTTGCTGAATATGAATTAAACTTAAAAGACAAAGCATTAGATAACTTCAAAAATATAATTAAAGTTTATCCTAAGTGGTCTCAGAAAAATGAAGTTTATTACTGGCTTGTAAGGATAAACTCAGAGAAAAATAGTTTAGATGAAGCTTTGATATCTTTTTCAAAGATATCAAATTCTTCAATCTTAGATGAATTATATCCAATTATTAACCCTTTAATTGAAAAAATTAATTCATTTAATCAATTATCAGAAATTTATAAATTATACCCTAAAAACAGATCAGTTGCAAAATACTATGGTAGAGCTCTTCTGAGAGAATATTTAAATGAGGATGTGATTAATGAGATTAATGAGATTTTGGAGATTGTTGAAAAGGAAGATCTTTTTGTAAGTGATAACACAAAATTTAGAGTTGCTGTTCTTCTTCCTTTTATGTTTGATGGCTTAGAAAATACATATTTCGTTCAAAATAATGATTTTATTATGGATTTATATTCTGGAATAATTCATGGTGTTGAGAAATATGACTCTTTAAATTCTATGATAGATATCGTAACATTTGATACAAGAAGAGACCCAAATAGAATTAAAAAAATTATTAATGATGGTAGTTTGGACAATATAGATTTAATTATTGGTCCTCTTTACAATAAACCAATAAGTCAAATAAAACAATTTTGTTTAGAGAATAAAATACTCATGATTAATCCTTTGTCATCAAATAATGAGATAATTGATGATAATAATTATAGTTTCTTGTTTAAACCATCAATAAGAACTATTGCTGAAAAGGTTGCTGAATTTTCAATTACTAATTTTTCAGAAAACAAGAATGCAATTATTTTTTATGAGAAAAATTATCAAGACTCTGTAGTTGCTGAAATTTATAACAATAAATTAGATTCAAATGGATTCAATATAATTTATAAAAAATCTGTTAGTCTAGATGATTCTCGTCTTATTTTAGACTCATTAGCAAGTACCTATGAATACATATTAAATGACTCTTTATATGATACATTAAAAAATGTTAGTGATATTCTAATAAAAGAGGGTAGAGGAATTGGAGATTTAGATACAACATATATGTATACTGAAAAGTTTTTTATTGAAGATGATAGTATAGGTCATGTTTTTGTTTCTTCAAGAAATTCTCTATTCGCATCAAATATTATTAGTGCAATAGATATTAGGGAAGATACAATATCTGTATTAGGATTTTCAGATTGGTTGAATTTTAATGTTATTTCTGTGAATCAGCTTGAGGAATTGGATATTTCATTAATTGATATTAATTTTTTTGATATGGAGACACAAACTTTTAAGAATCTTAATAATTATTTTCAGAACAATTACAGAAGAAAAATCTCTGAAAATTTTTTAGCAGGTTTCGAATTAATGAATATGATAACAACACTTACTAGAAGTTATGGTAAATATTTTCAATTTGGGTTGAGAAATGAGAACAAAATCACATCTGACATTTCGACTCATTCATATTTTCTAGATAATAATGACAATCAGAAGGTTCCAATAGTAAAAGTTGAGAATTTCAAAATTATACTTCTAAATTAATCAATTCTGAATTCCATTCTCATTTGGAAAGGATCATAAAAATCATTTTTAATAATACTTTCAATAAGCCAATTACTTTTTAGAAATGGATCTAAAACAGTTTTAGTTTGTTGAAGAGATGAAATTATTTTTTCAAATTCTGATTTTTGTTTAGGATACTCTATTATCTGGTATTTTTCAATATCTGCAAGGTCAGCAGCTAAATTAATGGCATCATTAAATTCTCCAACTATATCTATAAGATTTAATTTTTTTCCTTCATTCCCATAGTAAACTCTTCCTCTAGCTAGCTTATCAACTTCTTCTTTAGTCATGGATCTTCCTTCTGCAACTATTGATAAAAAGTCTGAATAAATTTGATTAACGCCTCTTTGAAATAATTTTTTTTCATCCTCTTCTAATGGCTCAAATGGATCAATTTCTCCAATATTTTTATTGGTCCTTATCTGATCAGTTGTTATTTTAAGTTTATCATTAAGTAACCCTGATATTTCAGGAAATAAACCAAATACACCTATAGATCCTACTATTGATCCACTTGAAGCGATTAATGTATCAGCTGGCATAGAAATATAGTATCCTCCTGATGCACATACATCTGACATATAAGCTATTAAAGGTTTTTCTTTATTTAACAATTCTAGTTCTCGAGCTATTAAATCAGAAGCAAATGCACTACCTCCACCTGAGTTAACATATAGAATTACAGACTTTATATTTTTATTTTTCTTAATCTTCTTGATTTCTTTAATTATAGATTCTGAATAAATACCATCATCTCCAGATCCAGGTAAGATCCCCCCAATAGCATATATTACTGCTATTTTATTTTTATTGTATTTATTATTTTTTAATGTTTTTCGGTACTTAAGTAAAGAAATCTTTTTATAAGAACTATCTACTTTACTTTTTAGATATTTTTCCATTTCGTCTTCATAAATTAGACTATCTACCAATTTATTATTTAGGGCATCACTAGCTAGTTCAGTCTCAAAATTTTCAATCATCTCAAAAAGATCACGTTCTTTAAGGTCTCTTGAGGAAGATATTTTATCTAAATAATTTGACATTCTGTAGTCTAATAAATTCAAATATTGTTCCTCATTTTCTTTACTAAAATCTGTCCTCACATAAGTTTCAGCAGCACCTTTGTATTCACCAACTCTAAAAAGCTGAATTTTTATACCTAGTTCTTCTAACATATTTTTATAAAAAAATTCACTTATTCCGAATCCACTTACTGATATAAAACCAGGAGGAGAAATAGCCATAAAATCTGAAACAGAGGAAATGAAATAAGCACCTTTAGTATGTAAATCAGCGAATGAATATATCGGCTTTGATTTTTTAAATTCTTCAAGAATATCTCTAACCTTTTCAGCTTTATTAAAACTAATACCTAAATTTTCTACATTAAGATATATTCCTTTTATTTTATCATCCTCTGATGCTTTCTTGATAATATTTTTGAATGTTAATAGGCTTATTTTTTCAGTTTGACTATTATCAATTAATGGTAAAGGTAGAGGGATTTCAAAATCAAAATTTAATTCGTCAGCTTTAGTATCTCTATCTCCTATTAAACTTAAATTATCGATATATAATAGACTATTTTCTGATACAACTATCTCTTCTTTTGTGCTTGGAGAAAATAGAGCTCCTATTATGCTAAAGAAAATTATTATTAGAATTATGCTTATAATGAATGATAAAATTCCTTTGAGCGCATTTACAAAAACATCAATTAGAAAATTCATTTTAAATTATTTTTATTTAAATATTTTTCTGCGAAGATAAGATCTTCTTTTGTATCTATACTAAAACTATCAAATTTTGTAGTATTTAATTTTATAGTATATCCGTTTTCTAACCATCTTAATTGTTCTAAGGATTCACTTATCTCAAGTTCTGAAGGGGTTAAAGAAATTATTTTTTTGAGTACATCTGGAGTGTACGCGTAGATACAAATATGCTTATAATAGTTTCTCTTTTCTTTTTGATAGGGGATTATTGACCTTGAAAAATACAATGCTTCATCTGAATTATTTTTGACTACTTTCATCACAGATTTCCTCTCTATTAACTCAGAATATTTCTCTTGTTTAATTAGAGTACATATCTCATTAGGAGATTTACATATTGAGATAATATCTTCTATTTGTTCGTTTTTAATAAAAGGCTCATCACCCTGGACATTAATTATATAGTCATATTCTTTATTTAATTTTTGATATGCTTCGTGTACTCTCTCAGTTCCATTTATAGGATTATCAGATGTCATAATAACATTTCCAAATTCATTTACATGATCATAAATTTGTTTGTTTGGTGTAGCAACATATAATTCGCTAAGTTTATTTGATTTCATAGCAGATTCATAAACTCTCCTGATCATTGATTTTTCTCCAATATTAATTAAAGGTTTTCCAGGAAGTCTTGATGACTCCATTCTTGCAGGTATTATGCCAATAATTTTCATTTAGGCTTTTTTTACTTTAAGAGATGAACCTTCGTTGTTAGTTACAATAATTTTTTTATTTTTTTCAATATATTCGCCAGAGGTTGAGGCATCATAAATTTTTTCTTCAATAATAACCTTACCACTTGGTCTTAATACTGTAAAAGATTTTCCTTTCATATTTAGAAGGTCATCAGAATAATTTTTTGAAATATATCCTTTACTTGTTTCTTGAGTTTCATCTAAAGCAATTTTTTTAAATGCTTTTGTGTCAGTAAGCTTAATTCCACCAAAAAGTATCAATAAGCCAAAACTAAAAACTGAAATTAATACTGAAAGGCTTGATGCAATCAAATCTCTAGATAAAACAAAAGTAAAGTCAAACATATCATTGTTTAACATTATTAATATTAGGGAGCTTAATGAAGTAAATAAACCTACTACTCCAAAAATGCCAAAACCTGGTATAACAAATACCTCAAGAGCAATAAATATTATACCAATGAAAAATAACATAATTTCCCAATTTTCTGCAACTCCATTTAAATAATAGGGTACTAAGTATAAAATTAAAGCAGTTATCGAAGCTATTATAGGGAAACCTATTCCTGGTGTTTGCAATTCAAAGTACAATCCTCCAAGTATTAATAATATCAATACACTGCTAACTACAGGATTAAGAAAAAAAGAGATAATATCTTCTGTTGAGTCTAATTCATATCTAGTTATTTTATAATTATTAATATCTTGTCTTTCTAAGATTTCTTCAATTGAATTTAATTCAGCATCACAAAAGCCAAATTTAATAGCTTCATGAGTAGAAAAAGTAATTACTTTACCTTCTGAAGAAATACTATCAACTTCTATGTCTTCATCTACCATTGCTTCAGCGATTTTTGGGTCTCTTCCTTTAGCCTCAGCAGTAGATCTCATTATTGATCTCATGTATGACTGGTATTTATCAGGAGCTTGGGTTCCATCTCCTGTAACCACGGTTGCTGCTCCAATGCTTGCTCCACTACTCATATAAATACTATCTGTGGCTATAGATATTAAAGCTCCTGCGGATGCAGCATCTTTATTTATCCATACGTATATAGGTTTTTCAAAATCTAAAATTCTTGTTCTAATGTCATCTGCATCAGTAACAGCTCCTCCATATGTGTCCATTTCTATAATTATTATATCATAGTCTTTTTCAGTGGCTTCATCGAGGAGTAACTTTGAATATCTGTTAGTTCTCGGGTCAATATTGGATTTAATTTCACCAACCAATACTTTTGTTTCTTCTTCATTTGCTGTAATAAAAAATAATGGTAAAAGAGAAAATAGTAAAACCTTCAATATATTTGATTTCATAACAAGTTTTAATTTGAAATTATGTCAATAAAGTTATTAAAAATTGCTCTAATATTTTTCTTTATTTCTTATAACAACTCTTACTCACAAGATAAAGAATATCATATCGTAGAAAAAGGTGAAACTTTCTACTCTATCTCAAAAAAATTTAATAAAAGCATTGAAGAACTAAAAAGGTTGAATAATTTAAAAGGAAATACATTATCAATTGGTCAAAAAATTATTATAAATATTTTTGAAATTGAAGAAGAAAAAATAACTAACTCTAATAATGAAATAAGAACCAATAGGGTGGAAGGCTTTGCTTCTTCAATAGATGATTCTGAAAATTCTGATAAATATCTAGCATTACATAAAACTGCAGAGATAGGAACCATAATTTTTGTAAAAAATCAAATGAATGAAAACATTGTTATAGTCAGAGTTATAGGAAAATTACCTAAAACTGGTAATAACGATAAAATTGACATAAGATTATCCAGAGTAGCTTTCGAAAAATTAAACGCTAAGGACCAAATAATTCCTGTAGAATTAACTTATGTTAAAAAGAAATAAAATAATAGTAGATATTATAAAATATATGAGATATATTGCGCTCTAATTTTAAATATTATGAGTACAGGTAAAGTAAAATTTTTTAACATTTCTAAAGGTTACGGATTCATTGTCGAAGATGGTAATGAAGCTGAACATTTTGTTCATTCAACTGGGTTAATTGATCAAATCAACGAAGGTGATTCAGTAGAATTTGAATTAGTTGACGGTAAAAAAGGAAAAATAGCTGGAAACGTGAAAAGAATATCTTAATTGATATTTATTTCCATTCCCCAGGATTTTCTCTCCAAGATTTCAATTTAACAAGTTCTTTCTTGCTGATGTAGTTATTAGCTAGAGCAACTTCTAGTAGGTCGCTATAGTAAAATACGCTTTCAGCATTGCACTTGATATTATTGAAATTTTCCGCTGATATTTTAAAACCGTAGTTGAATATTGAGAGGACTGCTAGGACATTAGATCCAGCTTCTCTAATTGCTTCTACGGCTTTTAATGAACTACCACCAGTAGAAATTAAGTCTTCTATAAGAACTACATTTTTATTTTTTTCTAGTCGTCCCTCAATTAAGTTTTTCATTCCATGTGCTTTTGGTTTCGACCTAACATACGAAAAGGGAAGTTTTAATTCATTTGATACTAGCGCACCTTGTGGTATTCCAGCTGTAGCAACACCTGCTATGCTGTCAACATCCTTATAATTTTCATTAATTCTTTCTATTAATCTTTCTGTTATTTTAGATCTTATATTAGGATATGATAATGAAATTCTATTATCAAAATAAATTGGAGATTTCCATCCTGAAGCCCAGTTAAAAGGCTTTTCAAGATTTATCTTTATTGAATTTATTTTTATTAAACTATTTAATAATTTTAGAGATTTCATATTTTAACAAAAGTAAGATTAATTTTAATATTATTTCATTCAAATTTACCTTTATATGAAAACTATATATGTAAATGATATTCCTATATTTTTTAAGCGTCTAAATAATTTAAAATTAAAAAAAGAAGACTTTGACACTTATATTGATGGATCTTCAGGCATAGTTCCTAAAAAATTATATTCTAGAGTTTTAATTTATGATAGCTCTATTAATACCATTGTTGACCTACTTAAAAAAATGACCTCTTTTAAGTACAAAAAAATATATTCTATTACAATCACTCTAAAAGATTATAATTCAGTTCTCAAGCAAGTAAAAAAAATGTTTAAAATAGTTAAAGCAGCAGGCGGTGTTGTTAAAAATAAAAATGATGAAATTCTTTTTATTTATAGAATGAAAAAGTGGGACCTCCCTAAAGGAAAACTAGACAAGGGTGAGACAATTTTAGAATGTGCTAAGAGAGAAGTTCAAGAAGAAACTATGGTAGATGTTGAATGTAAAGATAAGATTGTTTCAACTTGGCACACATACACTAGAAATAAAAAATATGTATTAAAGAAAACAACATGGTTTAGGATGCTATGTTTAGATGACTCAAAAATGAAACCACAGATAAAAGAGAAAATAGAGAAGGTAGAGTGGATGAAAAAATCAACTATTGATGATATTTTATTAAATTCATACAAGACACTTAATTTTGTTATTAAAGAGTACTTTAATAAAAAGTCTAATTAAATCCCTGAAATAATCTTAATAGTATTTTCAATTTCTTCTTCATTATTATATACTGACACTCCTAACCTTGTTACTCCACCACGTTCCTCTAAACCTAGTTTTTGAATAGCTTTCATTGCATAAAAATGTCCATCCCAAGCACAAATATTTTTTTTGCCAAGTAATTTACATACTTCATTTGCAGATTTACTTTTATGAACAAATGATACCGTTGGTGTTCTTAAAGTAGAAAAATCAGGCCCTATAACTTTAATATTATTAATTCTGGATAGGGAATTATATAGTTGTGATGCCAATTTATTTTCATGTTCTCCAAGTTTGTCATATGCGTCATCTATTTTATCTCTAAAGGTAATACCTGAGCCTAGCGATGAAATAAAATCAATTGCCTTCTCAACTCCATGACATGCAGCATGATTTAATGTACCTGTCTCAATTCTATATGGAGCATTCTGATTTTGAACTATAAGTCTGTCAGTCTCTAATTTATCTAATAAATTTAACTTACAATATAAAATTCCAATATGTGGTCCATAAAATTTATAGGCTGAACATAATAAAATATCACAACCAATTTTTCTTACATCTATAGGGAAATGTGGAGCATAATGTACAGCATCAAGTAAAAAAATTATGTCTTTATTTTCTATTAATTTCTTTATTTTAGAAAAGTTATTAACTGTACCAATTGCATTTGAAGACATACCCATTGCTATCATTACAGTGTTTTTGTTTATTTTATTCTCAAAATCATCATAATCTAAAATACCATTTTCTAAAACATTTATCCTTTTAATTTTAATGCCTTTTTCAGTGAGTGTTTTCCAGGGACCTCTATTTGCCTCATGGTCTAAATCAGTAATTATTACTTCATCTCCTTTCTTAAATAATTTAGAGAGACCTCTTGCTAAACTGAAATTTAGAGTAGTCATATTATGCCCTAATGAAATACATTTTTTATTTTCTGCTCCCAAAAAAATTGAGGCTTTATCTCTCAAAGAATTCATTAGAATATCAGTTTCCTTACTTGTGTTAAATTCTCCATGAGTGTTAGCATTAGATTTTTTGTAATAATTAGATATTCCTTCTATTACTGAGTTTGGTACCTGAGTGCCACCAGGACCATCTAAATAAATAATTGTATTTCCATTATCATCCTCTAATGAGAGTGATGGAAATTGCTTTCTTATTTCACTTATATTAAGCATATTTTTTTTGATAGATATAAATAGGAATAGAAAAGGAAAGTAGAATTAAACCAGAGATTATTGACTCATATCCTATTCCATAAATTATCCAAACAATAAATAAAAACGTTGGAATTCCTGTTAATAATGATGTTTTTAGGTCTGATAAGGGTTTTTTTTCTTTAATTAAGATCATGAACTCTGAAATTGAGATAAATAAGTAAAGCATTAGGCTACAGAAAGTAGAGGTTAGAATTAAATAAGTAAAAATTTCTGTTAAGTTTTTTGAGAAATTCATAATTATTAAACAAGTAACAAGAAAAGTAGATAAAATTAGACCTAAATAAGGAACGTCATTTTTATTTTTTTTCAGGAAAATTTTTCCCATTAGTTTTCTCTTTGCCAAAGACTTTGGTATTTCTATCTGTAATAATGTCCATCCATTTAAAGATCCTAGACCAGAAATTATAGCGAATATTGCAATAGCGTTTTTTATGTTATCTCCTAAGACTGTACCAATTGCATCTGCAAATGGTGCATTTGAATTAGCTATCTCATCTGTTGGAATTATTCCAATTAAGGCAATCATAGAGAGCAAATAAATAAAAATTGTAATAATGGTACCTATAATTGTAGCTCTAGGTATATTTTTTTTTGGGTTCTCAATTCTATCACCAGGTATCGTAGCAGATTCTATCCCCAGGAATGCAAAAAAAGTGAGGGTAGTAGTTATATTAATTACATTAAAATTTGATTCGTTAGATGAGTTAATTGGAAAAAAATT
>CAYXSW010000007.1:0-55350 GCA_964467915.1 uncultured Marinoscillum sp.
TTCCACTAGAGGTAAAATTTTAGAACAAGCTATTGCAGCGGTGAGATATTCTAAAAAATTTTTTGATGATGTAGAATTTTATCCTGAAGATGCAGGAAGAGCTGATCAGGATTTTTTATGTAAAATGGTTGAAGAAGTAATAAAAGCAGGCGCAACAGTCATCAATATAGCAGATACAACTGGATATAATCTCCCTGAAATGTATGGGAAGAAAATTAAATACCTTGTAAATAATGTTCCAAACATAGATAAAGCAATTTTGTCAGTACATTGTCATAATGATTTGGGTCTTGCTACTGCAAATTCTATTGCAGGTCTGCAAAATGGAGCCAGACAAGTTGAAGCTACAATAAATGGAATTGGTGAAAGAGCAGGAAATACATCGCTTGAAGAAGTAGTAATGGCATTAAAGGCTCATCCACATTTGAATTTAGAAACAGGTATTAACTCTAAAAAAATTGTTCCTATTAGTAAAAAAGTAAGTAGGATGATGAATATGCCAATTCAAAAAAATAAAGCTATAGTTGGGGCTAATGCTTTTGCTCATTCTTCAGGAATTCATCAAGATGGTTTTTTAAAGAATAGAGAAAATTATGAAATTATCAATCCTGAAGATGTTGGATTAAAGACTTCATCAATTGATTTAACTGCTAGAAGTGGAAGAGCGGCTCTTAAACATAGATTAAAACTATTAGGTTTTAGCTTTTCTAACGTTGAGTTGGAAACTATATATATAAAATTTATAGAATTAGCAGACAAGAAAAAATTATTACATGATGAGGATCTATATGATCTAATGAAAAAATATAATTGATGGGCAAAACTCTTTTTGAAAAAGTTTGGGATGAACATGTGGTAGATTCAATTGATAATGGACCAAGCATATTATATATCGATAAACACTTAATTCATGAGGTGACTAGCCCTCAAGCATTTAATGGTATAAACAATAGAAATATAAAAGTATTTAGACCTGAAAAGACTGTTGCCACTGCTGATCATAATGTTCCAACCTTAAATCAACATCTTCCAATTAAAGAAGAATTATCTAGAAATCAAGTGGATACTTTAACTCAAAACTGTAAAGAACATAATATAAATTTATACGGATTAGGTCACAAGTATCAAGGTATTGTTCATGTGATAGGACCAGAGTTAGGGATTACACAGCCTGGCATGACAATTGTGTGTGGAGATAGCCACACTTCAACTCATGGAGCTTTTGGCTCTATTGCTTTTGGTATTGGTACTAGTGAGGTTGAGATGGTATTATCAACCCAATGTTTACTTCAATATAAACCAAAGACTATGCTTATAGAAATTGAAGGAGAATTGGGAGAAGGTGTTTTTTCTAAAGATATTATTCTCTATATAATTTCTAAAATCAGTGCTTCAGGTGGTACTGGTTATTTTGTTGAGTACGCTGGTTCGGCAATTAGGTCTCTATCTATGGAGTCTAGAATGACAATATGTAATATGAGTATTGAGATGGGTGCAAGAGGTGGTATGATAGCACCTGATGATAAAACGTTTGAATATTTGAAAAATAAAGAATTTTCTCCTAAAGGAAATGATTTTTATAAAGCTGTAGAAAAATGGGGAAATTTAAAGACAGATTCAGATGCTAAATATGATAAAATCATAAAATTTAATGCTAATGAAATTGAGCCAATGATAACTTATGGAACAAATCCGGGTATGGGGATTAAGATAAATGAGAAAATACCTTCATCGGCTATTAATAATTCTGAAGAATCTTTTTATAAATCACTTAAATATATGGGTCTTAACTCAGGAGATAAGCTTCTTAATAAAAAGATAGATTATGTATTTATTGGAAGTTGCACTAATTCTAGAATAGAAGATTTAAGGGTTGCGGCAAACATTATTAAAGGGAAAAAAATTGCAGATAATGTTAATGCATGGGTAATTCCTGGATCAAAGTCTGTGGAAAAAATTGCTATCAAAGAAGGCTTGAGTAAAATATTTGATGAGGCTGGTTTTGAATTCAGACAACCTGGATGCTCTGCTTGTCTTGCTATGAATGAAGATAAAATACCGAGCTCTAAATATTGTGTCTCTACTTCCAATAGAAATTTTGAGGGAAGACAAGGGCCTGGTTCAAGAACATTCTTGGCTAGCCCTGTAACTGCTGCTATTTCTGCTATTAATGGATATGTTTCAGATATTAGAAATCATTTATAATGGAAAAGTTTAAGAAATTAAGTTCAAAATTAACCCCCCTCAATATTGAGAATGTTGATACAGATCAAATTATTCCTGCTAGATTTTTAAAAGCAGTTACTAGAGAAGGTTTTGGAGATAATTTATTTAGAGATTGGAGGTATGATAGTCATAATAATTTAATTGATGACTTTGTTTTAAACAAAATAAAATATAATTCTAAAATTTTATTAGCTGGTAGGAACTTTGGATGTGGATCAAGTAGAGAACATGCAGCATGGGCAATATTCGATTATGGTTTCAGAGTAGTAGTTAGTAGTTTTTTTGCAGATATTTTTAAAAATAATGCTTTGAATAATGGTCTTCTTATTGTGCAGATTAAACAAAATATACTCGATCAAATTTTTGACAAACTTATTAAAGATCCGTCTCTTATTTTTAGTGTAGACTTAAATGCTCAGAAATTTTATTCTCAAGACGGAGAGTTCGAAGAAAAATTTCAAATTAATGAATATAATAAGACATGTCTTTTAAATGGTTTTGATAATATAGATTATTTATTAAATATTAAAGAAAAAATAGTTAAACACGAAGAAGAACAATGATGAAGAAAATAGCTGTATTAGGTGGGGATGGAATTGGACCAGAAGTTATGATTGAGGCGTTAAAGGTTTTAAATGTTATCTCTAAAAAATCTAATGCTAATTTTTTATTTAGTGAGAGCTTAGTGGGTTCTTCAGCAATTGATGCCGAAGGTCATCCTTTTCCTAATTCAACAAAAAAAAATTGTAAAGATTCTGATGCAATATTATTTGGGGCAATTGGTCATCCAAAATATGATAACAATCCAAAGGCAAAAATAAGACCTGAAGATGGTCTTTTGGAAATGAGAAAAGCTTTAGGTCTTTATGCTAATGTAAGACCTGTAAAAACTTATGATGCTCTTTTAGAAGCATCGCCATTAAAAAAAGATATTATTTCTGGAACAGATTTTGTCGTTTATAGAGAGCTGACAGGAGGTATTTATTTTGGTGATAAGGCAATTTCTGCTGATCGAAAATCTGCATTTGATACATGTTCATATACTTCAGAAGAAATTGAACGAATTTCTCATCTAGCATTTCAAGAAGCTCTTAAAAGAAAAAAACATATCACATTGGTAGATAAGGCAAATGTTTTAGACACCTCGCGATTATGGAGAGAAATTGTTCAAGAAATATCTAAAAAATATATAGATGTTAAAGTTTCCTATTTATTTGTTGACAATGCTGCAATGAAAATTATTACAAATCCTAAAGATTTTGATGTAATTCTTACAGAAAACATGTTTGGAGACATAATTACAGATGAAGCGTCAGTAATAACAGGGTCATTAGGTATGTTACCTTCTGCATCAGTAGGAGATAAAGTCTCACTTTTTGAACCCATTCATGGGTCATATCCTGAGGCAGCTGGAAAAGGAATAGCTAATCCAATGGCTATGATTTTATCTGCTGCTTTGATGTTAGATTTATCATTTAATATGAAAAAAGAATCAGATATAATTATTAAATCAGTTGAGGATGCTCTCAATAATAAATATGTTACCCAAGACATCAATAATAAAAATTTTTATTCTACTCAAGAAATTGGCAGTTGGATTTCAAATAGGGTAGAAGATCAGTTTTAACTTTTCTTAATAAATTAATTTTTGATTACTCATTTAATTTAACTTATTTTAAATATGATTAGATTATTAATATTTGTATTATTCTTTATATCAAATTCTGTTTTTTCTCAAGAATCTGATGATAAAGCAAGTTTTGAGCTTTACCCAAATCCTGCATCTGAATATATAAATTTAAAATTCAACACAAATTTAAGTTTGGATAATCATAAAATTTCTATTCATTCCTTAATAGGAAACCAAATGAATTTTAATAAGGAAGATCTTTCTGATAGTGAAATTAGAATATATCTAGATGAATTTAATAACGGTTACTATTTTCTAATTATTGATAATCTACTTATAGATAAAAGAAAAATAATTAAATTTTCTAAAAATTAATTTACTGAGTTTCTTGAGTAATTGTTCTCAAATAATTCTCTATATTTTTTTGCTAAATCTGAATTGGGCTTTTTGTTATATGCTCTAGCAAGGGTATTAAGTGATACTAAATTCTTTTGAATTTCATATTTATCCTGAATTTTATTATCAAAATAATAATTTAATATTTCATCAGACCTTTGACTTATTATTTCAGCAATTTCATTTGCTAAACTTTGAGTATCAAATTTTGCTTTAATTTCTAGATCTATTAAAAAGTCAACCAATTGAACTGAGAAGTGATCATACATAACAGACTCATCTGGAATTAACTCAATAGAAGTATTTATTACTTCAAGAGCTTTTCCATAATGACCCTCATTAATTAAGTTTCGAATTAATGTATTGAATGTTGATCTGTAATTCATTATAAAACCCCTATGATCTTCTGAAAAGTATGAATCTTCATTATCAAGTTCTCTCCAGTGAGAATTTTTCATAATATTATAATACATCAATTCTGAATTAATTAAACTTCCAGAATTAGTATTTAACACTGGCATTAGTCTGTATGCAAAACCCTCTTGAACAACATTTCTATTCAAATCTAAATTTATTCCATTTAAGGAAGTATTATTAAAATAGATAGGTCTCTCCCAATTATTAGCTTGTAGAAGATCTAAAAATGCTAGATCTTTTTTCTCTAAACCACTCTTGTTACTTTTCAATGCTATAAACAAAGTATCTTGTTTGAATTTCTCAAACTTCTGAGGTATTTCAAAAGATAAATCATCGCTTACTGAAAGCCAAAATGATTTGGATGGAATAGAATTGTAATTACTTGCTGATGTAGCTACTTGTATAGCCTTACTATTTCTCTTAACTAAGTTTATGTATCCTTTAAGGTTAATAGCAACGTTTTGAATTTTAGGATTATTAACATAAGGTAAATAATCATTTAAGCCTCCTTGAATATAATTATCAAGAGATATAGAAAATTTAATTTTTTCAGAATCATTTTTCTTTGACATCATTTGTTCAATATACCAGTCAGTATTAAAATAGCTTAAGACTATTACTCTAACATCAGTCCTGAAATTTTCTACTTCTTGTACATACCACAGTGGGAATGTGTCATTATCTCCTCCTGTAAATAAAATAGAATTAGGGGCGCATGAATTTAATAAATTTTTTGCCGAGTCTACAGTCAAGAATCTATCAGACCTATCATGATCATCCCAGTTTTCTTTTGCTAAAATAATAGGTGATGATAATGATAAGGTAAAAGATAAACCTAAAGCTAACGTATCCTTAGTTAAAAGCCTTTTAAATAAACTAAATAAAAATAATGACCCGTATCCTATCCATATTGAAAATGCATAATAGGATCCGGCATAGATATAATCTCTTTCTCTTGGTTCTGTTGGAGGGCTATTAAGGTATACAACTAATGCAATTCCTGTGAGGATGAATAATAACATTACCACATAAAAATTTTTATTATCTCTATAATATTGAAATATTAGTCCTAATATCCCGAGAAGAAGAGGGATCATAAAATAATTATTTCTAGCCTTATTGATTTCTAATTGATAAGGGACTTCATCAAAAACATTTTGTAAACCTAACCAATTTGCATTTTGAATATCTGAGGATCTTCCAGAAAAATTCCACATAAAATATCTTAAGTACATATGTCCAATCTGGTATTTAAAGAAAAATTCAATATTATTTGAGAATGTTGGCTTTTGATTTGAATTTAGATTAGTTATTTCCCTATATCTCTTTATATGGTTTGGAGAGTTACTATACATCCTAGGGAAAATTGTTGATCTTTTAGGGTCAAAAACGTATCTGTATTTTTTTTCTTTGATCTCATATCTCTTTTCACCTTTTTTATAATTCACACCACTTTCTTCTTGTTTAATAACCTCAGCGTCGAAATACTGACCTTTAAAAAGAGGTCTGTTTCCATACTGTTCTCTTTTTAAATATGATATAAAATTTAAAATATTCTCAGGATTATTTTCATCAATAGGTGGGTTAAAGTTAGATCTGATTAGAACTAAAGAATAAGAAGAGTAACCAATTAATATAAAAGTAAATGCAAGTAAAGAAGTGTTTAAAATTGGTTTTTCTCTTTTTTGAGAGTACCATACAAGATATGCAAGTGATGAAATAAAAATTAAAATGAAAAAAACTATTCCAGATCCGAATGGTAGCCCTAATGAATTGACAAATAATCTTTCGACAAAGCTTGCTATAGATGGTAGACCAGGAATAATCCCTTCAACAATTAACCCAACAATTATTAGCCCAGTTATAAGTGAAGTTATCACTCCAGTTATTGAAGTGTTTTTATATTTTTTAAAATAAACAATCAGAGCTAATGCAGGGATTGCAACTAAATTTAATAGGTGAACACCTATGGATAAACCCATCATATAAGCAATGAGAATTATCCATTTATTTTCTAATTTTTTATTTTCTAAACCCTCCCATTTTAAAATTGCCCAAAACACAAAAGCTGTAAAAAAAGAAGACATAGCATAAACTTCTGCCTCAACAGCAGAAAACCAAAATGAGTCAGTGAATGTAAATGATAATGCTCCAGTTAGACCTGAAATGATGACCAAAAGAACATTTTTCTTTTCCTTAGGAGGATAAATTTTAGATGTAAGGTGGGTTATACTCCAGAACAAAAATAATATTGTAAATGCACTTCCTAGAGCACTTAAAAAGTTAATTGATATTGCTATTTTCTCAGGATCACCAAACGAAAAGAATGAGAAAAATCTACCTAACAATAGATAAAATGGTGCGCCTGGTGGATGCGGAACTTCTAATTTACTAGAAACAGCAATAAATTCACCAGCATCCCAAAAACTTGCAGTGTCTTCTATAGTAATAACATAAACTATTAGCGCTACCACAAAAGTTAACCAACCAGATAAATTATTTAGTTTTTTAAATTCCATCATTAAATTAGAATATTGGCGAAAATAATTAAAAATATTATAATCATATTCTTAATGATTGAGTTATTTTGCTTTATGAGGTTTTTATCTTTTATCATTTTTCTTATATCTAATTTCAATTCAATTCATGTTAAGTCACAGGATTATACAAGTATTTTAACTGATATTGATATTCAAATAGAAGCTACTTCAGCAATTAATAAAATGTATAATTATGAATTTGATGAGGCAGAGAAAGAATTTAACTGGTTAGTTCAAGAATATAAAGGACACCCACTTCCTGTATTTTTGTTAGGACTGAGTGTATGGTGGAAAATTGACTCGTATTCAAGTTTATCTGATAAAAAAAAGTCAGAAAAATTAAAATTATTAGATAAAGAGTTCTTGAACCTTATGGATGAATCTATTCTTTTATCAAAGAAAGTATATGAGGAGGGGAATAAAATTGATGGAGCATTTTTTTTAGCTGCTTCTTATGGTTTTAAAGGTAGATTGTTATCTGAGAGGAAAAAATGGAGAGCAGCAGCTTTTGCAGGAATGAACGCCCTTAAATTTTTAAAAGAAATCAGGAAAGATGATATTATGATTCCAGAAATTTCATTTGGTAATGGATTATTTAATTATTACTCGATATGGATTTCTGATAGGTACCCCTTATTAAAACCTATAATAGCACTTTTTCCAAAAGGAGATAAAAAATTAGGTATTGATCAACTAAATAATGCAGCAAATAACTCCTTTTATACTAGGACTGAGGCACAATATTTTTTGATAAGAATTTTTTCAGGAGAAAACAACTTAAACAAATCTTTATATTTGTCTAGATATCTTCATAACACATTTCCAGACAACTCAATATTTCATAGGTATTACTCACAACAGTTATATAGAACCTCAAATTTATCTCTTTGTAAAAAAGAATCTCTTAAAATGATTCAATTTTACAGTAATGGAAAGTTTGGATATAATCATAATGATGCAAGATTAGCTCACTTCTTTCTCGGAGAGATTTTTAATTCTGAAAGAAGATATGATAATGCAATATTCCACCTTAAAAAATCTTTAGAGTTCTCAAGTGAATTTAAAAATAAAAAACTTGGGTATACTATTTACTCAAATTTTCTTCTAGGTAAAATCTATGATAAAATAGGAAAAGATATTGAAGCTAAATCATACTTTAAAAAAGTATTAAAACTCACAAAAAGAAATGATAAACTAAATATTGAGTCAAGAGAACATATAAAGAAATAATTAAAATTTTTTTTGTGATATTCTTTATTACACAAAACTTTAATCTATATATGCACGTTTGACCAAATATAATTCTAAAATGATCCAATGATGAAACTTGATAAAATCGATAAAAAAATCTTAATTATACTCCAAAGGAATGCTAAAATAACAAATGCTAAACTTTCTAAAGAAATTGGATTATCTCCAGCACCTACCCTAGAGAGAGTTAGGAAACTTGAGTCAAATGGTGTAATTAGTGGGTATCATGCAAAATTAGATAAGTCCAAAATTGGTTTAGGTGTAAGCACTTTTGTTATGGTCTCATTAAAAGGACATAACAAAAAAAATCTATTAGCATTTCTAGATAAGATTAAAGATATAGAGAATATTGTTGAGTGTCATCATATCACAGGTAGTGGAGATTTCATTTTAAAAGTTGTTGCTGAAAATATTGAATCTTATCAGAAGTTGATGCTCGAAAATGTTAGTGAGATTGAAGTTGCTGATAGTTTGCAGTCTATGGTTATTCTATCTACTTTTAAGGATAACAAGGTTATCCCTGTATAAAAATAGAGATGAAGAAAATAATTCTAGATTCTAATGATATAACTAATAAGATAAGAAGAATTTCATTTGAAATAATTGAAAAAAATTATGATGAAAATGAAATTTTTCTTTTTGGGATCCTCCCAAATGGTAAATATTTATCCAATAAAATCTTAGATTTTTTGAATCAATTTTCTAAAAAAAAATTGAATGTTCATTTTCTAGAGATTGACAAAAAATTTAATTACGTAAATAACATTACTCCAGAGGTAAATAGTAAACTAATAAAAAATAAAGTTGTTATAATTGTTGATGATGTAATGAATTCAGGTGGCACTATAATGTGCTCAATAGGTGAATTATTAAAGTATAAACCAAAAAAAATTCAAATAGCTGTATTAATTGAAAGATATTATAAAAATTTTCCTTTAAAGCCAGATTATAAAGGTCTTGAATTGAGTACAACAGAAACTGAACATGTAGAAGTTATGTTAGATAATTCACCAAAAGTT
Organism: uncultured Marinoscillum sp.; assembly: GCA_964467915.1. Lineage (GTDB taxonomy): Bacteria > Bacteroidota > Bacteroidia > Cytophagales > MED-G16 > MED-G16. The sequence continues at coordinate 9,480 of CAYXSW010000007.1, forward strand.
TTAATAAAATGATTTATATAGTAAGAAAAGAACATTTTAATGCCGCACATAAACTTTTTAATCCTTCTTGGACAAAAGAAAAAAATGAAAAAGAATTTGGTGTTTGTTCTAATAAAAATTGGCACGGTCACAACTATGAAATTGAGGTGACATTAAAGGGTAAATTAGATCCTGAAAGTGGAATGTTGATTAATTTGAAAATTTTATCCAAAATTTTAAAAAATGAAATTATTGATAAAGTTGATCATAAGAATTTAAATGTTGATGTGCCATTTCTTCAAAACACAATAACTTCCACAGAAAATGTTACTATAAAATTTTGGGAAATTTTAGATGAAAAGATCAAATCTTTGAATATTGATTGTAAACTTCATAAAATTAGACTTTATGAAACTCCTAGAAATTCTGTAGAATATTATGGTGAAAAATAAATCTGATATCTTCATTATTTGTGGAGAAAAGTCTGGAGATACTCACGGATCATTTTTAGTTAAAGAACTTTTAAAGATAAACCCTTCTTTAAAAATTCATTGTTGGGGTGGGGATATGATGGAAAAAGCAGGAGCTAAATTACTTCAGAATTATAGTTCTTATAATGTAATCGGATTTCTAGAAGTTATTCTAAAATTAAACTACCTGGTAAAAAAGCTTAATGAATGTAAAAAAAACATTCTTGAATTAAATCCAAAAATAATTTTATTAATCGATTTTCCTGGATTTAATTTAAGAATAGCAAAATTTTCTAAAATAAATAATTTTAATGTCCATTATTATATCCCTCCTAAGGCTTGGGCATGGAATAAAAAAAGAGTCAAAATTTTATCAAAATTTACTGATATGATTTATTCTATTCTCCCTTTTGAATTAGAATTTTTTAGAAGTAATGGTTGTGAAATTAAATATGTTGGAAATCCTGTTTTTAATCAAGTAACTAATTTAAAAACAAACAAAAAATCTTCTCAAAAGATTATATCATTATTGCCTGGAAGTAGAAAATCAGAAATAAAATATTCACTCCCAATATTTATTAAACTATGTAAAAAGCTTAGTAGATATAAATTTTTAGTATGTTGTGTAGATAACATTCCTAAAAGAAATTATAAAACCATTCAAAATATAAAAAATGTTAAATTAATATTTGATGATACTTATAATTCAGTGTCTTCATCTGACCTGGCAATTGTAATGTCTGGAACTGCAAGTTTAGAAGTTGCATATTTAGACATCCCTCATGCAGTTGTCTATAAAACATCAAGAATATCTTATTTTATAGCAAAGTTGTTAGTAAAAGTTAAATATTTTTCTTTGACTAATTTAATATTAAATAAAAAGGTTGTAAATGAATTTATTCAGGATGATTTTAATATCGATAAATTAATTTTAGAAATTGAAAGATTGAGCGATTCAGAAGTAAAGTCTAAGATGCAAGCTGACTATTTGAAAATCAAAGAAATTATTGGTGTTAAAAATAGTTCAAAAGAAGTTGCCGAGTCTCTTATAAGAAGTTTATGATTTCTTCTTTACAAGTATTTCATCTATAATGCCATAGGATTTAGCTTCTTCTGCTCTCATCCATTTATCTCTATCAGAATCTTTTTCTATTTCTGAATATTTCTTTCCTGTATGATGAGATAATATGTTATATAAATCTTTTCTCAACTCTTGCATTTGCTTAAGTGTAATTTCCATATCTGTAGACTGACCTTGCATTCCTCCACTTGGTTGATGAATCATCACTCTAGAATGTTTGAGGGCTGATCTTTTTCCTTTTTGACCTCCAGACAATAAAACAGCTCCCATGGATGCCGCCATACCAGTACATATTGTTGCAACATCAGGAGAAACATATTGCATTGTATCATAAATTCCAAGGCCTGCATAAACAGATCCCCCGGGACTATTTATATATAAAAGAATATCTTTTTTAGAGTCTACAGATTCTAGAAAAAGAAGTTGAGCTGTAATAATATTTGATATATTTTCTTCAATCCCCATACCTAAGAATATAATTCTATCCATGATAAGTCTTGAAAACACATCAATTTCTCTGAAGTTAGTTGGTCTCTCTTCAATAACTGCTCTAGTCATACTCTCAACCTTTTCAACATACTTATCAAAAGTTAGACCATTTATATTCTTATCTTTTACCAAATATTTCCTTAATTCTTTTTTGTCCATACTATATTTTTTTTGCTAGATCCTTAAATTTATCAAATGTTATTGATTTTTTAGTAATTGTAACTTTTTCTTTAATATAATTATATACTTTATTTGATTTTATTTGATTAAAAATTTTTAAATAATTTTCTCCTTTGTTATGTTTTAAGTAATTATCAACGAACTTGTTAATGTCTTTACTCATATTTTGCATTCCTGAAGACATTAACTGATGTTGAATTTGGTTTTTTGCCATATCTTCAATTTCTGAATTTTCTACTTTTATTTTATTAGATTCTATAATGTCATCTACAATATAAGACCACTTAATTTGATTGCAATAGCTTTTAAATTCTTCATTTAATAATTTTTTAGATGTCTTCTCATCGTTATTATTTGTAATCCAATCTTTCACATATTCATTAGGAACTTCAATTTTATTTTTGGATAAAATTTCTTTTTCAATTTCTTTATTAAGAAAGAATTCAGTCTCTTTCAAATAATTAAATTCAATTGATTTTTTTATTTCACTTTCGAATTCTTTTTTGTTTTTTACCTTTCCTGCTCCAAAAATTTTATCAAAAAATGTTGGATTAAGTTTAGCTGGAGTTCTTTCTATTATATTTTCAATTTTAATTTGAACTTTGTCAGGAAATTTTGTTAGCTCTACTTCTTCTCCAATTATTTGAGATAAAATATCAACTTTATTTTTAGATAATTTTTTTAGATTAACTAATATTAATTCATCTTTTTTTCTGCCAATAATTTTTTTGCCTTCAGTCTTATCAAGGTTAACCAAATCTAAAAGACCTTTTTTAGTTTTATCTTCAAAACTAATTTCACAGTAAATCGAAGAATTTTTAATTACTTCTTTTAGATTATTGGTGTCTGCATATTGAGTTTTAAGATTATTAATTGTTTCCACAATTGTCTTTTTATCAACTTTTATAGTATGAAGATTAAATTTTTGAGATTTCTTAAATATGCTAAGTTTAAAATCACTCAGGTGGCCAATTTTGAAATCAAAAACAAAATCATTAAGATCATTAATATTTAATTTATCAATTTCATTCTTCTCAGGTTTAGGCTCTCCAATAATTTTAATTTTTGACTCTTTTATGTAATTGTTAATCTTATCACTAACAATTTTATTTATTTCTTCAAGTAAAACACCTTTACCATATAAGTTCTTTAAAAGTTGCACTGGGACCATACCAGGCCTAAAACCTTTTAGGTTTGCTTTTCTTTTGAGCTCTTTCAATTTGTTTTCAAATTGATTGATGTAATCATTTTTTTCTAGAATCAAATTTATATTGGATTCCGTAGTAGAGATTTTTGATTTTTTTATTTTCAAGTTTATCTAAATTTTGATTTGTGCGGATGGAGGGACTCGAACCCCCATGCCTCGCGGCGCTAGATCCTAAATCTAGTGCGTCTACCAATTTCGCCACATCCGCTAAATAAGTGTGCAAATCTAGAAATAAATTATTTTAATGAGAAAATTTAATTTAAATTATCTTTATATATTTTGAGATGAAAAATCATATAAAAGCAGAAGATACTGATAATCAACTTATTCTTAGAGCTTACAGAAAGCTTCTTAGACACTCTAAATCCCTTATTTCAAAGGAAGACTCTAATGATATAAAGAAAGCTTTTAGAATTTCCTTAGAAGCTCATAAAGAGATGAGAAGAAAATCTGGAGAGCCATATATTTTACATCCCATTAGTGTTGCTCAAATCTGTGTACAAGAAATTGGTTTAGGGGCGACTTCAATTATTTCAGCTTTACTTCATGATGTAGTAGAAGATACGGATATAACGTTAGAATTTATTGAAAAAGAATTTGGAGAAAGGGTTGCTAAGTTATGTGATGGATTAACAAAAATATCAGGCGTATTATCCCCAGGGTCTTCTATCCAATCTGAAAATTTTAAGAAAATGTTACTAACATTAGTTGATGATGTGAGAGTTATTTTAATAAAACTTGCTGACAGACTACATAACATGCGAACACTTGATAGTATGTCAAGAAGTGCTCAACTTAAAAATTCATCTGAAACAATTTATATTTATTCACCCTTAGCTCATAGACTTGGTTTATATTCCATTAAGTCAGAGCTAGATGATTTATATCTAAAATATACTGATAATAGAAGCTATAAGATGGTATCTAAAAAGCTTAGTGAGACTAAATCATCAAGAGATAATTTTATTAGATCATTTATTAGGCCAATAAGAAACAAACTCTCTTCATATAACCTAAACTTCAAAATTATTGGGAGACCCAAATCAATCTATTCAATAAGTAATAAAATGAAATCGCAGAATAAGTCTTTTGAAGAGATTTATGACCTATTTGCCATAAGGATTATTTTAAAATCAGAAATAAATAATGAAAAAACAGAATGCTGGCAAGCTTATTCGTGTGTAACTGATTGTTACCATCCAAATCCTGATAGATTGAAAGACTGGATCTCTACTCCAAAAACTAATGGTTATGAGTCTTTACACACTACAGTAATGAGTAATTCTGGTAAGTGGGTTGAAGTTCAGATAAGAAGTATTAGAATGGATGAAATTGCCGAAAAGGGATTTGCTGCTCACTGGAAATACAAAGAGAAAGTCAAGATGAACACTCAATTTGATGATTGGATAAGTTCGATTAGAGATTTAATTAGTCAAAAAAATTATTCTCCTCAAGAATTTATAGATGACTTTAAAGGTAACCTCTACAATGAAGAGATATTTGTTTTTACTCCAAATGGAGATCTTATTACTTTACCAATAGAATCAACAGTACTTGATTTTGCATTTTCTATACATTCTGAGTTAGGTTCAAGGTGTACTGGAGCTAAAATTGATGATAAGCTTGTTCCTATTAATTATAAATTAAAAAGTGGAGATCAAGTAAATGTAATTACTTCTACAATTCAAAAACCATCAGAAGATTGGCTAAACAAGGTCGTAACTTCAAAGGCAAAGTCGGCAATTAAGAATAATATTAATAGACAGAGAAAGAATTTGTCTAGTCAGGGTAAAGATTTGATAAAAAGAAAGTTTAAACAATTAAAATTAGATTTTGACGAAAATATTTCTAAAGTCTCAAACTATTTTCAATACAAAAGTATAATTGAGTTTTATTATGATATAGCAAAAGGATCTTTTAATTTAAAAAGGATAAGAGAGTATATAGAACACCTCAAAAAGTTAAAAGAAAAGCCTAAAAGGAGTATAATTGAAATTGATATAGATAAATCAAAAACAAAAAGAAAAAATCTAGATCAAAAAGATAAATTAATAGAGTTTGAAGATAAAAAAGATAATATTGATTACTCTCTCTCAAGATGTTGTAAGCCAATACCAGGTGATGACATTTTTGGTTTTGTCACCGTAGGCGAAGGAATAAAAGTTCACAGGACTAATTGTAAAAATTCTCCTGAATTATTATCAAAATATGCTTATAGAATTATTAAGGCTAATTGGTATTCAGAGTCAGGAATTCAACTTACCACCTCTCTTTCAATAGATGGCACAGATAGAGTAGGAGTAATTGACGATATTACAAAAATAATATCATCACAACTCAGAGTTAATATGAAATCAATAAATGTGGAGTTAAATGAAGGAATATTTGATGGTAAAATTGAGTTATTTGTATCTGATACCTTGCAATTATCTAAATTGATTAAGAAATTACAGAGTGTTCCAAATGTAAACAATGTTGTAAGGTTAGATTTGTAAGAGAATGAAAAAAAAATCAATTTTAGAGGAAGTAAAAAAAATCCTTGACAAGCATTTAGAATTAAAGGGTCTTAGAAAAACTCCTGAGAGGTATGCAATAATTAATGAGGTATATGCATTTGATCATCATTTTGATGCGGATGAGCTTTATTCTCAGATGATAAATAAAAAATATAGAGTTAGTAGAGCAACTATATATAATACTTTGGAGTTATTGGTTAGCTTAGAGCTTGTTACTCGTCATGTCTTTAAAGATAACTTAGCAAAATATGAAAAATCTTTTGGTTTCAGGCAACATGATCATATTATCTTAGATAATAATGAGATAATTGAATTTTGTGATCCTAGGGTACAATCCATAAAAAATACATTAGAAGAAATGTTTAATGTAAAAATTAAAAATCATTCACTATATTTTTTTGGTGAGAAAAATAAAAAATAAATGTCTGTAGATGTACTGTTAGGTCTTCAATGGGGAGATGAGGGTAAAGGAAAGATAGTTGATTTTTTAGCTCCAAATTATGATTTTATAGCAAGGTTTCAGGGTGGACCTAATGCTGGTCATACATTAGAATTTGATGGAATCAAACATGTCTTGCATCAAATTCCTTCAGGTATTTTTAGAAAAGATAAATATAATATAATTGGAAATGGGGTAGTGCTTGACCCTGTTATCTTTATGAAAGAAGTAACTCAGATCCAGGATAAATTTGATATTAAGTTAAAAGATATTCTAACTATTTCTTCTCGAGCACAATTAATATCACCTGTTCACAGATTGCTCGACAGAGTTTTAGAAGAGAATAAGGGAGATAAAAAGATTGGGTCAACTTTAAAAGGAATTGGGCCAACTTATCAAGATAAAATTGGGCGTCATGGGCTTAGGGTTGGAGATGTTTTATCTGATTCATTTGACGATAAATATAGACTTCAAAAATCTTATCATGATTATTTTTTAGATGGATATTATAATAAAGAATTTCAAAAAGAAGAAAGACAATTTTTTGATTCGATTGATTTTCTACAACAGTTTGATATTATTGACACTGAATATTTAATTAATAAAAATGTTGAAAAAAATAAAAAAATTCTAGCAGAAGGAGCTCAAGGAACCTTATTAGATATTGATTTTGGTAGTTATCCATTTGTGACTTCTTCAAATACAACAACTGCTGGAGCTTGTATTGGTTTAGGAATATCTCCTAAGAAAATAGGTGAGATTTTTGGTATATTTAAGGCCTATTGCACAAGAGTTGGAGCTGGACCTTTTCCTACCGAACTCTTTGATGAGGCGGGTAAACAAATTGGAATTAATGGTAATGAATTTGGATCAACAACAGGTAGGCCACGTAGATGTGGGTGGCTTGATCTTCCTGCCCTAAAATATTCAGTTATGCTTAATGGTGTAACTAAACTTTATATGATGAAAGCAGATGTATTGTCTGATTTCAAAAAAGTTAAGATTTGTATTGGATACAACTATAAAGGTAAGGAGATAGATTACTTTCCTTCTTCAATAGACTCAGAAGATATTGTGCCTATTTACAAAACATTTGATGGGTGGACTTCGTCAACTAACTCATGCAAAAATTATGACTCTTTAGAAAAAAATTTTAAGAATTATATTAGTTTCATTGAGGAAACAGTTGGAGTTAAAATTAAGTTAATTTCGTTAGGTCCTGATAGGGAAGAAACAATATACATTAATTAATCTATTTAGTGTATTGATAATATTTTAGTTTTATCTAAATTTGCTTTTAATGTCTTTGTTGCTAAACTCTTTAGTTGTTTCAGATCCAACATCAAAATATCATAATTCGTTAGTCAATATTCTTATTTCTTCAGATGGAAAAATAAAGAAAATCTCTAAAAATAAAATTAATGCTAAAGTTAGAAAAGCTATTGATTGTAAATCAAGTAAAATTTCAATTGGATGGCTTGATTTCAATGCTAATTTTTGTGATCCCGGGTATGAATATAAAGAAGATTTACAATCTGGGACTCATTTAGCATCTCGGTCTGGTTTTACGGGTGTAGTCATTAGTCCTGATACCAATCCAGTTATTCAAACAAAAAATGATATTTCATACATTGTTAACAACTCTAGAAATGAATTGTGCAAGGTGTTTCCATGTGCTTCAGTTACAAAAAATGGTGAGGGACATGAAATGAATGACCTTATGGATTTAAATAATGAGGGAGCAATTGCATTTTCTGATTCTCGAATTGAAAATACTGAGTTGATTCTAAATACTCTATTATATCTTAAACAATTTGATGGTGTGTACATCTCAAAACCGAGGGAGACATACTTATCTAAAGGTCTGGTAAATGATAGTATAAATAGCAATATATTAGGTATTAAACCAATACCATACATATCGGAAACAATAGCAATAAAAAGAGATTTATCATTACTTGAGTATAGTAAAGGAAAAATACATTTCTCTGGAATTTCATGTAAAGAATCTTTAAATCTTATAAGAGATGCTAAGAAGAGAGGGCTTTCAGTTACATGCGATGTGCCTATTTATAATTTTCTTTTAGATGATTCACAAATTCTTGACTTTGATACCAATTATAAAGTTTTTCCTCCTTTAAGATCAAATGAAGACATACAAGAATTAATTAGAGGTTTAGAGGATAACACAATTGATGTTATAACATCAAATCATCAACCTCAAGATTTTGATTCTAAGAATTGTGAATTTGAAAAAGCAAGTTTTGGAATTATTTCATTGCAGACTTTTTATTCTAATATGCTTGAGCTATCTACTAAGATTTCATTTGATAAAATAATTGAAAAAGTTACTTGTAATCCTAGAAAAATTTTAGGGATAAATTGTCCAGAGATCAAAATTGGTGATAGAGCATTATTCACAATATTTGATGATAAAGGTTCATGGGATTTTAATGAAAATACTAATTTATCAAAATCTGCTAATTCTCCATGGATGAATTGGTCGCTAAGAGGTAAGGTGAACGGTATAGTTGTTGGATGTGAAACAAATCTAAAATAAATGGAAAAAATAGATCTATCTATTGTAATTCCTTCCTTTGATGAAGAAGATTCATTACCAATTTTGGTTAAAAAAATTTATAGAAATTTAGAAAATAGAAACATATTTTTTGAAGTTATAATTATTGATGATGGAAGTGCTGATAACACATGGAATGAAATTAAATTTTTGAGTAATAAATATTCTAATATTATTCCAATAAAGTTTATAAAAAATTATGGTAAATCCGATGCTTTAGATGCAGGTTTTAAAGCATCTCGTGGTAATTATGTTTTGACTATGGATGCAGACTTGCAAGATGATCCTGAAGAAATTCAAAAGTTATATGATTTAATTACAAATAAAGATTTTGATCTTGTATCGGGATGGAAGAAAAAAAGAAATGACCCTTTGTCTAAGACTATTCCTTCTAAATTTTTCAATATGATAACTAGAATTTTTTCAGGTATTAAATTAAATGATTTTAATTGTGGAATAAAGATTTATAAGAAAGAAGTCATAGATTCTATTAATTTGTATGGTGAGATGCATCGATATATTCCATTGATTGCTAAATGGAATGGATATAAAAATATAGGAGAGAAGGTAGTTAATCATAATAAACGTAAATTTGGAAAAACAAAATTTGGAATGGAGAGATACATAAGGGGTTTTCTAGATTTACTATCAGTAAGCTTTGTCTATAAATTTAGAAAAAGGCCTATGCATTTTTTTGGAACTTTTGGTGTTTTGTTTTTCATTATTGGCTTTACTTCAGTTGGTTTAATTGTTTATGAAAAAATAAATAAAATTTCTGAGAATATACCTTTAGACCAAATTAGACCAGTCACAGACCAACCACTATTTTATATTGCATTAGTTGCAATTATTATTGGTGTTCAATTATTCTTAGTTGGTTTTCTTTCAGAGTTAGTAATTCAGATTAACTCGGATAGGAAGAGCTATAAAATAGAAAAGACTAGGGATGTCAAAAAAGGTTAAGTATTCATTAGTTATAGCGGTTTACAATAGACCAGAGGAAATGACCGAGCTTCTAGATAGTATTGTCCATCAGAAGTTTAGAGATTTTGAGATAATAATAGTTGATGATGGATCTGATAAATCATCTAGGGAAGTGTTTCAAATTTATAGAGATAAGTTAAAAGTATCATATTTTTTTATCGAGAATCAGGGCCCTGCTTTAGCCAGAAATTTTGGAGTAACTAAATCTAATGGAGAATGGGTAATATTTTTTGATTCTGACTGTACTATTCCGAAAAATTATTTTTTTGAGGTTGAGAAGTTTTTAAATAAAAATAAAATCGACTTCTATGGAGGACCAGACATGATGGATGATAGCTTCACCTACCTCCAGAAATCTATAAACTACTCGATGACATCACTACTGACAACTGGTGGTATTAGAGGAAGTAAGAGATCAATAGATAAATTTCTTCCAAGATCTTTCAATATGGGAATAAAGAGAGTTGCTTTTGATGAAGTTGGAGGTTTCTCAGACATCAGGCAGTATGGAGAGGATTTAGATCTTTCCTATAAATTGATTTTTTCAGGGAAAAAATCTGCCCTCATTCCAGATGCCAAGGTTTACCACAAGAGGAGAACCAATTTATTTAACTTTTTTAGGCAGATGATTAAATCTGGAAAGGGTAGGCACTACCTTAATCTAAAGTATAAGGGAACATTTAGGTTATTTCATCTTTTTCCAACACTTTTTATTCTTGGATTTATTATTAGCCAAATACTTTATGTGTTTTATGGGGATAAGGCAGCTGAAATAATTCAGATTTTCTACGGAATTTATTTTGGTGCACTATTTTTAGAATCTTCTACTATAAACAGAAACCCTATCATAGGGTTTTTGTCCGTTATCACAACTTTCACCCAATTCTTAGGTTATGGAATGGGGTATGTTTATGGGTTAGTTATGCACAAAAAAAAATAAAATGATAAAAAAATCATTCCATACCAAATTAAAATTAAATTTCACGAATTAAAAAATGTATTTTTAATTTAAGTTAAGAGTAAACAATAAACAGGTCCTCATTTTCATCAGTGCCATATCCTATAATATCTGATTTATTTAGAAATTTATTTGGCTTTATTACTTTTACACATAGACCAGTTGACTCTAATCTTTCTTTGTAGTCTTTGCCATATTTTCTGACGTGATCAGATTGTCCATAAAGTTTTTCCCTCTCGGTTTTTGATATTACAGTTTTATCCTCAATTGTTTTTTCTGGTATAGGGTCATAAAATGGAACTTGTAAAATTCCTAATGCTCCTTTTTTCATTACTCTTTTAATCTCTTCTAGCGCCTCTATATCATTTTCAACGTGTTCTAGTACGTGATTACATAGAACAAAGTCAAAACTATTGTCTTCAAATGGCATCCGATGAATATCCATATTTATATCTGCAAGTGGAGAATCTAAATCTGCAGTTGTGTAATCTATATTATCTGAATTTTTAAATATGTTAATTAAACATCCCTCTGGAGCTATGTGTAAAAGCTTGGTTTTAGTTTTAAATAAAGAACTCTCTCTTTTTAGGTAGAGGTATATTAATCTGTGTCTTTCTAGAGAAAGACAATTTGTACAGAGGGCGTTATCTCTTGTGCTTCTGCCATATGGGAAAAATTTTTTAAAAGACTTCTCGCATATTGGACACTGAACATTATTTCCATAATAAAAAAAAGAAATTATCTTAAATATTGGCTTGCTGACTCTTTGAAGTAGAGTTCTAGGTAATTTTCTTAACAAAAAACCTACTAATTTTCTTAACATTTTTTTGCATTTCCTAAATAATTTTTAGGAGTTATAGATAATAATTCCTTTTTAACAGATTCCCTTACACGTAGATTTTTAATGAAGTTAACAATTGAATTTTTGGTTATTTTACTATTACCTCTAGTAAGATCTTTCAAGAGTTCATAAGAGTTTGGAGTTCTTTCCCTTCTTAAAATTGTCTGTATAGCCTCAGAAACTACTGCCCAATTATTTTCTAAATCATTTTCAATTGTTTTTTTATTTACATCTATTTTTCTTAGACCTTTGATAAGTGATTCAATACCTATCATTGTATGGGCGAATGGGACACCAATATTTCTGGAAACAGTTGAGTCTGTAAGATCTCTTTGAAGTCTTGAAATAGGTAATTTTTCAGCTAGAAAAATAAACTGAGAATTTGCGAACATCAAATTACCTTCAGCATTTTCAAAGTCAATTGGATTCACTTTGTGAGGCATCGCTGAGGATCCTACTTCTTTTTTATTTACTTTTTGGATTAAGTAATTAATTGAGATATAGTGCCAAGCATCTCTACATAGATCAATTAAAATAGTATTAATCCTACTTAGATTATGAAATATAGCAGCCATATTGTCATAATGCTCAATCTGAGTTGTGGGGTTACTTCTTTTGAGACCAATAGACTTTAAAAAATTATCTGAAAAATTATCCCAATCAATATCTGGATATGATACAAAATGTGCGTTCAAGTTACCAGAAGCTCCCCCAAATTTTCCGGAATTTGGAATGGTTTTTAACATGTCTAACTGTTTAATTAATCTCTCTTCAAATACCATAAATTCTTTACCAAATGTGGTTGGAGTAGCTGGTTGTCCATGAGTTCTTGCAATCATTGCAATATCTTTCATGTACACTGACTTATTACTAATTTCTTTAATACTATCTTTAATAGAAGGTATTATAATATCGTTTATAGAATCTTTGATCATTAATGGAATAGCAGTATTATTTATGTCTTGAGATGTTAAACCAAAATGTATGAATTCTCTGTAATCCTGTAGGCCTATTTTATCAAACTCTTCCTTAATGAAATATTCAACAGCTTTTACATCATGATTTATTTTTTTTTCTATCTTTTTAATTCTTTTAGCGCTGTTTTCATTAAAATTTTCAATAATTTTTTCAACACTTTTTAATTTATTTTCTGAAATTGTATTAATTGGTTTTATTTGATGTTTGGATAATGCAATAAAATATTTTATTTCTACATAAACTCTATATCTTATGAGTGCATACTCAGAAAAATAGTTTTGTAACACATTAGTCTTATTTGAGTATCTACCGTCAATTGGAGATATTGATAGTAAACTTTTTGAGATTGAATTCATTTACAAATTTAGATAAATATTGTAACAGATCACATATATTCACGTTATTAAGATAAATTTTCAATAATGAAAGATAAGGTTACTGTAAAAATTAACATGGATGGAGATCAATTTAAATTTCAAATGAACAAATCCGAAACAGTTCTAGATTCCGCTTTGGAAAATGATATAGATTTACCTTATTCATGTCAAAGTGGTGTATGTACTGCATGTCAGGGTAAGTTAATTTCTGGTTCTGTTGATATGAGTGTGAGTGATGGGTTATCAGATGAAGAAATATCAGAGGGATATATTTTATGTTGTCAATCGACCCCAACAACAGATATAATCGAAGTTGAAATAGATTAATGTTAAAATTTATAGCTTGTTAATAGCTTTTTTCTTTGAAAAATTTAAAATAATATAATACATTTGCTGATAATTTTTTCCACAAAACATTCATGAGACAGCTCAAAATAACTCAATCGATAACTAATAGAAGGGAAAGTCATACCCTTGAGAAGTACTTTACTGAGGTAAGTGGTGTACCAATGATCACACCTGAAGAGGAAGTGAGATTAGCAAAGGAAATCAAAAAAGGGAATCAAGATGCTCTTGATAAATTAGTTAGAGCAAACTTAAGGTTCGTTGTTTCAGTTGCAAAACAATACCAGAATAGAAGTCTTCCTTTAAATGATCTTATAAACGAAGGAAATTTAGGACTTATTAAGGCTGCAAAAAAGTTTGATGAAACTAAGGGATTTAAATTTATTTCTTATGCAGTTTGGTGGATTAGACAGTCAATTATGCAAGCATTAGCAGAACAGTCTAGAATAGTAAGATTACCTATGAATAAATCTGGAGCAATTAATCAGATTAGAAGAGCATATGCTGAATTAGAACAAAAGTATGAACGTGAGCCTACAGAAGAAGAAATAGCCGAGAACTTAGATATGAAAACCACAGAAGTTAGAAGTACTCTAGGTGCTGAAGTTAAACAAATGTCCATGGATGCCCCATTTGGTGAAGATGACTCAGGTTCTTTACTTGATGTATTAGAGAATGATTCTGAGGGACCAACAGATACTGGATTAGTATTTAACCATTCACTTAAAATTGAGACGATGAGGGCTTTGTCTACTTTGACTCCTCGTGAAAGAGATGTCGTTCTAATGAGTTTTGGCATAGGTTTTGATAACCCATATACCCTAGAAGAAATTGGGGATGTTATGGGATTAACAAGAGAAAGGGTTAGGCAGATTAGAGAAAAAGCTCTTCAGAAATTAAGAGAACCAGGAAAAAACAGAAGATTAAAAGAATTCTGCGCAAATTAAATTTTTTCAACTTCATATTATATAAAACCTTCATTTGTTAGATTAACTAACAAAACTTATATTACATAATTATTTACTGTTAAATCTTCTCTTTTTAAAAAAATGAAATTTTTTAATTTTAATTTCTTACTATTATTCTTTTTACTATTCCTTGTGCTTATTTCTTGTAATAAAGTAGAAAATAATGAAAGTATATTCAAACCTAAAAAGTCAAAAAATTCGATTATAGTTGGTGATGCTAAGTATGATGGTCCAGAAAAATATATGTATTACCATGCTGCAATTAAACATGGTGATGTTGATGTTACTAAACCATCTAGATTTAGGTCTTATAAACCTGATTATAAAAGAATAGAGTTAGAGAAAGCATTAAAAAGACTTAATAACAATAATTATTCAAGATCAACTGGAAATTCAAATCCAACTTATTCAACATATGCTAAGGACAATGCGGTCTTTATTGAAAGAGGTCCATACAATGCTCCTGGTAGAACAAGAGCTCTTATAGTAGACGCTAGTGACCCATCAAAAGATACATGGATTGCAGGAAGTGTAGGTGGAGGAGTATGGAAAAGTACAGACGGAGGGACTTCATGGGTCAGTATATCAAATGACATGGACAATATAGCAATTTCATGGCTAGGTCAATCCAAATCTAATACAGATGTTTTATATGCTGCAACTGGTGAAAACTGGATTGGAAGTCTAGGAGATATTACTGGTGCAGGTGTGTACAAATCTGTAAATAGTGGAGCTAACTGGACTAATATATCAACAAAAGATAGCGGTGGTTATGTAGACTCAAGATTTTCAAATGTTAGTAGGCTAGTTGTTGATCCTAATGACTCGGATGTAGTTGTTATCAGTACAGTAGATACTAATGATGCTGGTCATGGGTATATATTTAAAACTACAGATGGAGGAACTTCATGGAGTGAAGTATTTGACCGACATATTAGAATCCAACAAATCATAGCGGCACCTTCTGATTTTAATATACAGTACGCTGCTCTAAGAGGTGTAGGAGTTATTAAGTCAACTGATGCTGGTTCCTCATGGGTAAACCCTGGAGGAATAGGGTTAGGAGGGACTGTTTCATATGATAATGATGGTGGTATTTTATCTGGAGGAGGAGGAGGAGCTTTTGGAAGACTTGAGCTGGCTGTTTCGCATCAAAATCCTGATATTATATATGCTGGAATTGATGGTGATGACGCTTCTTATCTAAGAGTCTCTTATGACGGAGGAACTACTTGGAATTTATTAAAAAATAATGATAATACTGAAGATGACTGGTTATGGATACAGGGATGGTTTGATAATACATTGACCGTAAATCCATTTAATGATAGTATTGTATATTATGGAGGTAGAGACGCAAGTAAAGCCACTGTTTTATCTGATCCAGGAACCTCATTTTCAGGATCTACAACAAAAGTAACTTTAGATAATATATCGTCTCACATGAATTTAGTTAATATTTGGGGAGGTTCTGCAATTTCTCCTGATGAAACTGAATGGAATAATAATTCAGACAGTCCAGACCTTGTAGATATAGAGGTAAGATTTGGTCCAGGAAAGCGACAAAAAGCTTATAGATTCTCAGTGCCTGATGGCTCAACCTCTGGTGTGACGCACGATAAATATAACTACGAAGGTGTGGTAGAGGTTCCATTTGAAGTATGGAATATTTCTGCAGATCCTGAACAACAACTTACAGTTTCTTTCAGAGATAATAAGAATGATGGAGAATTTAATCTTCTTGCTGCACAAGGTGAAAGTAGAGAATATATATTTCCTCAGTCTCTTCCGTATGACCCGGACATGAATCAACCAGAAATCATAGGTGATGGGACTCCTGGTAATGTCAACTCTGTTTATGGCCAATTACATAAATCATTATTTCTTATATGGCCATTTCTTGCTGATGGGGTCTCTTGGGATTCTCAAAATCTTCCTGAATCAAAAATAAAAATCGAGTTTATTGATGCAACTTATAAGACACTTAAAAAATCTGTAGAATATATGACTAATCAGTATGATAATGGTGGTGATGACGATATTAATGAAAATGTTCATGTTGATCATCACAATTTAGGAACAATAGTTGATTCAGAAGTAGATAGTACATTTAGATTATATCTAACTACAGATGGTGGAATTTATTATACCATTTCTGATAAGGATCCAGGATCTAAAGATGATCATTTCCATAGAGCAGGTCTCATATCAGATATTAAGTTTGCCCCTGCTGGAGGATATAACACTACCCAATTCTATGGGGCTGATAAAATTGCAGGATTTGATCAATATATTGCTGGTGCACAGGATAATGGTACATTTTTTTCTCCAAGAAATCAAGACGCAATCGACACAACTAATTATTTTCATCCTATAGGAGGTGATGGTTTTGAAGTAATTGCTCACTTTACTGATCCTGATAAGATGTTTGGTGGTTATCAAGGAAATAATTTATATTATACTCATAATGGAGGGTCAAGTTGGAGTTATGTTGGTGGCTTTCTTACTGGTAGTGGACCATTTATAAATAGAGCTTCAACCTCATATCAAGACCCTGATATTTTGTTTACAATCAATTCATCAGGTGTTGATAAATCATCAGATTTTGGAGTTTCTTGGAAACATACTTCAATTGGTGGCACATGGGGTAATAGTTTTTGGAGTGGAGCAGACGTTGAAGTATCTCTTGCAAATCCTAGATTTGTTTATGCAGGTGGTGTTATGGGCAATTCAGCTGATATATTCATATCTAAAGATTGGGGTGCTACATTTGATCCAGTAACAAAATTTTCAAATTTAGGAGCAATCTCAGGTTTATACTCTCATCCAACTGAGGATTCAACTGCTTACATATTATTTGGTATAGCAGGAGAGGCTAAAGTAATTGAGACTAAAAATTTGGGTGATTCATGGAATGACCTCTCAGGTTTCCATTTAAATCTTTCAGGTAAGTCATCAAATGGATTCCCAGACGTTGCTGTATATAGTTTTTTAGTTATGCCACATGATTCTAATATAATGTGGGTAGGAACAGAAATTGGATTATTTGAATCTACAGATAGAGGTATCTCTTGGCATAAAGTAGTTGGGGATTTACCAAATGTTACAATTTGGGATATGAAAATAAAAGATGAAGGACAAGTTGTATTTGCAACTCATGGACGAGGTATATGGACAGCTACTTTAGAAGATTTAAAAACTTTCGTCCCTAAGCCTACGACCTTAGCTCCTACCTTATTAGAAGCTTATCAGTCAGATAACAATGAGAAGTATGAGATAAAGGCTAAAGTTAATTTAAGATCTATATATGATTCTCTTGAAATAAAGGCAAATAGTGTACTAAGATCAACATATTATGACACGGATTCTATAATTGAAAGAGAATATATTTTTGAAGTTGATGATAAAGGAGATTTTAGTATACAAGCATTTGCTTATAAGGATGGAGTAATGTACCCATCTAATATATTAGAGATAGCTGTAAATCCTATTTTAGATGCAAGAACACAATTTAAAACTACTTTTAGTGATCTTGTGGGAGATGAGTTTTATTTGGATAGGTTTAGGATTGGTGTTCAAGGTGGATTTGAAGGAAGGCAGTTACATACTGAACATCCTTATGAATCTGGAGTTGATGGAGGTTATACAGATGGATATAGTGTACATGCTATGCTTAATATTCCTATCATTGTTACGGATTTTACTCCTTCTATAAAATTCCAAGAAATAGTTATTGTAGAGCCAGGTGAGCCAGGCACCTCATTTGGTGATGCTCAATTTTGGGATTATGTGATTGTTGAAGCTTCTAAAGATGGGATCATTTGGAAAGCTTTATTAGATGGCTATGATTCAGACTCAGATCCAGGATGGAAGTCTGCTTATGCTACAAATCAATTTGGAAACCCTGATTTATTAAGAAGTAAAGAAGCTAATTTTAAACCTCATTTTAATGAAGGAGATACTGTCAAAGTAAGGTTTAGAATGTTTTCTGATGACTTAACTGTTGGCTGGGGATGGATGGTAGATGATCTTTATATACAGATGGAGACCCCAGTTGTCCAGGGAATAGAGTTCACTAAATTAGATAAGAACATATCAATATATCCAAATCCGACAAATGGTATTGTTAATATTAAGTTTTTTGATACTTGGAGAGGTGATGTTGAATGTGAAATAATTGATATTTTTGGCAGACCTGTTTATGAAAAAACATTAGATAATAATAATGCATCTTCATCTCATAATATTGATATATCAAGTTCTAATGATGGGCTTTATATAATTCAATTGATTCAGGGAGATAAGAAGACTATGTACAAACTAATAAAAGAGTAATTATTTTTTAATTTTTATTCTCTTTAAACTTACTCTTCTAAATCTTATATTTAATAATTCTACTCCTAATGTGAAGAAAAGGGCAAAATAAATAAACCCTTTTGGAATTTCATAGTGTGCTGCTTCAAGAATTAATGTAAAGCCAATTAATATTAAAAAGCATAAAGCTAAGATTTCAAGTGAGGGATATCTATCGATTATATCACTAATTTTTGATGAATAAAAAATCATAAAAAGAATTGATATAGCTACTGCAATAATCATTAATAATAAAACTTCTGTTAAGCCAATTGCCGTTAGAATTGAGTCTACAGAAAAAACAAAATCAACTGCTACAATTTGCCAAATTACTGATCTGAATGATACAGATTTAATAATAATAATTTTCTCATCAAAATTTGCATTTATCTTATGAGATATTTCAAGTGCACTTTTAAATATTAAAAAGACACCACCAAAAAATAATATTATGTCTTTGATACTGAAATTAAGAAAGATTGGTTTAGTGAGGCTAATAAACCAAGTCAACCCGAATAGCATAATAATTCTTAAAACAAGAGCTAACAAAAGACCAATTACTCTGGCTTTCTTCCTATCCTCTTTATTTACCTTATTAGTTACAATTGATATAAATATAATATTATCTATACCTAAAATTATTTCTATAATTGTTAATGTGAATAGCGCTACATAAGTCTCTAACTGAAGAAATATTTCCATTTAATTATAAATTAATATATATTAAAATAATAAGAACAATTTTGTTTACTTTGGCATCTAATTTACATAGCGAAATTAAAATATTAAAATGAAAAATATTATTGAAGTTCAGGATATTTCTAGACACTACTTTGTAGGTAATCAAACTGTTAAAGCTCTTGATTCAGTTACTGTTGATATAAAAAAGAATGAATATGTTTCCTTTATGGGGGCATCAGGTTCTGGAAAGTCAACCCTAATGAACATAATTGGTTGCTTAGATTCTCCAACTGGAGGGAAATATAAGCTTAATAGTAAAGATGTTAGTAACATGACTGAAAATGAACTTGCAGATATAAGAAACAAAGAAATTGGATTTGTTTTTCAGACATTTAATTTACTTCCTAGAGCTTCTGCTTTGGATAATGTTTCTTTACCTTTAGTTTACGCTGGTTATTCATCTAATGAGAGAAAAGAAATGGCAATGCAAGCTCTTAAAGATGTTGATCTAGTTGACAGAGCAACTCATAAACCAAACGAATTATCTGGAGGTCAGAGGCAGAGAGTAGCTATTGCTAGAGCTCTTGTGAACAATCCAAGTATAATTTTAGCTGATGAACCTACAGGTAATTTAGATAGTAAGACGTCATTTAGTATAATGGATCTTTTTTCAATACTGCATGATAAAGGTAATACTATAATTATGGTTACTCATGAAGAAGATATTGCAAAGTACTCTAAGAGAATTGTGAGATTAAAAGATGGCTTAATTTCTTCTGATAAAAAAAATTAACTTTAAATAATGAAAATTAGAGTAGATAAGGTTAAAACATCGAATTTATCAAAAGTTAATTTCTCAGATCTCGGTTTCTGTAAATATTATACTGATCATATGTTTATTGCTGATTACGAGGATGATAAATGGTCTAATTTTAGAATTGTCCCACATGACGATTTAAAGCTATCTCCGGCATGTGCAACTCTACACTATGGTCAGACAATATTTGAAGGTCTAAAAGCTTATAAAAATAAAGAAGATAAAATTCTTATTTTTCGTCCAGATAAAAATGCCAAAAGATTTAATAAGAGTGCTGAAAGAATGTGTATGCCAACTTTTCCAGAAAAATATTTTACTCAATCAATAATAGAATTATTAAAAATAGAAAATGAATGGGTTCCCTCTGAAGAAAACAGTTCATTATATATACGTCCACTGATGTTTGCTCTTGATCCATTTATAGGAATTAAACCTGCTGATAAATATGTTTTTATAATCATTTGTGGTCTTGCAGGAGGGTATTATTCTGAACCAGTTAATGTTAAAATAGAGACTAAATTCACACGGGCAGTTTCTGGTGGTGTTGGTTTTTCAAAGACAGCAGCAAATTATGCTGCAGCTCTTTACCCTGCCATAGAAGCACAAAAAGATGGTTTTCATCAATTAATTTGGACAGATGGTATAGAACACAAGTATGTTGAAGAGTCAGGAACTATGAATTTATTTTTTGTGATAAAAAATAAATTAATTACACCTCCTCTTGGAGATACTGTTTTAGATGGAGTCACCAGAGATAGCATTATTGTTCTTAGTAAAGAACTTGGTATTGATGTGGAGATAAGAAAAGTTTCTGTTGATGAAATAATTAATTCGTTAGAAAATAATTTAATTAAAGAAGCTTTTGGAGCAGGGACTGCTGCAACGATTGCACCAATAAAGACTATTGGCTACAAAAATAAAAAATATAATATACCTCAATTATCCAGGAATTCTATCTCATCTACCTTACTCAAATCACTAAATTCAATAAAGTATGGAGATATTGAAGATAAATTTAGTTGGATACATAAATTAAATTAATGAATACAGATCAGATTAATAATTTAACAAAGCGTGCCTCAGCTCTAAGGGGCTATCTTTGACTATGAAAAAAGAAAAGAACTAATTTCATCAAAAGAAAAGGCTTCGCTTGAACCTGACTTCTGGAACAATAGGAAAGAAGCCGAAAAAGTTTTAAAAGAAATATCATCAAATAAAGTATGGGTTGTAGCATATGATGATATTTTAAATTCCATATCTGACTTAGAGGCTTTATTTGAATTTTATGAATCAGGAGAAGTTGAAGAAGAAGAAATAGAATTAGAGTATACTAAAACATTAGATTTAATTGAGAAGCTTGAGTTTAAGAAGATGCTTTCAAGTAAGGAAGATCAAATGAGTGCAATTATTGAAATAAATCCAGGTGCTGGAGGGACTGAGAGCCAGGACTGGGCAAGTATATTGATGAGAATGTATATTATGTGGGCAGAATCTCAAAGTTTCATTGTTAAAAAAGTAAATGTTCAACCTGGAGATACTGCTGGGATAAAATCTGCAATATTGGGAATTGAAGGTCAATTTGCATATGGTAATTTAAAATCAGAGATCGGTGTACACAGACTAGTAAGAATTTCTCCCTTTGATTCTGGCGCAAGAAGACATACTTCATTTGCGTCTGTTTTTGCATACCCTGAAGTTGATGAAACTATAGAAATAAATGTTAATCCTGCTGATATAGACTGGGAAACTTTTAGGGCTAGTGGGGCAGGAGGTCAAAGTGTAAATAAAATTGAATCTGCTGTTAGACTAAAACATGAGCCTTCTGGTCTCATTATAGAGTGTCAACAAGAAAGGAGTCAAATTCTAAATAAAGAAAAAGCTTTAAATATGTTGAAATCTAAGTTATACCAAATAGAAGTTGATAAAGTAAATAAAGAAAAGGATGAAAGGGATAGCACCAAATTGAAGATTGATTTTGGTTCCCAAATTAGAAACTATGTTCTTCATCCTTATAAAATGATAAAAGACGTTAGAACGAATGTTGAGAGAGGTGATGTGAATAACGTTCTAGATGGAGATATTAATGATTTTATTAAAGCTTTTCTGTTGGAAAAGGAAAATTAAATTAATAAAATTACAGGTCTAAGTTTATCCTATGATTTTAAGTAAAATATCTGGAGATTTCGTTGCCAATACTCAATTAAAAATGTCTCCATTTTTTGAAAGAACAAGTAAAATCAATATGTCACAAGAGTGGAAAAGATGGGGTGGATTTTTGGCAGCTACAAAATATGATTTGTCCCATGACAATGAGTATTTTGCAATAAGAACTAAAGCTGGATTATTAGATATATCACCTTTATATAAGTATAGAATTCAAGGTAAAGACTCAATTTTTTTTATTAATAGACTAGTTACAAGGAATATTAACATTTGTGAAGTAGGTCAGGTAATGTATTCTCCTTGGTGTGATGAAAATGGTAAAGTTATAGATGATGGTACTATACAGAGGTTAGGGAAAGAAGACTTTAGACTAACTAGTGCTGAACCAAACTTGAGTTGGTTAGAATTAAATTCCTATGGTATGGAAATCAAAATTTATGATGAATCTGACAAAGTATCAGCATTAGCTCTTCAGGGCCCAAATTCTAGGGATATAATTAATTCTATTTCCTCAAAACCCATAAATGATCTGAAGTATTTTAGAATAATTAATACTGATTTTAATGGAATTGATGTTTGGATTTCAAGAACTGGATATACTGGAGATTTGGGTTATGAGATTTGGATAAATCCTAAGGAATCTTTGGAAGTCTGGGATATACTAATTGAAAAAGGTAAAAATTTTGGAATAACTCCAGTTGGACTCAATGCATTGGATATTTCTAGGATTGAGGCTTCTCTCATTCTTTTAGATGTAGATTATATTTCTTCAAGACACGCACTAATTGAATCAAAAAAATCTTCTCCATATGAATTGGGTTTAGGTTGGTCTGTAAAATTAAATTCAGGAAATTTCATAGGATCAAAATCTCTTAAAAATGAAAGTAAAAATCCATCAGAATGGAAGTTTATTGGGATTGAGATTTTATGGGATGATCTTGAAAAACTTTTTAAAAATGTTGGGTTACCACCAGATCTTCCTCATGGTGCTTGGAGAGATAGTGTGCCTCTTTATTTTAATAAGAATCAAGTTGGGTATGCTACAAGTGGATGTTGGTCACCTATCCTTAAAAAATATATTGCTTTGGCTCATGTTAAATCTAAATATTCTGATTTGGGGTCTATTCTAGATTTTGAAATTAAGGTCGAGCATTATAGACATTTAACTCCTGCAAAGGTTGTTAAAACTCCTTTTTATAACCCTAAAAGAAAAGTATCATGTCCAAAGTAGATAAGTATGATGCAATTATAATTGGAGGCGGTCATAATGGTTTGACTGCAGCAGCGTATCTTTCAAAAGCTGGTAAAAAGGTATTGGTTTTAGAAAGAAGGCACGTTTTGGGAGGTGCTGCGGTTACAGAAGAAGTTTTTTCAGGATTTAAATTTTCAGTTTGTTCTTATGTTGTGAGCCTATTAAAGGCTAATGTTATAAGAGAGTTAATGTTACCACGTTTCGGTCTTGAAATATTACCACTTGAAAGTACATTTACTCCTTTAGATAATGATTATTTATTTAGAACATCTGATCATGATCAAACCTATAAAGAAATATATAGACATTCTAAAAAGGATGCTGAAAATTATTCAAGATTTGGCCCTCTTATGGGTCAAGTAGGCATGGCAGTTAGGCCTATTCTAGAAACAATAGCTCCAAATGCTATTAGACCAAGCATTAATGATTTACTTTCTTTGAAAAGTTTAATGGGTCATGTAAATGGCTTAAACAATGAAACTTTTGAATACTTATGTAAGCTTATGACAATGAGTTCAGCAGATTTTCTTGATGAATGGTTTGAATTTGAGCCTCTAAAAGCTACTATGTCAGCAAGCGGAATTATTGGAACTTTTATGGGGCCTAGATCTCCTGGTTCAGCTTATGTTATGCTACATCATTATATGGGTGATATTGATGGTTCTTTTCGAGCTTGGGGATTTCAAAGGGGAGGAACTGGAGAGTTAAGTATGACTATAGCTCGTTCTGCTGAATACTTTGGAGCGGAAATATTAACAAATGCTTCAGTTGATAAAGTAATTGTTAAAAATGGAAAAGCTGTTGGTGTTGCTCTAGAGAATGGAGATGAGTATAAATCAGAAATGGTAATTTCTGGTTTAGATCCAAAGCTAACATTTCTTAAAATGTTGGATGAAAGTGATCTTCCTGAGGATTTTGTTACAGATATAAAAAATTTTAGAATTAGAGGTTCTTCAGGAAAAGTTAATTTAGCTCTAGATGGATTACCTAATTTCACTTCTTTGCCAGGTAATGGGCCTCATTTAAGAGGTGCTATTTCAATAAGTCCAAGTTATGATCATCTCGAAAAAGCATATGATGATGCTAAATATGGTAATTTCTCAAAAGAACCATATATGGACATTATATTGCCTTCAGTATTGGATCCAGAAATGGCTCCTCCAGGAAAACACGTAATGTCATGTTTTGTACAGTATGCTCCATATAATTTAAATGGAGGTTGGGATGATAGTAAAAGAGAAGCTTTTGGAGATGCTGTAGTTAATACTCTTTCAAGATTTGCCCCAAACATAAAAGATTTAATATTACATCGTCAGGTTCTTACCCCAATGGATCTAGAGAAAACTTTTGGATTAACAGAAGGAAATATTTTTCATGGTGAATTAACATTACAGCAATTATTTTCATTTAGGCCTGCTGTAAAATGGGCTGATTATACTACTCCTATAAAAAATTATTATCAATGCGGATCGGGCACACATCCAGGAGGAGGAGTTACTGGTTCTCCAGGTGAAATGGCTGCAAAAAAAATACTTAAAATATGGTAAATAATAAGTTTGATTATATAGTTATAGGGGGGGGTATTAATTCTTTAATTTCTGCTGGACTTTTATCTAAAAAAAATAAATCAGTAATATTATTTGAATCTGGTAATCAACTTGGTGGTATGGCGTCAACTACTGAATTTTCTAAAGGTTTTAGGTGCAACTTGGTCTATGATTATATAAAATGGATAGATCACAGAATAATAAAAAATTTAGGCATAGATAAATCTTCAATAAAGTTTATTGAAAATGATATTTATAGAATTTCACTAAACTCTAATCATCATCATCATTTATTTTTTAATAGAGATATTAGCAAAACTATAAAATCAATTAAGTCAATATCAGAATCTGATTCTGAAAAGTGGATTGATTTTACTCAATATATTTATAAAATAACTAGTTTTTTAAAACCTCTTTATAAAATAGCACCTCCTAAGATTAAAAACATGGGGCTTAGCGACGCTATCTCAATGAAAGAAATGATTAAACCTATTTGGAACCATGGAACAAGAGGTTTTGTCGATATTCTTAGAACATTACCAATGATGATGCCTGAGTTATTAGATGAATGGTTCGATTCAGAATTATTAAGAGGTACTATATCAGCAAGTGGTGTTCATCATTTAAATCAGGGACCATATTCAGCCGCAACTGTATTGAACTTCTTACACCAGAATTTATATTCTGGCTCAAATATTTTAGATGCAAATTTTATTTCTGGGGGGGGTACTAATTTGTCTAAAGTTTTAGAAAAAAAAGCGAATGAATATGGAACAAAAATAAAATTAAATTCAAAAGTATTATCTATAGATTGTAATGATAACTTATGTGAGGGGGTAACTTTAGAAAATGGAGATAAGATTTTTGGCAAAAATATAATTTCAGGATTGGACCAAAATAATACATGTTTAAAATTATTAAATGTTGAAAATTTAAATCCAAATACAAAAAATCAATTAAATAATATTAAGTATAGGGGGAGCACCGCAAGAATTCATTTTGCCTTAAAAGATTTGCCAAATATTAAAGGTATTACCCAAGATCAGTTAAAAACTGTATTTTCTATTACTCCATCAATTGATTATTTGGAGAAATCATTCGATAAAGTAAAATACGGAAATTTTTCTTCATCACCATTTATGGAATTTTGTATACCTAGTTTATTTAATCCTGAATTTTCTCCTGATGGTAAACATGTTCTTTCAGCTTCAGTTCAATATATTCCATATAAATTAAGAAATAAGGAATGGAACGAAGATTTAAAGGGTGATATAATTAATAATGTAAAGAATATTTTAAATCAGTATATTTCAAATTTTTCAGATATAATAATTGATTCCTCAATTTCAATTCCATTAGATTTTGAAAATTCATTGGGTATTACTGAGGGTAGCTTTAATCATGGAGATATGACCCTTGATCAATTTTTATTTATGAGACCAACAATTTCCTCATCACAATATAGAACTCATATTAAAAATTTATTTATTTGTGGACCTTCAACTCATCCAGGAGGTGGACTCCATGGTTCAAATGCAATTAATATGGTTAATCAAATAATCAAGTAGTACTTTTGCTTTTAATACTAATTTTTAGATGTTTTAAATACCAATTCTTTAATTTTTTTAATCCTATTTCCATAGTAGATAGAGGTCCTGGAATATATTTTTTTGAAAGAACTCCCTTCTGATTATTTTCTATAATTCTTTTGTCAGCTATTGTTGTTTCATCCCACATCCATATTAATTCATCTATATTATAATCTTTTCCTTCAACTGCATTTTCATCAACCAGCCACATTATTTCAACATCAGTCTTCATTGGTCCCCTTGGAATAAAAGTAAATGTTGTTGCAAAATCATTTGACATTATAAGGCTATTAAATGGTGAAGTTCCAACTGTTGTATATCCGCCGTCAAAATCTTTAAAATTTCCCATTAATGTTGATACAGGATTTCCAGATTTAGTTTCTGAAAGTCTATTATTATCAAAAGGTGTTCTTTCAGCACTTCTAAAATAATTTGAAAAATTAATATCTGAATATTCTCCAGTTAGGTAGCCTAATTTTTCAGTTCTACTATTCCATTCATGTAATTTTTTGGTGAAAATTTTAGATTCTGGCCCAGTATTGTTCCCAGCTCCATAAGCTTGAATATATTCTTTTGAATGAACTTGACAATATTCTGGGTGTGAAGGGATACAATGATAACATTCATGAAAGTTATCAAGTGTCAATTTCCAGTTACCATTTGTAGGATAAGTTTTTCTAGCGGCTATTTTTGATTTTTTAAGCCCATGTAATTCAATAAAAGGTTTTATTGGTTTTATAAACTCATTAAAATCATCAGGATGATCAGAAAAATTTAAAAAAATCAATCCTTGGAAAACATTAGAATTACATTTAATTAGATTCCATTTTTTTTTATCAAAGTCTTCTTGCATCATTCTTGCATTAATTAAGTCTCCTTCTAAATTATAAGCCCATGCATGATATGGACATATTAGTTTTTTAGAATTTCCTTCAGGTTTTAAACATATATGTGATCCTCTATGTCTACAGACATTGTAAAAACAATTTATTTTATTTTTACTTTCTCTAATAACAATTATCGATTCATCTCCTATAGAAAATATAAAATAATCTCCTTTATTTGGTATCCTAGATTGATGGCCAATAAAAATCCATTGATTATAAAAAAATGTTTTTATATCCAATTCATAGATATTTCTATTAACATAGAATGATTGTTCTAAAGGAAAATTATCCTTTTGAGAATTAATTAATTTTAAAATGTTAGTGTAATCCTTCACCATATGTAAAATCTAATGACTATTATAGTTTTATTTAAGATTGTTTTCCAGTTTTTCTTAGTAAATATTAGTAATTTGTCATGAATAATGAAAAAAAGAACACCTAGTTTAATAGAGTCTTTTCTACCAATAATATTTCTGGTAATATTCTTAACTATTAATGTCTCAATTTTTGGAGATGATGCTTTATCTGGTAGTATTCAGATTGTTCTTATTTTTTCGTCTGCTATAGCCACTCTTATTGCATTTAATCTTGGTTTTACATGGATTGAAATTCAGAATGGGATACAAAATAGTATTAATTCTGCTATACCGTCAATTCTTATACTTTTTCTTGTTGGCTCCCTTGCCGGTTCTTGGTTATTAAGTGGTATTGTGCCTGCTCTTATATATTATGGCATTCAAATTTTAAATGCGAAAATATTTTTATTTGCTGCTTGTATAATATGTGTTGTAGTTTCAATGGCTACAGGAAGTTCGTGGACAACATCAGCCACTATAGGTATTGCATTAATTGGGATTGGTAAAGCTCTTAATGTTCCCGAAGGTCTAATTGCAGGTGCTATTCTTAGTGGTGCTTATTTTGGAGACAAAATGTCTCCACTTTCGGACACAACGAATCTTGCTCCCGCAATGGCAGGCAGTGATTTATTTACTCATATAAGATATTTATCTATAACTACTTTTCCCTCTATAATTATTTCACTTATTATTTTTATTATATTGGGAATTAATATTTCTACTGATGCAAATATTGATAATGCCTCTATAATTGCTTCTTCCATTTTAGACAAATTTTATATCTCTCCAATATTATTTTTAGTCCCTTTAACTGTTATCTTCCTCATTTATAAAAAAATTAAAGCTGTACCATCATTATTTGTTGGAGTAGTTTTAGGATCAATTTTTGCTTTAATTTTTCAACCTGATTTAGTGATAGAGGTATCTGGTAATTATTCAAAAGACTGGACTTCATTATTTATAGGTACAATGAAATCATTGTATGGATCAATTTCAATAGCTACATCGGATCAATTAGTATCTGATCTTCTCTCATCAAGTGGGATGTATGGTATGCTAGGAACTATTTGGTTAGTTATTTCGGCTATGATTTTTGGTGGTGTTATGGATAAAGCAGGTTTCTTAAATGTAATTTCATCTTTAATTTTAAATAAAGTTAATTCAGTTGGATCATTAGTAACCTCTACAGCTGGAACTTGTATATTTTTTAATTTAACTGCATCAGATCAATATATATCAATAGTTGTACCTGGTAAAATGTATTCTTCAATTTATAAGGATAAAGGACTTGCTCCTGAGAATTTAAGTAGAACTTTAGAAGATAGTGGAACTGTTACATCGGTTTTAATTCCATGGAATACTTGTGGGGCATATCATGCAAGTGTTTTAAATGTATCTACTTTAACCTATTTGCCTTATTGTTTTTTTAGTCTTATCAGTCCAATTATGACAATTTTAATTGCTTATTTAAAAATAAAAATAAAACGTTTATAGTTACTCTAATTCATTCAGAATAGATAAATAGTTATTATATCTTTTGTCAGAAACACCTTTACCTAAGACATTTTTTATAAAACATTTAGGTTCATTTTGATGTAAACAATTATTGAATTTGCATTTATCATTAAATAATTTAAATTCAGGATATAAAAATTTTAAATCACTTTTATTTATATCAAAAAAGTAAAAGTCTTTAAACCCCGGTGAATCAATAATATGACTGTTTTTATCTATTTCAAAAGTTTCGGAAAAAGTTGTTGTTTGTCTTCCTCTACCTGTTTTTAATGATAAACTTCCTGTCTTCTGGTTTGAGCTTAAAGAGATAGAATTTATTAATGTAGATTTGCCCACACCAGAATTACCTATAATCAAAGTTTTTTTATTAAATAATTTATCTAATAATTCATTTAAATTAATTTTTGCTTTAGCAGATATATTATATGTTTCAATTTTAGCATCCTTATAAATATTATATATATCTTTTAATTTTGACATTTCTTTATTACTTAAAAGATCAATTTTATTGAAAACAAGTATTGGTTTAATATTATAATAAATAGATGCTGCTAGGCATTTATCAATAAAACTTAATTTTGTATATGGCTTTTTTATGCTACAAATAATAAGAACCTGATCAAGGTTTGCACCAATAATATGAGCTTTATTATCTTTTAATGATTTTTTAATAAAATAGTTTTTTCTATCTAAAACTTTTTCTATAATCCCTGAGTTAGCGTCAACTAATTTTATATTTACTTTATCTCCTGATACAATTGGGTTTGAAAAGGCATTGTTCAGTTTATTTTTCCCTCTATAATTACATCTTATAATTTTGTTATTAATTTTAACATTATACAAATCCCCAACTGACTTGACAATAACTCCTATCATTTTAGATATTTAGATAATAATTTATTTGTTTTCATTGTAGCTCCTGAGTTTTTAATTACGAACGAGTTGCCTCCTATTCCCACATCTTTATTCTTTAGAATTCTATTTTTTATAAGTTTAAACTCATTTCCATTTCTGATAGGAAATCCGATGTTGTTTTCTTCCAATTTTTGTACCTCTATGAACTTTTTATTTTTCTTATTAAACCCATAAATTATTGGGATGTCCCATACGGCAGCTTCTAGAGTATTATGTAATGCTCCTCTAAACCCACCTCCAATATACGCAAGCTTACAGTACTTATATAAAGAAGATAACATCCCTAGGTTATCAATAATTAGAATCCTTTTATTTATATTTTTTTGACGTAATTCAGAGAATTTAATCGTATCATTAATGAAACAATTTTCTAAATACTCAATGTCTTTTAATTCAATATTATGAGGTGCAATAATATATTTTGTGTCAGTTAAATCTCTTCTTATTTCTTTTTTTAATATTTCAATATCACTTCTCCAAGAACTTCCAATTACAATTGCTTTTTTATTATTTATGAAGTCTTTTATAATTGAAATATTTTTAGAATTATTATATATATTTAAAACTCTATCATATCTAGTATCGCCGATAATTTCTACTTGTGAAATATTAATTTTTTTCAATAACATTTTTGATTTTTCATCTTGAACTAGAAATAAACTAATATTTTTTAAGGCATTTCTAAAGAAAAGCCCGATTTTCAAAAAATAAATTTGATTTGATCTAAAGACAGATGAAACTGAAATAATTGGAACTGAATTTTTTTTTGCTGAATAAATAAGGTTTATCCAAAACTCATATTTAACTATAATAATAATTTTTAGGTTTAATAAGTTGAAGAGTTTTTCGGTGTTTGATTTTTCATCAGAAACTAAATAAAAATTATAATTAATTTTTTTATATTTTTTTACTTCCTTCTCCGCCGAAGATGAAAAATACGATACTAGTATTTTATAGGGATATTTTTTATAAATAAGATCAATTATTGGTTTAGCTTGCTCAAACTCTCCCACTGAAGAAACATGAATCCATACTAATTTATCCTCTGAACTAATATATTTTTGTATATATGAGAAAGTGTTTTTTCTTCCATCATATATATTTTTATTTTTTTTGTTGAAGAATGAACTAATTAATAGAAGACAGTTTAATATTTTTATTAAAAAATCATAAAATATATATATCATCTCAATAATGATTTATTTATTGTAAAAATATGTTTAAGAATCTCTTCTCTCCCAATATTTTTCATAGACGAAGAAATAAAATAATTAGGTGTTTTTGACCAATATTTTGACAACTCACTTAAAAATTCATAAATGTTCGAATTAACTTTTGATTTTGTTTCTTTGTCACTTTTAGTAAAAATAATATTCAGGGGTAATTTGCTTTTTCCAATATAGTTTATGTATTCAATATCAATTTTTTGAGGCTTTAGCCTTACATCTACTAGAATAAATATTAATGAGATTTTATCTGAATTTACAAGAAATTCTTTTGTCATTTTGTCCCATTTTTCTCTATTTGCTTTACTTGTTTTAGCCCAACCATATCCTGGTAAATCCACAAAGTAAAGACTTTCATTAATTATGAAATGATTTATAAGTTGAGTTTTTCCTGGTTTTGAAGATATTTTTGATAGTTTATTTTGATTAACTAACATATTAATTAATGAGGATTTCCCCACATTTGACCGACCTAAGAAAACATATTCAGGCAACTTTTTTTTTGGACATTCCGATAAATTCGGACTACTCTTAATAAATTTAGCTTCTTTTATGATCATGTTTTCAACCATTATACAATTTTAATTCAATTTTAAAGTTTAGATGTTATATTTAGCAATAAATGAGAAAGATTTTTGTGTTCATACTGTTATTAATATCATTGAATACTTCTTTGTATTCCCAATCTTCAAGAATTAATTTGGGTGGGTATGATGATGCAAATACACATTTTGGTTTTCTTTTAGGTGCTCATTCTACTTATTATAGAATATATTACTCTCAACAATTTCTAAATCCTAATTTTAATAATCTTCATAGTATACACTCAAAGTCAATGCCTGGATTTAAGCTAGGTTTTGTGTCAGATTTTAATATTATTTATCCTTTTGATTTAAGGACATTATTACAAGTTTCTTTTTCTGAATTTAGGTTAGACTATTATAGTGTTGATGGATCTATTTTTTCTAATGTAAGACCAGCTGTATTTCTAGAATCCCCAATACTATTTAAATACAAATCTAAGAGAAGAAAAAACCATAGAATGTTTTTAATTGCCGGAATTAAACCAAGTTTAGAGATAGGAGCTAAAAATAAAGATGAGGCAGGTGAAGATATTCTAGACTTGAAAGCTTTTGATATTTCATTAGAAGTTGGTTTTGGCAGTGACTTATTTTTTCAACTTTTTAAATTCTCACCTGAAGTAAGGTATTCTCGGGGTCTTAGAAATATATTAAATGGAAAAAATGTTAATCAATATAATTTGCCATTAGATAAAATAATAGTTCACAATATTTCATTTTTCTTTACATTTGAAGGTGGACCAAAATAATAATAAAAAGTTAGTGTTTATTACTGGAGCAACTTCTGGAATTGGAGAGGCAACAGCAAATCTTTTATGTAATAATTACAATTTAATTCTTTGTGGTAGAAGAGAGGATAGATTGATAAATCTTAGCACCAGATTATCAGAAAAAACAAGTGTTAAAACCTTATCATTCGATGTTAGAAATAAAGATGAAGTATCAGAAAAGATTAAAAGCCTTGATGGTAAATGGAAAGATATTGATTTCTTAATTAATAATGCGGGTAATGCCCATGGTATGGATTATATTTTTGATGGAGATTCTGATGATTGGGATAAGATGATTGATATAAATGTTAAGGGATTACTTTATGTTTCTAAGGAGATTCTAAAAACTATGGTATACAATAAAAGAGGTCATGTTATTAATATTGGTTCAATAGCTGGGAAAGAGGTATATTCTAAAGGAAATATATATTGTGCATCAAAATTTGCAGTTGATGCAATCTCTCGGGGGATGAGAATAGATCTTAATCATAAAAATATAAAGGTGTCTCAAGTAAACCCTGGTCTTGTAAATACAGAATTTTCTAAAGTTAGATTTAAAAATAATATAGAGAAGATAGATAATGTTTATAAAGGGATGACCCCTCTTACAGCAGATGATATTGCTGAGGTTATAAATTTCATAATTAATAGATCAGATAATGTCAATATTAGTGATGTAACTATTCTGCCAAAGGCGCAGGCATCATCTACTGTTGTTAAAAGAGATTAGTATTTAAGAATACTAAATATCCAATTTATTCCTACTTCTTCTAAATTTATTTCTTTTATTACTTTTGAATAATTTTCATTATAACATACCAATCTTGTTGGCATTTTAAGCTTTACTTTATTGGTAAGCTTATTCCCTAACCATTTAACATTTTCAATAAATTTAGTTGGTCTTATTCTACTAAAACCGACATAGTTTTTATCCTCTAATTGTTGAAAGCCTCTACACCATCCTAAAGATCTGCCTTGTTTTTCAAATTTATTTAGGTTAATAATTTCTATTTCATTTAAATTATTTTTATTTATCTCAATAATTTTTCCATTTACAACGGTATATATTAATTTTTTATTAAAAATAGAACCATCGTGAGGGATTCCTTCATTTAAATTTATATAATCAATTATTTTTCCTTCAAGTGAATAAACTAATACATCCTGTTGTTTGTACCTTGTTATAAATAATTTATTATCATAAATAGTTACATGATTAGGATGAGAAAAGTGAGGTTTTGTAGTATTTATTTTTCTATAATCTTTTTGTTTATCAAACCTCTTCCATGTATCTATATCTGGAAAGCAGTTATAAACACATATAATTTTTTTCTTTGATAAAGAATATCTTGCCACTAGATCCAATCCAGTTATAACAATGTATAAATCATTATTATACTCAATAACATGATGTAAATCATTAAATATTTTTAGTGAAATTCTTTCTGTTAGTTTGTAATCAGGGAGGTCATAAATTAAAACTTCAGTCAATGTAGTAATATAAAGTTTATTGTTAATAACAGAACCACTTTTAAATGATATGCTAAAGTTTTTTTCAGGACGAAATTTTAATGGAGTTTTATAATTTACTTTTTCTATCAAAGTCTCACTTTTTGTATCGTATTCATAAATAACTCCACAAATACCATTACTCCATTCTTTATTAAAATAAGATAAAGATGAATCTGATTGTCTTCCTCCAGTTATAATGAGTTTCATTAAATTTTTTTATTAATTTTAGTATACATTACCACAAAATACTAAACTCAAATTTATGTCAAAAAAAATAGTAATTCTTGGTGCTGGAAAATCTTCATCTTTTTTGATAAAATACTTATATGAAAATAAAAATGAATTAGATATCTCTTTGAAAATAGTATCTGACTATAGACCTAATTACATTGATGATTTTGAAGAAATAAATTTTTTGAGTTTAGATATAAAAGATAAAGAGAAGTTATTAGAAGTTATTCAAGATTCCTTCATTGTAGTTAGCTTATTGCCTCCTTTTTTACACTTTGAAATTGCGGAAATATGCTCAGATAATAAAATTAATATGATTACAGCATCTTATTTAGATGAAAAAATAAAAACTTTAGAAAAAAAATTCATTGAAAATAATTGTTTTTTATTTATGGAAATGGGGCTTGATCCAGGTATTGATCATATGTCGGCTATGAAGATCATTGACAAATTAAGTGAATCAAAAAAAATCATTGAGTTTGAATCATATACTGGTGGTTTAGTAAAGCTAGATAAAGTAAATAATCCATGGGGTTATAAATTTACTTGGAATCCAATGAATGTTATTCTTGCAGGAGCTGAAGGAGCAAATTATTTAAAGGGTGGCCTTAAAAAATCAATTTCATATAATAAAATTTTTAAAGACTTCAAATCTATAATTATTCCTGGTGATGAAGGTTTTGAAGGTTATCCAAATAGAAATTCATTGAAGTATAAAAACTTATATAAATTAAAAGATGTTAAAACTCTTAAAAGAGGAACCTTGAGATATAAAGGGTTTTGTGAAACATGGTCTTTACTGATTGATTTAGGACTAACTAGTAACACTAAAACTCTTTCCAATAATAAAGAAATGACTTTTTTTGACTTTTTTAATCACAGAATAAAAGCAAAAAATCATAAAGATTTAATTAAATTTCTTGATGTAAAATATGGAATTAAAAAAACATCTCAAGTTTATAAGAATCTTGAGTGGTCTGGTTTTTTTTCTAATAAAAAAATACAAATAAAACAAGGTAACATATCAGACTTTCTTTTGTCAGTTTTGATGGATAAATGGACTCTATCTGATGGAGATATCGACTTAATTGTTATGACCCATTCTTTAGTATATGAGTCTGAAGAAAAACAAAATAAAATTTTTTCTTATTTAAAAATTGAGGGCGAAGATAATGTATATACAGCTATGTCAAAAACTGTTGGGTTACCAATTGCTGTACTGATTGAGCATATAATTAAAAATAGAATTTATAAGAAAGGAATCCATTTGCCCTTCAGTAAGGATATTTATGAGCCCATACTTAAAAAACTTAAAAAATTAGGAATTGAATTCACTGAGATAGAAACTAATATTTGAAGGTATCCATAAAATTAGTTGTAAAATTTCCTTTTTTAAAGTTAGGATCATCCATAATTTTTACATGAAATGGTATTGTCGTTTTAATTCCTTCAATAATAAACTCTTTTAGTGCTCTTTTCATTCTCACTATAGCTTCCTCTCTAGATTGATGACTAACAATTAATTTAGCAATCATTGAATCATAATTGGGAGGTATTACATAACCTGAATATATATGTGAATCTACTCTTACGCCATGCCCTCCTGGTTTATGTAATGCTGTGATCTTTCCAGGGCAAGGTCTAAAATTTGCAGAAGGATCTTCAGCATTAATTCTACACTCAATAGAATATAATTTTGGATAGTAGTGTTTTCCAGAGACCTTTACACCACCAGCAACTTTTATTTGTTCTTTAATTAAATCATAATCAGTAACCTCTTCTGTAATTCCATGCTCTACTTGAATACGAGTATTCATTTCCATGAAGTAAAATTTCTTGTTGATGTCAACAAGAAATTCTATAGTTCCAGCGCCTTCATATTTTATAAATTCACATGCTTTAACAGCTGCTTCTCCCATCTTCTCTCTTAAATCTTTATCTACAAAAGGAGAAGGCGTTTCTTCTATTAATTTTTGATGTCTTCTTTGAATTGAGCAATCTCTTTCTGATAAATGACTAACATTACCATATTGATCTCCCATAATCTGTATTTCTATATGTCTAGGTTTTATAATAAATTTCTCTAGATACAATCCGGAATTAGAAAAAGAAGCTTCAGATTCAGCTTTTGCACTATTCCAACAATCTTCAAATTCTTTTTCGCTATTTACTATTCTCATTCCTTTTCCACCACCACCAGCTGTTGCCTTTAAAATAACAGGGTATCCAATTGAGGATGCTAACTTTTTTCCTTCTTTTATTGAATTCAACAAACCATCTGAACCAGGTACAGTTGGAATTCCAGCCTCTTTCATAGTTTCTTTAGCTGTAACTTTATCACCCATCTTTTCAATCATTTTCCAATCTGGACCAATAAACTTTATCCCACTTTCATTACAAATTTTTGAGAATTCTGCATTTTCTGATAAAAACCCATATCCTGGATGAATAGCATCAGAATTTGTAATTTCAGCTGCTGCCATTATTTTAGGAATACTTAAGTATGATTCTTTTGATGTAGGAGGCCCAATACAAACCGCTTCATCAGCAAAACGAACATGTAAACTTTCTTTGTCTGCTGTAGAATATACTGCAACCGTTTTAATACCCATCTCATTACAGCTCCTAATAACTCTTAGAGCAATTTCACCACGATTAGCAATAAGCACTTTTTTAATCATTTTGATTATTAGCTTGGATCAACTTCGAACAAAGGTTGATCAAATTCAACTGGAGAATTATCATCAACAAGAATTTTAACAATTTTACCAGTAACTTCTGATTCTATATCATTAAATAACTTCATTGCCTCTATTATACATACTTTTTGACCAATTTTTACTGAATCTCCCTCACTTACAAATGGGTCACTTTCAGGATTTGGAGAACGGTAGAAAGTGCCAATCATTGGTGATTTAACTAGAATTGTTTTAGTTGATTTCTTTTCATCAGATTTAACAACTTCATTTACTTCAGTTTTAATAGGTTTTGAAATTTGAGTCGCTACATCTTCATCTGTTTTGATTTCAGATACAACAGTATTATTCTTTTTAACTCTAATCTTATAATTTTCAGTTTCTATACTAACATCATCAAGATCAGTTTTTTTAATGAAATTTATAATATCCTGTATTTCTTTTACTTTCATGTAACAAATTTAAAATTTATTTTACTCTCTCAACGTATTTGCCTTGCCTAATATCAACTTTTATTTTATCATTTTCATTTATAAAAAGGGGTACTTGTATTTCAGCTCCTGTTTCAATTCTTGCTATTTTTGTTG
The DNA here is from genome assembly GCA_964467915.1 of uncultured Marinoscillum sp. GTDB lineage: Bacteria > Bacteroidota > Bacteroidia > Cytophagales > MED-G16 > MED-G16. The sequence goes on from CAYXSW010000007.1 coordinate 47,548, forward strand.
CATTTGTAGCAGTATCACCTTTTACGCCCGGTTCAGTATACGTTATCTTTGATTCAATATTTTGTGGTAGTTCACATGATAAAATATCTCCAGTTTCTGTGTGTATAGAAATTTCAACCTCCATTCCATCCATTAAAAAGTCTGAATAATCAATTTGAGTTTCTTCAAGGGATATTTGTTCAAATGAAGATGTATCCATAAAATGATACCCCGAGCTATCTTTGTATAAAAATTGATGAGATCTTTTTTCAACTCTAGCAGTAATAATTTTATGTCCAGATGGAAAGGTATTATCAATAACTTTTCCCGTTTTAACATTTTTAAGCTTTGTTCTTACAAAGGCCGGACCTTTTCCAGGTTTAACATGTTGAAATTCAGTAACAAAGTATAGGTTTCCGTTATATTCTATACAAAGTCCATTTTTAATATCACTAGTAGAAGCCATTTTTAATTATTATAAGACCATTTTAAGTAAAGAGAACCCCAAGTAAAACCACCTCCAAAAGCAGCAAGTATTAAGTTATCTCCTTTTTTAAATTTTTTTTCAAAATCCCATAAGCATAGTGGAATAGTCCCAGCAGTAGTATTACCGTATTTTTCAATATTTAATAAAACTTTTTCAGGTCCTACACCCATTCTTTTAGCAGTTGCATCAATTATCCTTTTATTAGCTTGGTGTGGTACAAGATAAGATACATCATCAGATGAAAGGTTATTTTTTTTCATTATTTCTTCAGAAATATCAGCCATATTAGTTACAGCAAATTTGAAAACAGAAGAGCCTTCTTGGTATATAAAGTGATCTTTGTTTTTTATTGTTTCTATCGAAGCTGGTCTTAAACTACCTCCTCCTTTAAGGCATAACACATCACATCCAGACCCATCACTTTTTAATATATAATCTTGTATTCCGGTATCGTCATTCGATCTTTCTAGTAATACAGCTCCTCCACCATCTCCAAATAACACACAATTTTTTCTTTCTTCATAGTCAACAATAGAAGACATTTTATCTGCTCCAATTACTACAACCTTTTTGTGAGTTCCTGATTCTATAAATTGACACCCGGTAGTAAGAGCATATAGGAAACCAGAACAAGCAGCTGATATGTCAAAACTATATGAATTTGTAGCCCCAACTTTATCAGCTATCAAATTTGCTGTTGATGGGAAAAACATATCTGGGGTGACAGTAGCAACAATTATTAGATCAATATCTTTAGGATTAGTATTAGTTTTCTCTAATAATCCTTCTAAACATTTTATACCTAGAACAGATGTACCTTGTAATTCACCCTTTAAAATTCTTCTTTCTTTAATTCCAGTTCTTGTAATAATCCATTCATCAGTGGTGTCTACTAATTTTTCAAGCTCAGAATTAGTTAGAACATAATCAGGCACATAACCATGTACCCCAGAAATACAAGCTTTATATTTTTTTGAGGACATAAACAAGATAAGAATTAAGCTACTGCTTCTTTTTCTAATACAACTTTACCCTTATAATATAGTTTGCCTTCATACCAATATGCTCTATGTGGAAGGTGAGATTCTCCAGTAGTTGAACAAACAACAAACTTTTTTGCAGTTGCTTTGTAATGAGTTCTTCTTTTATCTCTTCTGGTTTTTGAGGTTTTACGTTTTGGATGTGCCATTTTAATTTATTTTAATTTATTTAATGGATCCAATCTTGGATCAGTTTTTTTAATAACATTAGTTCTAAACACAAAATTATCAATATTATCTTCATTTTTTAAAGAAGGGTGTAATCTTTTTGCTGGAATTTCTAAAATAACAAATTCATAAATGTATTTTGCTATGTTAATTATTGATTTATTTCTATCAATAACTATCATGTCTTCAGATATTTCTTCTTCAAAATCACCAAATTTGAATAATATTTTATTTTTTAGATTTAATGAATGAATAAATTTTTTTAATGTTCTATCACAAATTAATTCAGTAGAACCTCTGATGTCAAAAGTAGCATCTAACATCATATCCGTTTTAATTATTTTCAGTTTACATTCTCCTAATGTATTTTTCATTTCAAGTTCTTCAGAAAAATGTTCTAAAAGAGCATGATTGAATTCAAATAGAAATGAATGTTCATTATTTGATAAGCTTTGAATTTTTACATCAAATTTTCTAAGAAATTTTTTGTCCATGATTATAAATATGTGAGCAAAAATATTACCAAATCTCTTATTTATAAAGCATTCTTTGATTTATAATTCTAATATTTAACTTGATTGATTCTATCAAAGAATTTTCATTGGCAATTCCTTTTCCAGATATATTAAATGCAGTTCCATGGTCTGGAGATGTTCTTACAATAGGTAGTCCTCCTGTATAATTAACTCCATTTTCAAAAGAAAATGATTTAAATCCTACTAATCCTTGATCGTGATACCAGGAAAAAACTCCATCATAATTTTTAAAATTTTTTGTACCAAAAAAAGAATCAGCTGAAAATGGACCTTCAAATTGATTTTTCTTATGATTTAATTCTTTGATAATTGGATATATTTTTTCTGTTTCTTCTGAGCCTAAAATCCCATTTTCACCAGCATGAGGATTTAATCCTAAAACTGCAATTTTTGGAGATTTCAAATTGAAGTCATTTTTTAATGTGTTTAGAAATATTTTTAACTTTTTCTTAATAATATTTCTTTTAATATAAGTTGAGACATCTTTTAATTGAATATGTCCAGTATGAAGCCCTATAAGCATCTCTTTTGAACACATAATCATAATATTATCTTCTATATTATACCTTGATTTTAAAAATTCAGTGTGTCCAGGAAAAGGAAAAAAATTTGATTGAGAATTAATTTTACTTATTGGTAAAGTCACTAATCCATGAATTTCTTTTTTGTCTAAATGATTAAGAGAATTTTTTAGAGATTCTATCGAATAATTTCCTGCTGATTTACTTATATGCCCTGGTTTTATATTTATTGGTGATTTCTCATTCGATATTGTATATAGAACATTATCCCTAAATTTTGTTTTTAAATTATCTTTTTGCTCAATCTTTATTTTATAATTGAAATGATGATTATAATATTCTAATATTTTTTTATCACAAAATATTAAAGGGATACACTTATCAAATAATTTAGAATTTATAAATGATTTTAGTAATATTTCTGGTCCAATTCCATTGTAATCTCCAATACTAAAGCCAATGATTATTTTTTTGTTGATATCTTTTTTCATTAAATTCTTTATATAATTCCAAATTTACATTCAAATTTATCTTAATGATAAAGATTCAAACTAAAAAAAAATTAGGACAACACTTTTTAATAAATGAAACTACTGCAAAACTAATTTCAGATACTTTTAACGGTAGAAATAATGTTCTTGAAATTGGTCCTGGTATGGGTGTTCTGACAAAACATATAATTAAAAATGGATCTAGTATAATTCTAATAGAAATTGATTTGGAATGTGTTAAATATTTAAATCAGGTTTATAAAAAAATTAAAATTATTAATGATGATATTTTAAATATTAGACTTGACAAGTTATTTACCAAAAATTTCTCTGTAATTAGCAATTTGCCATATAATATATCATCTCAGGTATTTTTTAAAATATTAGAATCAAGAGATAAAATAGATGACTTTACATTTATGGTTCAGAAAGAAGTTGGTGAACGAATATGTTCTAAACCTGGCAAGAAAAGTTACGGTATATTATCTGTTTTAATACAAATTTATTTTGATGTAGAATATATCTTTGATGTAAAACCGGAAGACTTTAATCCCCCTCCAAGGGTAATGTCTTCTGTAATTAAAGGTGTTAGGAATAAAAGATCAGATATTGGTATCTCATACTCATTTTTTAAGACCATTGTTAAAAATTCCTTCCAAAACAGAAGAAAAACATTGAGAAATTCTTTAAAAAACCTAAATTTACCACAATACTTTACCTCAAAAAAAATATTTTCAAAGAGAGCTGAACAATTAGACTTAAATGACTTTATATGGCTTTCAAATGAGATTAAACTTTTACAATGATGAAGTTTTCACTAACCTATGAATTTAAAGAAAAGCTTAGATCAGAGATAATAAATCAAAATATTGATTTTATCCAAAAATCATTTGATAATGTTAGCTATGTTGATATTACAGAACTCTTGTATGAGTTTGATTCTACTGATTCAAAGTATGTTTTAGATAATATTGAAATTAATATTTCAGCAAAAATTATTTGTGAACTAGATGAGGACAATAGACAAAATTTTCTTAAAATATATTCAGCTAAAGAAATAGCTAGATATTTAGATATTATCGATTCTGATGATGGAGCAGATATATTATCTGAACTTAATATTGAAAAAAGAAATGATGTAATAGCATCTATAAAAGATTCAGAAAAATCAAAAAACTTAAAAAAGTTACTTCAATATGACGAGGATGTTGCTGGAGGGTTAATGGCTATTGAACTCGTAAGATGTAATATAAATTGGAGAATAAGTCAGTGTATAGAACTGATTAAAAAACAAGCGGAAAATGTAGTAAATATTTATAGTGTCTATGTAACAGATGATAAAGGAAAATTATTAGGTAAAGTATCTCTTAAAGATATCATTTTAGCTAAAGATAACTCAAGTATTAAAGATGTTTATGATGATTATATAATATCAGTTGATGCTCATATGAATCAAGAAGAGGTGGCGCAAATTATGCAGAAGTATGATTTGACTGTTCTACCTGTAATCAACAAAAGAGGTAAATTATTAGGAAGAATAACAATAGATGATGTTGTGGATGTAATTACTGAGACAGCTGAGGAAGAAAGGCAAATCATGTCAGGTATAACTTCTGATGTAGAAGAAGATGATTCAATATGGAAGTTATCTAATGCTCGTCTACCTTGGCTTGTTATTGGAATAGTTGGGGGTCTTTTTGGAGCATTATTTTTAGGATCATTTGAAAATAACTACTTTAAAAATAACCAAATGTTTTTATCATTGTCTTTATTTATCCCACTAATCATGGCTACTGCTGGAAATGTTGGTATTCAGTCCTCATCAATAGTAATACAAAGTTTGTCTAATCCAAGTGCATTTGAAAGTTCTGTGACAAATAGATTATTTAAAGTTTTACTTGTTTCTATAATTAACGGTGTTGTGCTATCCATATTGGTTTATTTGGGGTTAATTGCTTTTGATTATTTTGGTTATATAGATTTTGGATTTTATTCACAAACAGCACTTATTGTATCAGTTTCTTTATTTTCTATAGTTATGTTATCTTCTTTACTAGGTACAATAACTCCTATTATTTTAGATAAACTTAAATTTAATCCTGCTTTAGCATCAGGTCCATTTATAACCACAACTAATGACTTAATAGCTCTGGCCATATACTTTATTGTTGCTCTTCTATTAGGAGGAATTTAATTCATATTACCTATATTTGTTAAATGAACGGATATAGTCCGTTTTTTTTATCTAAAACTATGAGTAAAGTAAAATATTTTACAGAGTCAGGCCTAAAAAAATTAAATGATGAATTACATTTTTTAAAAACAAAGGGTAGGGCAGATATTGCTAAGCAAATAGCAGAAGCAAGAGATAAAGGTGATCTTTCTGAAAATGCTGAATATGATGCAGCAAAAGATGCTCAAGGATTACATGAGTTAAAAATATCTAAATTAGAGGAGTCAATTAGTAATGCTAGAGTAATTGATGAGTCAGAAATTAATACGGATAAGGTCTCCATATTATCTAAGGTCAAGATTCTTAACCTTTCTTTTAATAAAGAATTTCAATATACAATTGTATCTGAAGAAGAGTCTGATCTTCAGGCTGGAAAAATTTCTGTTCAATCACCTATTGGAAAAGGTCTATTAGGTAAGGAAAAAGGTCAGACAGTTAATATTGATGTTCCTTCAGGTGAATTAAAATTCAAAATTTTAGAAATTTCTTTATAGTAAAAAATGGATTCTATTTTCACAAAAATAATTAACAGAGAAATTCCTGCATATATCTTACATGAAAACGAAAATTTTATTTCCATTCTTGATATTAGTCCATTAACTCTAGGACATTCATTGGTTATACCCAAAGTAGAGGTTGATCATTTTTTTGATTTGGATGATATTTATTTGAATAAAATAATGACTTTTTCAAAAGTAGTATCAAAGGCTCTTTCTAAGAGTGTAAGTTGTAAAAGAGTCGGTTTGACAGTTGTTGGTTTGGAGGTTCCTCACGCCCATGCTCATTTAATACCATTTAATAAAGAGAAAGAAATGAGTTTTTCTAATAAAAGATTGAACTTATCTAAGAATGAATTTTTAGAACTTCAGAAAAAAATCGTAAATAATTTAAATTAGTTTATCTGGGTTTGAAATTAGATACTGTTTCCAGGATTTTTTTGTTGTTTGGTTATTAGATTTTTGGTATAAATGACATAATGCAGCACCCAAAGCATCTGATGCATCAAGTTTATTAGAATCTAAAATTTTAATATTTAATATTTTCTGAATCATTTTGTTTAACTGTTCTTTTGACGCGTTTCCATTCCCAGTGACAGCCTGTTTTATTTTCTTTGGAGCATACTCAGTAATACTTATATTATTTACTCCTCCTGCTACCATTGCAACACCTTGAGCCCTTCCTAACTTTAACATAGATTGAACATTTTTACCATAAAAAGGAGATTCTATTGATATTTCATCTGGATTGTATTCATTAATTAATTTATTTACCGTTTCAAAAATAACTTTCAATTTCTTTAAGTGATCCTTCTCCTTGTTCATCTTAATTACTCCATATTGTAATACCTTTAAATTTTGATTTTTATTACTAATAACACCAAAACCCATAATATTAGTTCCTGGATCAAGTCCTAAAATAATTTTATCCGAAGCCATAATGTGAATATATTATTATTAATTTCACGATCATAAAAACTATTAAATAAATTAAAAAATAGTTATGAACTATTTTATTGATTCTCATGCCCATATCTATCTTGATGACTTTAATAGTCGAATAGAAAATATTATTGATAATTCTATTAATAATAATATAGAAAAGATTTTAATGCCAAATATTAATTTGAAAACAGTTCAATCTATGTTTGATATATCCAAAAGATATAAAAAAACCTGTTTTTCTATGCTTGGTTTACATCCTTGTTATGTTAATAATGATTATGAGAATGAGATAGCTGAAATTTTCAATCATTTCAATTCAGAGATAATAGCTATAGGAGAAATAGGATTAGATTTTTATAAATCAGATAATAATCATGATAATCAGACAAAAGCTTTTGAAATTCAATGTGAATTAGCTATCGAAAAAAAGTTACCTGTTGTCATACATACAAGAAACTCTATAGATGAGTCTATAAATGTTATTAAAAGATATGCTAATAAAAATATTACAGGTGTTTTCCATTGTTTTACTGGCAATTATAAGCAGGCTAATCAAATTATAGACTTGGGGTTTAAGATAGGAGTTGGTGGGATAATAACATTTAAAAACTCTGATTTAAAAAATGTCATATCAAAAATTGATTTGTCATCAATTTTACTTGAAACAGATAGTCCTTATCTTTCCCCGGAACCAAAAAGAGGTAAGGTAAATGAACCTTCAAATATTAAATATGTTGCAGAAAAATTATCAGAAATATTATCTGTTCCTATTGAATTAGTTGCAAAAGTTACTTCTCAAAATGTAAATAATTTATTTGATTTGTCTTCTTAATTTAGAGAGGTGGCCGAGCGGTCGAAGGCGCGCGCCTGGAAAGTGCGTATACGAAGTAATTCGTATCGAGGGTT
>CAYXSW010000008.1:0-52800 GCA_964467915.1 uncultured Marinoscillum sp.
GAAACTGTTATGTCTTGTGATGATGGGTTACTTATGGTTAAGATTTAGTTTATTCTTTGATTACTTTCATATTTACTGTCTATGTTATTTCCAGAACTCATTGTCACGGATGGCATAGGATCATCATCGACCATAGTAAGCCAAAATCCTGTGTTTATTACCATAACTGTGTCCTCCCATGATTGTAAATTATAAACTATATTCTCAGTTTTTTCATAAATAATATCCTGAATAGAGTGCAGATATAAATATGCAATTGTGTCTCCTGCAGAAATTTTTAGAGAATCAATTTTACTATCAATAGTATCATTAGCTATAGAAACAGTAAAGTCTATACCCTCTTTTGCTGGAGTCCCGAATTCACCTTCTTCTAAATCGATTATTATATCTTTATAATATGGGTGACTTAATTTGACTGTTACAATGAACTCACCAGAATCCTCTTTTAAGTCGTCACAGCAATTTGGATTATTATCTGATAATATTATACTGACCTCTGGAAATTGAGTAAAATTCCAAGGGAAGAAATTAGGATTCCATCCTTCTATTCCTGCATTCCAATGAATACCACCATATTCATAAGCGCCAATATCTGGTGAAGATCCTACTATTTCTTGAGGTAAGGAACTAATTTCAACACCTCCATCTATTAGAGGTGAACCCTCAAGAGGTATAAGAGTTATACTATCTATTAATTTATAAATAGTATTATCAATATTAAATTCATCATTGTATTCAGTTTTAACAGAATCCCACCCATTCCAGTTATTTGATGATGTCCCTGGTACAGGATAATCTGGATTTCCATCTAGATTTTTATCTTCATAGTTACTTAGACTTCTATGGCCGCTAAGCTTATCCACAAGATTATTTTGAGTAAACGTATTTAAGTTAGAATTTTCTTCGTCAAGAATTATCATTCCGTTTTTATTGCTTCCAATTACAGTATTATTAGCTATATAATGGTAATCTCCTTTAATCATAATTCCATTTGTGTTTATAGCAACATTATTGTACATTTTCCCTTTTTGACCAGCAGCAGTAGGGTCATCTCCTGGGGCGTCATATCTCAAAGCTAATTTAGGGGTGTTATATATATAATTATGATGAACTTCAGAGTCTGCAACAAAATTTCTTGTGCCCTGAAAAACTGAACCATCAGACTGAAGCGCCCCGGTTCTAGTAACCTTATTGTATGAAAATTTACTTTTTTTACCTGGTGATACTGTTGCAGAAGCTTGGACATTTTCAATTGTGTTTTTTGTTATAATATTTTCATCACCATTTATGTAAAGAGTTACCATTAGACCTGGAAGTTCAGATACTGAATAGTCAATATACTGAAAGAAGTTATTTTCTATAGTATTGTTATCACCGTATACCCTTAAGGCATCACCATCTGTATACTCAAATAAGTTTCTTCTTATAAAACTGTTATTAACCTTGTTTGAAGATCCACTAATGCCAATGCTTGTGGCTTTAGGAGTCCCCAAATCCCCTAACATTCTTTTTGAAGTAGATGGGTAAGCAAAATTACAATCTTGAAGAATAAAGTTTTCTGCTGACTGAACTTCAACTGTTGAAGAGAAAAATGATAAATTTTCAATAGTAATATTGTCAGAGTTTTTTATTTCAAAAGAATATGATGAAACTTTTCCTTTAATATCTATATCATTCGGATTTGTACCATCAGTCATCAACCAAAGCTCACCAGTTTTAGGGTTGTGATACCATTCATTTAATGTGTCTAGAAGATTAAAATCACCCTCAACAAAGAAATAATGATGTTTTTCTTTATATTGACTACTGGGAACATTATCATATGTAAAAAAATCTGAACTTTCAGAATATTGAATTTTACTATTCCAGGTTCTAAAAGAACCAATATTTAATATTGCATGAGCTGTATCAAGACTGTAATCTAAGCCAGAGTAAAAAGATTTTCTATTATCAAAAACTAGCAACCCATTAATACTGTTTTCTTCATCTCCTTCTGCCCATGTATCCCAAGAATAAATTGATTTATCTGAAAACTGAGCATTTGGCCATCTTGCCATAACCATTTCCTTATTTTCAATAAATAGTTGCCAGATAGCTGTATCAATAGTTGTCTTAAAAATATTGTTGCCAGTATTTGTCCAACTAAAGTCATTTAAACTAATTGTACCATCAATAATCGCATTACCTGAATCATGACCAGTTATGGTTATATTATTTTTGTTATCAATAATAATTTCTTCTCTATAAACTCCATTGAGAAGTATTATGGTATCGGAGTTTAAACTGGATAAAGCGACAGAAATTGTTTTGAAAGGAGAATGGATAGATCCGTCATTGTTATCATCACCATTAGGAGAAACATACACGGACTGAGAAAAGAGATTTAGAGAAAAAATGAAGAATATTGAGAGATTGATTAAATATTTCACTTTGATAATTTTATCAAAACTAATATTTATTTTCTTCTAGCATCAATAAAACTTTTAATAAAAAATACCATAGCATAAACTGACGAAGACAGCATGATTATAATTCTAAGAACAGCTTCAGATCTTCCGTCAGCTAATGCACTTCTTAAAGGCATTATATTAGCAAAAGACAACAAAGTAACAAGTACTGCAATATGAGCTATGACCTTATTGCTATTTTGTACTCCTTTATTAAGTAACAATAATGTGATTCCTAATCCAACTGGAATTAAAGATGTCGCAGAACTAGACTCTAGATAGCCCCATAATCCAATTATTATTAAAATTATACCGTTTACTAAACTCGCGATGTGTGCATTCATTTTTTATTTCTTTTATCAACAATATCATTGAACTCTTTAGCTGTTATTAATATCCACAAGATAAATGAGAATGATACAATACCAGCCCAAATGAAAATAAATTCTTTAGTTAAAAGTTCAGACATAGTTTAGTTTATTACTATAAATCCTTTTTCTTTTGATTAAAAATCAAAATAAATAGAAGAATAGTTGGGGCCCATAAACCAAGAAATACTGCCTTTAATGGTTCATCATTGAAAAAAAACATTTCAGAGACCAATATAGTAACCAAAACTAATATTAAAAGCACCAATTCAAATGGCTTAAAAAGCTTTATAAACTTAAACATAATTATAATTTAAATTAATTCATAGAGATTAAATCTCTAGTGTACTAATTACTAATTATACTCTAAAAAGGAATATTTTGTTACCCAATTTTTTTTATAACGAAATCTTCCTGTAAATATCAGTCTTATAAGACATGTTTGATTTTATTTAAAATCCAATTCTTTATTAGATTTATACTTTTGGCAATATAAATTGATAGACTATATAAGTCGATGAAATAATAGATGCCTGTTTTTTTTGATAATTCTTTTAAATCATAGATTTTTTTTGATAATATTAAACTCATTAAAGTTTTAAAATGAAAAATTAATTTTTTTGTTAGATGGTAGCAAAACAAGCATTATTTTTATTTGTGACACTTGGTGGTTTAGTTTTTTTAACTTTTGGCACTAATATTTTTAATACGACTTTTTCAGATGAACAAATGAGTGCATTGGTAGCAATGACTAAACTTTATATTGTATCTTCAATGTATTGTTTTATTGTTAGTGAGTTAGCAAAAAATTATAGTCAAGTAGATAAATTTTGGAGTCTTATCCCGATTGCCTATGTCTGGTATTTTGCATCTGCTTCTGGTTATAATGATAGGATGGTTTTAATGGCTGTTTTGGCTACAATTTGGGGTATAAGGTTAACATTAAATTTTGCTCGAAGAGGTGGATTTAGTATTTATTTTTGGAAAGGAGAAGAAGATTATCGTTGGATAGAAGTGAAGAAAGCTATTCCTTTTCTATCAAATAGGCTGACATGGGGGTTATTTAATTTATTCTTTATTTGTTTATATCAGATGGGTCTAATATTCTTATTTTCTCTTCCAATTCTTGCCGCTTGGCAGGGTGCTGAACCATTGTTTTGGTCTGATTATTTAGTTGGTGCTTTTATGCTTTTATTTATAATGCTTGAGACAATAGCGGATCAACAACAGTATGAGTTTCAAACTGAAAAATATAGAAGAATTGATAGAGGTGAGGCATTAGATGGTGACTATAAAAGGGGTTTTAGGACAACTGGACTTTGGTCATTTTCTAGACATCCGAACTTTGCTTGTGAGCAATTAATTTGGATAATGTTTTATCTTTTTAGTGTAAATGCTACTGGTTCATATTTAAATTGGTCAATAGTAGGTCCAGTCCTTCTAGTAGTACTCTTTTTTAATAGTGCAATTTTTAGTGAAGGAATTAGTTCTCGAAAATATTCTGAGTATAAGAAGTATCAGGATAATGTCCCGATGTTTTTAGGTTTTCCTAATAGAAATTGGAAATAATATTGATTTATTATTTATAAATTATACCACTCAATCTTAACTCCTGCTTCATTAAACATTTCACGACTTCTGTTTGCTGACTCTTCCCATTTTTTTGATTGAGCACCACCTTCTTTCATAATAAATACTTTTGATATTCCAGCATTAATAATTCCCCTTGCACAATCCGCACATGGTATTCCACAAGTTAAATACATTGTACAGCCTTTGGTTGAAACACCGATAAGAGCGGCATTATATATTGCATTTCGTTCAGCGTGTTCAAACCAATAATATTTTTCAGGTCTCTCTTGTCTTTCTTTCTTATTATCTTCAATACCACGAGGAAATGAATTGTAACCAGTCGACACTATCTCCTTATCTTTACCAACTATAACCGCTCCAATTTTAGTACGACTATCTTTGGATTTTTCTTTAACCTGGTCTGCTATTTTATAAAAATATTCTACCCACTTCACGTTATAAATACTTATTTATTAATTTTTTTGTTGCTAAAATTCCCTCATGAGGGTTTAGATAAGTTCCCTCTCCTCCAAACATGCCCATCATTGCCCCCTCATACTCAATAGTAATATATCCCTTATAGTTAGATTCAGATATAATTTTAATCATTCTAGAATAATTTGTAGATAATTCTTCTCCATCTTTACTAAATTTGTGAGATTTTGCACTAACTCCTTTTGCGTAGGGCATGAGCTTTTTTACTCCTAAATACTTATCGTACTGATTTTCACACACTTTTTCAATATCATTAAAATTAAGAGCACCTCTGTCTACACAGAAGTTATAATCACCAAAATCTGGTAGAGTACCTACGTACTTATTATCAACATTTTTAATAAGAGAAACTAACCAGTCGGCACCTGCTGTTATTCCACCGTGATTTTCAATAACAATATTTATTTTATCATGTTTACTGTAATCAATAAGTTTTAAAATACTTTCGGATGAATTATCAAGAATTTTTTTGTTATCTGATTCTTCAGATTTTAAATTAACTCTTATTGAATGACATCCAATTTCTTTTGCTACATCTACCCACTTTTTATGAAAGTCAATTGCTAAATCTCTTTCATTATTGACTGATGAAGCTAGACTTGGTCCACTCTGCATCGTCTCAATATCAATATCATCTACAAGTAAAATGAGGTTATCAACTCCATTATCATCAGACCTTCTTTTTAAATTATTTAGAAAATTTTTATCATTTTCTCTACCCATAAAAGGGATTGACCAGTATTCTGCTCCATTAATTCCATATGTGTTTTTTACTAAATCTGGGAAACCTAAGAGATCAAATTTTCCTTGCATTATTAGCGGAGCAAATGAATACATCTGTAGTCCTATATCCAGTTTATTTTTGTCAATATTTTTCGCAAACAAATTAGGAGCTAATAATGTTGTTGAAAAAATACTAAACGTGTTTTTTAGAAATTTCCTTCTAGAGTTTATCATAAGGATCAATTAATCATTGAATACTAATTTAAATCATTAAATTTTTCAAAATACTATTTGTAAAATATTTATCTTTAATGTAATGAGAAAATTAATATCAGCTTTTCTTTTAATATTATTCTTAATACCAACAGTCGTAAACTCTTCAGTTGTATTATTTGGCCATATTCATGAAGTCTGTACTGAAGATGGGATTCATTACCATGATCACGAACAGGAATGTCAAATGTGTTTGATTTCTGTAAATTATCAGTCAGATATAGTTCCATATTCATACAATAAATACATAACCCTTTATAAAGAAAGTTTAGTTAATTATGTTGACGTTGTTTTTCATATATTTTCAAATTTAAATTTATTTGGTAGGGCTCCACCTACACATTTTTAATCTTTTTTCTCGAGGAAACATTTGTCGTTTTCTCAAATTCATTTTGACTTCAATTTAAAGTCAAACCAAATCTTTTTTTAACAATTAAAATATTAAAAAAATGAATAAAAATATATTTAAAATCAATTTATTACTATTATCTCTACTTTCACTTGTGGTTTTTACTTCATGTGAGGAAGATAATGTTGCGCCTGATGAAGAACATGAGGAAGAAATTATTACAGATATAAAACTAATCTTTACACCTGCTTCAGGAAGTGTTGTTACTGCAAGAGCTCAAGATCCTGACGGTGAAGGAGTTCAAGAATTGCAAGTTTTAGATGCTATAAATCTAGCTCAGGGAACGACATATATCTTGACTTTTGAGATTATGAATAATGAAGAAACTCCAGGTGAAGACATAGGAGAAGAGATATTAGAAGAGGCTGATGAACATCAAATTTTTTATAGTTTCACAGATGGAGCATTTACTGATCCAAATGGAAATGGAAATATTGACAACGCTTCAGATCCTGTAAACTATGGTGATTCTGATGCCAATGGGAACCCTGTTGGATTAAATACTCAATGGACAACTGGTTTGGCAAGCAGTGGTACATTTACTGTAAGATTACAACACCAGCCAGATGTAAAAACAAGTACATCTACAGCAAATACAGGTGACACAGATTTTGAATTGACTTTTGTATTAAATATACAGTAATAATAATTACTGTATTATTTGAAAGTTGATCAATGCTCCCAATTTCTGGGAGCATTGTTTTTTTATTAAATTCCTTAAAAGTTTATGAGAATATTTTGCCTTTCGTTTTTATTTTTATTTGTAAACAACAATTTATTGTCTCAGGATAATTGTGAAAAGGTAATCTCAGGTAAGGTATTAGATATAGAAAAGAATGAGCCCTTATCAGGAGTATTAATAAGAATATTTGATTCTGAAAATTTTACTATTTCTGATGATAAAGGTAATTTCTTTTTAGAAGACTTATGTTCTGATCAAATTAAAGTAAATGTGTCTAGGTATGGATACTATGATACAATATTTGATATAAATAATGAAAACTCAAATATATATTTAACCCAAGAGACATTTGAGCTTAGTTCTGTATTAATCCAGGACAAGAAAGAAAAAAATTCTGGGACACAAACTATTTCTCAGCAATCTTTAAACTTAGATCAAAAACAAATTGATCCTACAATGACTCTAGCTAGTATTGTTAGTGAAATTGATGGGGTAACATTTACTTCGGCTGGGTCAAATGTTGAGTTGCCTGTTATCCATGGGTTGTATGGAAATAGAGTGCTAATTCTTAATAACTATTTAAAACATGGTTTTCAGAATTGGGGAAATCAACATGCTCCAGAAATTAATACATCTTCTATAAGTAATATCTCTGTGATAAAAGGTGCTTCTGGAGTTCGTTTTGGACCAGAGGCTCTTGGTGGGGTAATTATAGTTGAACCTGACCCTATGAAATTAAATCACCCATATTATATTAATATTAGTTCAGGGTATCAGACAAATGGAAAAGGTAAAAATTTTAATTTTAATGCTGGTAATGGTTATAAAAATTGGGGATATTTTTTAGGTTTTGATTATATAAAGATTGGAGATAGACACACACCATCATACTCTCTAACAAACTCTGGGAAAAAAGAAAAATCTATAAACTTTGGTTTACACTATCATCTAAAAAATTTTGATATAAAATTATATTATAATTATGTAGATTTAAATCTAGCCCTCCTTAGGTCTTCAGTTTTTCATAGCGGTAATGCATTATCTCAAGCATTAAATTCTGACACACCTCTTTTTATTAGACCATTTTCTTATTCAATAAATGAGCCGAATCAATTAGCAAAACATCATTTTGCAAAAGCAAATATAAATTGGTGGTATAATGAAAATGAAAAGATATCTTTGACTGTTGGAAGTCAGTTCAATAAAAGAAAAGAGTTTGATGTAAGACGAAATTCTTTTAAGCCAATTATTAATTTGGATCTATTTACTTATGATTATTTACTTGAGTGGGACCATTCATTTTATGAGAATATTAATGGTCTAATTGGATTGCATTATTTTAATCAAGATAATGATAATAATCCCGGTACAGGGACTACTCCTTTCATTCCAAATTATAATACCAATAGATTTAGTTTTTATCTTATTGAAGCTATTAAAATTAATAATAGTTTATTAGAGTTTGGAGTTAGATTTGACACTGAAAATTATAATGTCAGAGGGAGAGAAACAAATCAAAATATTTTTAGAGATGAAAATAATTTTACTAATGTCACTTTTTCATTAGGGTACGAAAAAGAATTCTCTGAAAATATATCAATTAGATCAAATTTAGGTTCAGCATGGCGAACTCCGAACATGGCAGAATTATATAGCTTCGGATCCCATGGTTTTAAAACCACATTTGGTTTGTTGAGATATTATAACGACGATAATGATAAAATAAAAACAGATAAGGTTCTTGGAATGGATGATGGTTCATCGCCAGAAAAATCATTAAAATTTATAAATGAAGTTGATTTTAGTAGAGATAAGAACGATCTAAAAATAACTTTATTTTCAAACTATATTTTAAATTATGTTTTTGAAAGACCAATTGGTTTATATGGAACGGTAAGAGGTCCAATGCCATATTTTGTTTTTGATCAGTCTGACATAGTTCTTGTTGGTTCTGATTTGTATTTCCAAAGAAAATTTTCAAAAAAATTCAAGTCTTCTCTAAGATTAAATTATCTATGGTCTAAAAATTTAATTAAAAACGGAGAGATGATAAATCAACCACCCATTAGAATTGCAAATAACTTAATGTGGAATACTAAGGCTTTTTGGAAAATAAATCACTCTGAAATATCAATATCTCCAAGTTATACTTTTCATCAATTTCAGTCTCCTATGACAATAAGTCCAGATGAACTCATTAGTGGTTTGATTGATGTAAATCTACAGTCTGATATTTTTGATTTTAAGGATGCGCCTGATGGGTATTTTCTAATAGACTTTGCATGGAAATTTAAAATAGCTGATTTTTCAGCTTCTGTTGAAGTAAAAAATTTACTCAATAAAAAGTATAGGAATTATTTAAATGAAATGAGATATTTTGCAGATGAAATGGGACGTAATTTTTTATTAAATATTTCATATAGAATTAGTAAGAAATAAGAATGATTACTTAAAGAATATCTTATAAATTTATTATATGAAAAAATGTTTTTTTCTAATTGTATTTAATCTAGTCACAATTTTTTCTTATTCTCAAGTTACATTGTCAGGATATATTGAAGAAGATGGGTCTGGTGAAAGGTTACCTTATTCCAATGTATATATATCAGATATAGAAGTTGGGTCGAGTGCAAATGAGAACGGGTTCTTTACTATAATTGGTAACATTAAATCTGGCATGACTTTAAAAGCTAGTTATGTTGGATATAAAACGATCTCTATCATTCTAACAAATGAAATTATTGACAATAATTTAGAAATAAGTCTGACACCTTTAACATCAACATTAAATGAAGTAGTTGTCTCAACTGAATCTAGTAAATTCCTTCAGGCTAGTACAGAAATAAGTAAACACAAGTTATCTGTTCAGCAACTTAGTCTTATGCCCTCGATAGGAGAGGTTGATATTTTTAGATCTCTTCAGTTATTACCAGGAGTTAGTGCCACGAATGAAAATAGTTCTGGGCTATATATTAGAGGTGGTGAGCCGCACGAAAACCTTGTGCTTCTAGATGGGATTAAAGTATATAATGTAGATCATTTTTTTGGATTTTTTAGTGCGTTTAATGCTAATGCAATTAAAAGTGTTGAATTATATAAGGGAGCTTTCCCTTCAAAGTATGGTGGACGTTTATCTAGTGTTATTGATTTAGCTGGAAAGGTTGGGAGTTTTAATGAAATCAAGGGAACTGCAAATATTAATCTTTTGAGTGCCTCTGGATCTATTGAGGTCCCCTTTCTTAAAAAGTTTAGTTTTTTTGCTGCTGGAAGAAGATCATTCACTGATATTTTGCAGACATCTTTTTTTGATAAAATTTTTGACCAGTTTGATCCAGATGATGATATTGAAAATTTAGATCCCTGGGTTCCGAAATTTAATTTTTATGATTTTAATACTAAGATCTCTTATAAACCAACAAAAGATGATCTGATAACATTTAGTTTTTATAGAGGCCAAGATGACCTAAAAGAGACTAGCGACACAAAAAGATATCAGTTCCCTAATTTTGGAGATATTGATAAGATTGAAATTAATGGTGACTTAGATAGGATTTCTAGATGGGGTAATCGTGGTTACTCATTCAAGTGGTCAAGGCAGTGGAATCCTAAGTTTTATAATAGTTTTAACGTATCATTTTCTGAGTATTATAATTATCAGGATGATTCCTACTTTGTACAGGCAATAATACCAGATGATTCTGTAATCTTTGATCTTAGTGTATTACTTGATCAAGATAATACTGTACAAGATTTTACTGCTAGATATGATGGCGAGATAATATCTGGTCAAAACAATAAGTTTGAGTTTGGGTTAGAGTTTACTAATTCAGAGGTAGATTACTTGTTTGTGAGAGATGACACACTCACTATTCTTAATACACGTCAGGTATCTGATCTATACTCTGGTTATCTCTCTTATGACCTCACATCAGTTAAGAATTTAAATTTAAAGGTTGGACTAAGAGCAAGTCATTATGAGGCAACAAATAAAAATTATTTGTCTCCAAGGTTTCAGTTGGATTATGAATTTTTTAAAAACTTAAAAATAAAGCTTGGATATGGTATTCATAATCAATTTGTAAAACAAATTGTAGGAGAGAATGTAACATCGAGGTCTAGGGATTTTTGGCAACTGTCAGATGATGATGATATAAGTGTAGGTGAGTCCACTCATTATATTGCTGGGTTATCTTATGAAAATAACTCTTGGCTTATTGACACTGAATTTTTCTATAAAGACATCAAAAATATAACTGAGTTCTCTTTGAGATTTCAAAATACTAATCTCAACTCTCTTTTTTTTAATGGAAATGGAACCATAAAAGGATTTGAGACTCTATTACAAAAAAAGGTTGACAAGTATACGGGGTGGGTTTCTTATACATATTTAGATACTGAAAACATTTTCCCTTTATTAAATGAAGGGAATCCTTTTCCTGCACCCAATACTCAAAAAAATGAATTTAAAATATTTAATAATTATGAATTAAATGGATGGAATTTTTCTATAAATTTTATTTACGGTTCAGGGAAAGCATTTACAGAGCCATCCTATAATTATAATATTACACTATTAGATGATTCTAATCTTAATTTTATAGGTGTAGGTCCTAAAAACGGTTCCTTACTTCCTGATTATCATAGGCTGGACTTATCAATCCATCATATTTTTAATATAAATGACAATACTAAAGGGGATATTGGCCTTTCTGTTTTTAACCTTTATAATAATCTTAATGTGTGGTATTATGAATACAGTTTTGACCAGAGACCATACGTAAGGCAAACAAAATCTTATTTAGGAATTGTGCCTAACATTTCATTTAAATTAACTTTTTAGGATGAAGAAAATATTTGGACTTTTAATAATTATTTTATTCTCATGTGATAATGAAATACCCATCGAAGATAACTTTGTAGTTGAGGCTTTTCTTTTTCAAGGTGAGAAAGTTGATGATGTGAGAATTAAAGAAACTAAGCTATGGAACTCAGAAGATAGCATAGACACATATATAGGGAATGCAAATATTAAGTTATATGGCAATGGTTCTGAATATAGTTTAGAATATAATAGCACTGAAGGAAATTATTTTATTGACGATGATTTGGAAATTATATCGGGAAACACATATGGTATTGAAGTAATTGTTGATAATCGAACAGCAACAGCAGAAACAGTTGTGCCTACTAAACCTATTGGGTTAGAGATGTCAGAGGATAAAATTGTTATACCACCTCTAGTTCTCTCGCCAGCTCTTCCAAACATATTATCTGAATTATTTGAAAGTGCTAGGACGAATGTCACATGGGATAATTCTGATGAAGAATATCATTACCTAACTATCAAGTATGAAGGTGAAGATGAAGACCCAATATTTAGTGATGAGATTCCTGGTCAAGTCGGTGAATTTTTTTCAAACTTTTCACTACAGTCAGCGCCTTTAAGAGAGGATAGTTATAATGTGATTTGTATGAGCCTTAAAAATTATGGGAAATATAAGGTCACTCTATACAAAATAAATAAAGACTACTATACTTTGTTTGAAAGTGAGATACAAGATGGCACTGAATTAAATGAGCCCCCTTCAAATATTATAAATGCTTTTGGAGTGTTTTCAGCATTTGCAAGCGATACTACCAGTTTTGAGATAGTAAGAGAATGATTATTTTCTTATCCAATAAGCAATCCAAATAAATATTCCTTGGACAGGCAGTCTCCATGTTGCAATATCTTGTGTAGCCCCTATAGCTTCTTGTGCTTGTGCACTTTGAGCTAAATATATATTTGCAGGAAAAACAGCAACTAGTAACAAGATTAAACCAATAGATCCCAAGTATCTATACCTTGGTATTAGAATCATTAGTCCAAATAGTATTTCAAACAAACCACTTAAATATACTAACTCAAGATGATACGGAAGATAAGGAGGAATAATAGCTAGAAAGTAATTAGGATCAATGAAATGCTTTATGCCAACTATTACGTAAAAAACTGAAGATAGTATTATTAAAATATATTTTGCTAGGATAACTTTCATTTTAATATATTTACGAAATATGAAGAACATTTTGTTCATTTTATTCATTTTTTTTAATATTTCATCTTATTCTCAAGATGCGGTAAGTATTCTTAAAAGATCTGAAGAAAAAATCCGAGGAGTAAAATCATCATATGTCGAGATGGCTATAACCATTGTTAGGCCAAAATGGAGGAAAGAGATGACTATGAAGGGGTGGTCTATAGGAGAGGACTACTTTTCTTCTGTCGTTATGACTCCTGTTAAAGAAAAGGGGACTGTCTTTCTGAAAAGAGAAAATGAAGTCTGGAATTATATCCCTTCAATAGAGAGAACAATAAAACTTCCTCCGTCTATGATGATGCAAAATTGGATGGGCACAGATTTTACAAATGATGATCTTGTTCAAAGATCATCTATTTCTGATGACTACACTAATACTATTATTGGCGAAGAGAATATCGAGGGGTATGATTGTTGGATAATAGAACTTGTACCTAACGAAGATGCAGCTGTGGTCTGGGGTAAACTTATTATGTGGATTGATAAGGAGCATTACATGCAATTAAAAACCCAATTTTTTGATGAATATGGAGACTTAGTTAGTGTGATGACATCCAATAAAGTAAAAGATTTTGGAAATAAAAAATTACCAGCAGTTATAGAATATGTGCCGCTTGATAAAGAAGGGAATAAGACTATAATTGAAAGACTTATATGGGATTTTGATATTGATATTAGTCAGAGGTACTTCCTGCCTAGCTACATGAAAAATTTAAGATGATACTAAAAATTGCTTTAAGAAACATTTATAGGAATAAGAAGAGAAGCTTGATTACGATCTCCTCTATTTTTGCTGCTCTTTTTTTTATAGTTCTGATGCGAGCTCTTCAATTTGGTTTCTATGACAAGTTAATTGAGACTGTAGTAGAATCTTATGCTGGTTATGTTGAGATCCATGCTGATGGTTTCTGGGATAATCAAAGTTTAGATAACTCTATGGAAGTAGATCAACGCCTCATAGATGATATTAAATCTGTAGAGGGTGTTGATAATATTGTACAAAGACTTCAGACCTTCTCATTGATATCTATGGGAGACAAAACAAAAGGAGGGGTAATTAATGGCATAAATATTTCTGAGGAACAAAAAATAACTGATTGGAATAAAAAGATGTTATCGGGCTCTGTTAATTTAGGTGATAATGAGATCATCATTGGAAAAGGAATTGCAAAATATTTTGATGTAGCAGAAAATGACACCTTAATTTTATATGGCCAGGGCTATAGGGGTATGATGGCAGCCGGAAAATTCCCAATCATAGGAATTATAGATCTTAAAAACCCAGACCTTAATAAGTTAGGTGTTTTTATGAATATGGAAACAGCAAGAAATTATGTCTCATCAGATGAAATATCTACACATATAATCATTGATAAAGAACAATACTATAAAGAGGAAAAAATTGTTGATGATCTTTCTCAGCTTCTTTCAGATGACTTTGAGGTAATGACATGGAAGCAAACGCTCCCAGAAATTGAACAAACTATAACTGCTGATAGTGCAGGAGGTATTATTATGGCTTTTATTTTATATGTAATTGTAGTATTTGGTATGTTTGGGACTGTCCTGATGATGACTGAAGAAAGAAAGTATGAATTTGGTGTATTAATTTCAATAGGAATGAGTAGGATGAGATTATTTGGGATTATCTTAATTGAGACAATTATCTTGTCTATGATTGGTGTTGTAATGGCAATATTAATCACCTATCCTATTAGTTATTATTATTATTTGAATCCAATTAATTTGGCTGATTTGATGGGGGATGGAGCTGATATGATGATTGAAGAAATGGGTTTTTCTCCAATAGCACCTATGTCAATTTCATGGGATATACCTTTATCTCATGCTCTAGTAATTTTTATTTTTTCTCTAATTATATCTATATATCCTGCAATAAAAATTATGAAACTGAATCCGGTAAAATCAATGAAATCATGAATATTTTAACATTATTAAAGATTTCTTGGAGAAATGTATGGAGGAGTAAACTTAGAAGTTTTGTTGTAATACTATCTGTTGTTTTTGGAATCCTTGGTGGAATAATTATGATTGCCATGTCATACGGATTAAATGAGGAGAGGATGAATAATGCTGTTGAAACATATCTTTCTCACATCCAAATTCACAATAATTCATTCAGGGAGGATTATAATATTAAACATACCATAAACAATCTTGATAAAATTGAGAAAGCTTTAAATGAAGATGACAGGGTAGTCTCTTACACAAAGAGAGTTATTTTAAATGGTATGTTATCTAATTCAAATGGGTCATATGGAATTGAGATAAAGGGGGTAAATCCAGAAACAGAAAAAAAGGTAACAAATACTCATAAAAAACTAATTGAGGGAGAATATTTTAATTCAAAGAGAGATAATACAATTCTAGTTGGAAAAAAATTAGCAGACAGACTTAATTTAAAGTTAAAATCAAAAGTTGTTATTACTTTTCAAGATGAATTCAATGAATTGACATCGTTATTATATAGGGTTGAAGGAATATTTAAGTCAGGCAATTCAAGATATGATGAATCAAATGTATTTGTGAAAAATTTAAGTATAACTAATAACTTACCATCTTTCTCGGGTATACATGAAATTCCAATTCTTCTAACCGATATTGAACTTAGAAATAAAGTTAAGAAAGATTTAATATCATTTAGTGCTGACAATGTTGTAGAGGGTTGGGATGATATATCGAAAGATCTTGCCTACGCGAATGAGATGCTTGCTGCCGCTCTTTACATTTTTATGATGATTATATTATCAGGGCTATCATTTGGCATAGTCAATACTATGCTTATGGCAATACTTGAAAGAAAAAGAGAGATAGGTATGTTAATGTCAATCGGAATGAATCGTTATAAAATATTTTTGATGATATGTTTTGAAACTGTTTTTCTCTCTGTGATTGCTTTGCCATTTGGTCTTATCTCATCATATCTGATAGTAGAATATTACTCTGTTGTAGGTATAGATTTATCTATAGTTGAGGCGGGTCTAGAAAATTTTGGTGTAGGCACCAGACTCTATCTCAAAGTGCCTCAAGAACAATACATAGTAGTTTCTATTATGGTATTTATGATATCTGTAATATCATCGATTTTCCCTTCTCTAAGAGCTTTAAAAATTAATCCTGTAGATGCAACTAAAACAATTTAAATTTGAATTATGATTGAAACAAAAAACTTATCTAAAATATATAATCCAGGAAAATTTGAAGTTAAAGCTGTTAATGATGTTAGTTCCATTTTTGAAGATGGTGAATTTACCTCAGTAGTAGGTCCATCTGGCTCAGGTAAAACAACGTTTTTAAATTGTGTAGGTGGATTAGATAAACCATCATCTGGAGATGTGTATATCTCTGGTGAGAATATCACTAGCTTATCTGGCAATGATATCATTCAATACAGATTAAAAAATATTGGTTTTGTTTTTCAAGCATATAACTTAATCCCAGTATTATCTGCAAAAGAAAATATTGAGATGATAATGTTGTTACAGGGCACGGAAGAGAAGAATAGAGAAGAGAGAACTAATGAATTATTGAATCAAGTTGGTCTATATGATATGAGGAACAGAAGGCCTTCTGAACTTTCAGGTGGTCAGCAACAAAGGGTTGCTGTGGCAAGGGCTCTAGCATCAAAACCAAAATTTATTCTTGCAGATGAACCCACTGCAAATTTAGATACTTCCTCAACTTCAAATCTTCTGGATATAATGAGCAAGTTAAATGTTAATGAGAAAATTACTTTTATATTCTCAACTCATGATCAGAGAGTTATTGATAGAGCTAGAAGAGTTATAACTTTAGAAGATGGAAAGATTGTCAGCGATAAGAAAAAATAGTTTTATTCCGTTTATGGTATTGGTATTAGTCTCATTTGATACAATATCCCAGTCATCTAAGTCATCATTTACCCTTAATGGATATGTTAAATATCTACCATCATATATGGACTTTAGTTTTTTTGAGAAAGAAACTAATCATCTGATTCATAATAGATTAAATATGAGAGGTTATTTTGGTGATAATTTATCCTTAGGCTTAGAGGTGAGAAATAGAATTTATTTTGGTGATGTACCCACAATTCAGGGAGATGAAGGTTTAGTAAATATGGCTTTTTATGCAGTCAGAGAATCAAATTTTGTTTTTAATTCTATGGTTGATAGGTTTTGGTTAAAATATCAGAAGGAAAAAATAGAATTAAGTATCGGAAGACAACGAGTAAACTGGGGAGTTAATACTATTTGGAATAATAATGATCTTTTTAATGCTTATAATTTTATAGACTTTGATTACATAGAAAGACCTGGGTCTGATGTTATTAGGTTCTTATATACAGGGGATAACCTCTCTAGTTTCGAATTAGTTTATATGCCAAGCAAAAGAAATGGGAATGTACTTGCAGGTATGTATAAAATCAACTCCTTTGGATATGATTTTCAATTTTTAGGAGCTAATTATTTTGAAGATATAGTTATAGGGGGAGGCTGGGCAGGAAATATTAAAAATGCCGGATTTAAAGGAGAGATATCTTACTTCATAGATAAAACTAAGTATAACAATTCTATGAGTTTTTCCTCTTCTTTAGATTATTCACTTAAAAATGGGTTTTATTTTTTAGGGTCATATCTATATAATTCAAACGGATTTACTGAGTCTAATTTTTTAAGTTTAGTAAATATTAATGATAATGTATTATCTCCAAAAAACTTAATGCCTTCAAAACATTCCTATTTAATTCAAGTTTCAAAACCAGTATCACCTCCAGTCAATGTATCACTTAATATATTATATGGTCAAGGAATAAAATTATTATACATTTCACCAAGTATAAACTATGATATCAACTCTAGAATTGACGCTGGTTTTATCGGTCAGCTTTTTTACTTAGATAACTTTGGGGATTTTAAAAATATCCTTAAAGGCTATTACCTGCAAATAAAATATAGTTTTTAGAAACCATTCTGTTCCTTCCACATTTCAAAATCAGGATTATTTATCATGTATCCCCAATGAAGTAGAGACTGCCTTACAGCTAGAGAGAAAGATATATCCTCTATAGATGTTCCTTTTTGATGAATTTTAGAGTAAATATAATTTCTCCATCTCCCTTTTTTTCCACAAAAATTGTTCCATCTCTTTATCTGCCTATCATCATCATCTGTCCTTCTACCAATATAATATCTACAATACCACTGAAACCAGCCTCTGGGGTCTTGTCTATTAATCCACCCTTTCTCCTCCCACTCTTCTTGACTTAGGCCAGACTTGATCTTAAAATAATTAATTTTTCTATTATACTTTTTTGATATGTAAAATGAATCATCTAATCCTTCAAACCATTCTGATGGGAATTCTTTATAATTAATATCAATCCTTCCATTTTCATCATAAAAATAAATTCCCCCGAAAGAACCTAATCTTATTATTTCTTTTGGTGATAAATTAGGAGAAAAATCCA
This sequence comes from uncultured Marinoscillum sp., assembly GCA_964467915.1. Classification (GTDB taxonomy): domain Bacteria; phylum Bacteroidota; class Bacteroidia; order Cytophagales; family MED-G16; genus MED-G16. The sequence continues at coordinate 18,520 of CAYXSW010000008.1, forward strand.
TTAATTAGTCTAGATTTTCAATTTCAGATAGAATCTTATTTGCTTCTGCTAACTTAGAATCACTTTCTTTTCTGCTGATACTAGAGAGCTCATAGGATTCTTTTAGTAATCTATTATATTTTCCTAAAAGCTTTTCTTTTTTAGATTTAAATAAGCCAAACATACTCCCTCATACGCAGGAAATAATTATAAGTTTAATACAATGAGTTACTCACTATTGGGTTGTCTTCACCAAAATATATTAATTCACAGTTACAGTTCATTTTAATATATTTCTCTTCTATTTGATTAGTGTTACTATCAAAATAAGTTAGAAAATATGTCCAGTCCTTTAGAACCACAATTCCATCTGCTGGGAGGATGCTACCTTTATCATAAACTACTTTTGAAATAAAGTCTTCACAATTTCTTGGGTGACTAAAATCACATTCTATTTCATTTTTTTTATTTGAACTACAACTATTGATCATTAAAAGGAGTACAATAGCTATTAAGCATTTAATATTTAAGATGTTAGATAAGGATATTTTTTTCATTCTATTATTAATTTGGGGTCTACCAAGTACTTATTTTAGAAGTAAATTTAGAAAAATAGTTTATAAAACTGATGATTGGAAAATTAATATTAAACCCCTATTTAAGAAAGAGATAATTGGTTTGATTTCAAATATCTATCCTAAAGATAAGAATTATATTAAAACTAGAAATCAATATAGAGGGTATCTGATTATTTATTTCATCATTTTAATTGTCTACCTCTTTTTATGAAATTGTATTTTTTTTTTAAAATTATAAGAATAGTGTTCATACTTGTTTAAGTATGATTAAGAAAATTTATCTAAATTCGTATCTTAATATTTTTTAAAAATATAAAACCACTAGACATGAAAAGAATAATTCCATTAATTATACTTCTGGCAATTCAATTCAATTCTTTATCTCAAAATGTAGAATTTATTGAATATGACCTAGATAATGGTCTGCATGTGATATTGCATCAAGATAAATCAGTTCCTTTGGCGGTAACATCAGTGATGTATCATGTTGGATCAAAAGATGATAGCCCTGATAGGACAGGATTTGCTCACTTTTTTGAGCATTTACTTTTTGAAGGCACAGAAAACATTGATAGGGGTCAATTCATGAAGATAGTTGAAAGTAATGGCGGCTCACTTAATGCCTACACCTCTAATGATGAAACATATTATTATGAATTTTTTCCCTCAAACAAATTAGAATTAGGACTCTGGTTAGAGTCTGAAAGAATGCTGCATCCTGTTATTGATAAGGTAGGAGTTGATACTCAGAATGAGGTGGTAAAAGAAGAGAAGAGATTAAGTTATGATAATAGACCATACGGTCAATTATTACCACAAATAACCCAAAGTCTATTTGAAAAACATCCTTACAGGTGGCTTCCAATTGGTTCAATGGATCATCTAGATGCGGCTACTTTAGATGAATTTATTGCTTATAATAAAAAATTTTATGTGCCAAACAATGCTGTTTTAGTAGTTGCTGGAAATTTCGAAATCGAAGAAACTAAAAATAAAGTTGAAGATTACTTTGGACCTATCCCTAGAGGAAATGATGTTCCAAGAATCAACATAGCAGAGGACCCAATCACATCTGAAGTTAGAAAAAACTTTTATGATCCAAATATTCAATTGCCAATGGGACTAGTATGTTATAGAATTCCTTCTTTTAAAGATAGAGACTCATATGTTTTAGATATGATATCATCAATTTTAAGTGGTGGAAAAAGCTCTAGACTTTACAAGAAAATGGTAGATGATAAAAAAGTGTCTGTTGAAGTTCAGGCTGTAAACTTATCTTTCGAAGATTATGGTGTTTATGTTATTTTGTCTCTACCTGTAGGTGAAAATACCTTACAGACATTATATGAAAATATAGATGAGGAAATTGTGAAACTTAAAAATGAGCTAATTACAGATAGAGAATATGAGAAATTACAGAATGAGTTTGAAAATAATTTTGTAAATACAAATTCCAGTATATCTGGAATCGCAAATTCTTTAGCATCATCTTACTTGCTTCATGATAATGTGAATTTAATTAATGAAAGATTAGATATATATAAGTCTATAACTAAAGAAGAGATTATGGAGGTAGCAAATAAATACCTTAATAATAACTCAAGAGCAGTTATTGATTATTTACCCGAAAGTGCAAAACAATAAAATTATGAGATATATAAAAACATTACTTCTTGTATTACTATCTGTAAATATTTCTTACTCTCAGATAGATAGGACTCAACCTCCAAAAGCTGGGCCAGCTCCAGTTATAAGTTTAGGTAATCCCAAGTCATTTACTTTAAAGAATGGATTGAAGGTTATTGTTGTTGAGAATGATAAGCTTCCTAGAGCTTATGCTAACTTAGATATAGACAATTATCCTGACTATGAGGGCGATAAAAAAGGAGTCTCTAATCTTCTAGGCTCTATGATGGGAAATGGGACTAAAAATCAAGAAAAAGATAGTTATAATGAGGAGGTTGACTACATGGGTGCTACTTTATTTTTATCTGCTAGCGGTGGATACGCATCTTCCCTTAAAAGATATTTTCCTAGAATTTTAGAGATGATGTCTGATGGACTTATAAACCCTGTATTTACAAAAGAAGATTTTCAAAAAGAGAAAAATGTAATTTTAGATGGAATTAAATCGATAGAAAAAGATGTCCAGACTATTGCATCAAGAGTTCATAGTAAGTTAAGATATGGTGCAGATCATCCTTTTGGTGAATTTGAGTCAGTAGAATCTATTAATAAGGTTACTCTAAAAGATCTCAAAAATTACTATTCTACTTATGCTATTCCTAATAATGCCTATTTGACAGTTGTAGGTGATGTTAAATATGATGAGATTAAACCACTGGTTGAAGACCTTTTTGGAGGTTGGAAAAAAGGCAAAAGTCTAAATTATAATATGCCTCAAACTTCTAATGTTAATGATATTGAAATAAATTTTGTTGATATGCCTAATGCAGTTCAATCAGAAATTTATGTTGGAAACTTGATGGATGTGTCTATGTCTAATCCTGATTTCTTTGCCTTAAAGTTAGGAAATCAAATATTAGGTGGTAGTTCAACCGCTAGGCTATTTATGAACTTAAGAGAAGACAAGGGTTTTACTTATGGTTCATACTCTTCAGCATCTACAAGCAGATATGTAGGCACATTTACTGCAACTGCTAGTGTCAGAAATGAAGTAACTGATAGCGCAGTTACTGAGATAATTAATGAGATATATAATATCACCTCTGTTAATGTTACGGAAACTGAACTAAATGCAGCTAAAGAAAAATATGTTGGTAGTTTTATTATGTCAACAGAACAACCTTCAACAATTGCATCTTTTGCATCTAACATTGATAAGTTTAATCTTCCTGAAAATTTTTATGAAAAATATCTTGAGAATTTCCAAAGTGTAACTGTGGAAGATGTGAAAAGAGTTATTAATAAGTATGTATTGAATGACAAGCTTAGAATACTTGTTGTTGGAAGAGGTCAGGATGTCCTTTCTAGATTAGAAAACTTACCTTATGAAATAAAATATTACGATAAATACGCAGAGGCCTCTGGAAAACCTGATTATTCTACTCCTTCTGATGTTACAGTAGAATCCGTTACTAGTAAATACTTGGAGGCTATTGGTGGAAAAGATAAAGTCAATGAAGTTAATGCTGTAAGTATGCTAGCTGAGGCAGAGGTTCAAGGCATGAAACTTCAGATGGTAAGTATTCAGTCAAAACCAAATAAACAAGTTACAATGATGATGATGATGGGTAATACTATGATGAAGATGGTATTTGATGGTGAGAAAGGTTCAGTAAGTCAGCAAGGAGTAGTTAACTCATTACCTGAAGATCAAGTGCAGGACATGATAAATTCAACATTACCTTTTAAAGAATTAGGATGGGCATCAGATGAAAATGTAAAATTTAATTCTATTGAAGAAGAAGACGGTAAAATTCTCCATGTATTAGAGGTATCTAAAGGCACTTTCGTAGCATACGATTCTGAGACTGGTTTAAAATATAAACAAACTGCAATAGCAGAAATGCCTGATGGTTCAAAAATGCCGCAAACTACCTACTATGAAGATTATAGGTTAGTAGATGGTGTATTATTCCCATTTGTAATTAGAGCTCCAATTGGACCCCAAAGTCTTGATTTTAATATTGTTAATATATCAGTTAATCCACAAGTATCTGATTCAGATTTTGTAATTGAGAATTAATGGTAGATAGATCAAAATTTTTAAAAGAATTAGGCTTAGAAAACATAAATCAAGGTTCTTGTACTGGAACTAATTGGATAAATTCAGAAGGTAATACCAGGCCAGTTTCATCTCCAGTTGATGGTAAAGTTATCTCTTCTGTAATTGAAAGTGATGACTCAACTTATGAGGAAATCATATCTACTGCTCAGGAGACATTTTTATCATGGAGGAATGTGCCTGCTCCTAATCGAGGTGAGATAGTTAGGCAAATAAGTAACGAGTTGAGATTAAAAAAGGAACCTTTAGGTCAATTAGTTTCTTATGAAATGGGAAAGTCTTTGCAGGAAGGTTTAGGTGAAGTACAGGAGATGATAGATATCTGTGACTTTGCTGTTGGACTGTCTCGTCAGCTCTATGGTTTGACTATGCACTCAGAGAGACCTGACCACAGAATGTATGAGCAATGGCATCCTTTAGGAATAGTAGGAATAATTTCGGCATTTAATTTTCCTGTAGCAGTCTGGAGTTGGAACGCTATGATAGCTATGGTATGTGGGAATGTATGTGTCTGGAAGCCATCAGAAAAGACTCCACTTTCAGCTATTGCTATTCATAATATTATAAGTAAGGTCCTTAAAGATAACAAGATTGAAGGTGTCCTTAATTTAGTGACTGACTGTGAAAATCAGTTAGTTGGAAAAAAGATAGCTTCTGACAAAAGAATTTCATTAGTAAGTGCTACAGGTTCAACAAGAATGGGTAAATCAGTTGCTGAGACTGTAGGTAAAAGATTAGGGAAGTCTCTCCTTGAATTAGGAGGAAATAATGCTATGGTTATTTCTGAGCATGCTAATATGAATATTGCAATTCGAGGCGCTGTTTTTGGTGCTGTAGGTACTGCTGGACAGAGATGTACAACAACTAGAAGACTAATTATTCAAGAGTCAGTTTATGATAATTTTAAGGAACTTCTTGTAAAAGCTTATGGTCAGATAAAAATTGGTGACCCCCTTGATGAAAATAATCACATGGGTCCCCTAATAGACAAGGAAGCTGTGAAAATGTATGAAAATGCTATAGAAAATATCAAGAATGAAGGAGGAAAAACTCTTATAGATGGAAAGGTTTTGAAGGGACATAATTATGAGTCAGGTTGTTATGTGACGCCTGCAATTTTCGAAGTAAATAATAAATTTAAGACGGTTCAGTCAGAAACATTTGCTCCAATATTGTATTTAATTAAGTATAAAAGTCTTGATGAAGCTATAAGTATTCAAAATGATGTTCCCCAGGGTTTATCATCTTCAATAATGACCACAAAAATTTCTGAGGCTGAAGAATTTTTATCATCTTCAGGTTCTGATTGTGGAATTGCTAATGTTAATATTGGAACTTCAGGTGCTGAAATTGGTGGTGCTTTTGGAGGTGAAAAGGAAACAGGAGGTGGTAGAGAATCAGGTTCTGATTCATGGAAGGCTTACATGAGAAGACAAACTAATACTATAAATTATTCAGACGATCTCCCATTAGCTCAGGGAATTAAATTTGACTTCTAATTTTTTAAAATAAAAATTATAATTTATTTTTTTGTATTTTTTTAGAAAAAAAAATACATTGAACTAGTAAACCACTTCTCACCGAAGTTGATATTATTTTTAAAACTTAATTTTTTATATATATGAAAAAAACTATGATTTTAATGATAGGATTAATTTTTTCCTTTCATTCTTATTCTCAGCAAGTTACTTGGCAATGTACCAATGTAATTATTGATAATCCATCCGCTTTTATGAGTGTTTGGAATGATTTTATGGATTCAGATTTTGGAAGAACATTATCTCCTAATGCAATTTTCCAGTTTGATCATACAAGTTCTGAGTTTTCAGCAACCCATCAGGTTTGCTGGTTTTCTGACAATGCCGCTGATATACAAGCTAATTGGGAAAAATTCAGAAACTCTAAGATGATGAATATTTCAGGAATATTTGAAACTTGGAATGAAAATGTAAGGGAGGAAGCTACAGTTTTAGGCCAATCTCTTATTGCTGATCCAGCTGGATTTGATTTAAAATTTGCCGTTGTTTATTTAATTAATGTAGAAGACCCTGCAAGTTATGGGGCTGCATTTACAAAGATGAAAAAAGCTTTTGATGCAACAGGAAGAGATGGAGTTCTAGAGCTTCATGAAATACTAGCTGGTGGTGAACCAGGAGTTACTCATGAGGTAATTGTAAGAAGTAAAAGTATGGCAGATTGGTTAGAGGGTAGAAATGAATTTGTTACTTCTAAAGCATTTCAGGAATTTATTTCTTCAACAAGACCTTATTCTGAAGTGCTTCATGTACTATCTGGGTCACCTGTTCAATTTTATAATGCTAACTAAATGAGAAATTTATTATTAACAATTATATTTTTGACGATTTCTAATATATCCTACAGCCAAGCTATTTCTTATCGTTATATTCAGCCTAAGAAAGGTCATGGTCAAGATCTTAGAAAAGGTATGGAAATGAAAACCAAAAAGTATAATTCAAAAGATGGAGATCCAAGAATTTTTACTTTTGCCATTAGAGCAAGCCAAAGGGGAAATATGCAAGGTCTTTTGAGGATGAGTTACGGAGAAACTTTAGGTGATCTACCTATGGGCGGAGGAAATCAACCAGGTATGATGGAATATTGGATGGATAATGTTGATAAATATATAGAGTCAACTTCTCCTAGTGAAATATTTAGGTTAAGAAAATCTGCTACTCATAATGATGCTGTTGGAACTGATAAACCTTTTAGATGGGTGATTCATTACAATATCAAACATGGTCATCAAGACAAGTTCTGGAAAGTTAGAGATAACCTTCCTAAAGCAATTGAAAACTCAGGTGTAGATTTTGATATAAATTGTTTTAATTCATGGGCTGGTGGTCAGAGACAGCACGCAAGAATTGTAATTTTTGGAGAAAATCCAGGTTCTTGGGATAGTGGCTCAGATAATTGGTCCAAAATTAGAGATGCTTATAATGAGATATATGGTGAAGATTCTTGGGAAATAGATTGGGAATTAAGTAACAGTAGTTTGTTGGATTATGGTAATAATACTGAATTACTTGAATTTCTTCCTGAGTTAAGTTCACCATTAAATTAATTAAATTATTATGAAAACTATATTTAATATTATTTTAATAACTGTATTTTCTTTTGCATCATATGCTCAGGATAATTGGGACCCAACAGATCATCAAATTGCAACTTGGCAATTTAGAAAGATTAGTCCATCTGATGTCTCTAATTTTTTATCTAATGAAGATAAGGTTTACAGGAAATCAGTTAAGGCTGCAATTGCAGAAGGTAGGATGAAACATTGGGGTTTATTAAGAAAAGTTAATGGTAATACTTCTGATGGTCACAATTATTTTTTTTATAATGGTTTTGAAAAACTTAATGATATTGATAATTCTTGGTGGAGTGAATCAGGTTATATTTATGGTTTAAAACCTGTTAAGTCAGCTGGAGTTTTAGGGACTGTTCACACAATGCCTGCAATTCAAGTATTTGCTGATAACCCTAAACCAGGAAATTATATTAAAATAAATTATGCTAACCCTACTAATATTGGTGAGTTTATTCAACTACAGAATTCTATTTGGAAGCCATTTATAAAGGGATATGTGAATGATTCTGAGTCTGCATGGGCTGGATGGGAAGTTCATCAAGTTGTTTCCCCTACTGGTAATGCTTATAGCTGGAGTGTTGCGACAGTAGACCACTTTACAACATTGAGTGGTGCTTTAAATTCATTTCCAGGTGGAGCAGACTGGCCGGATGGTATACAGGCAATAAATGACTTATTGCCAAATGGTAAATTTTACAAGTCTGTTATTTATGAGGTTGTATTTTATGAGGGAACAGAAATGAGCAAGTAAGTCTAAAAATTACTCTTTATTAAAACTCCTGATTTTATCAGGAGTTTTTTATATAGACACTCTAAATCCTATTAATGTATCTGTCTCATTTGAGACAAAAGGAATATAAGGTTCGGATTGAATTCTAGCATTAAACTTTAAAAAAATTGTTGCTTTCTTACTAATTATATAGTTAAGTGTACTATCAAAAAACATCCTATAATTTTTAATTCTATTTGATTTCCATTGAGAGTACATTACTGAAACTAAATTCCAGTGTTTGTTTAGTTTCAACCTTGTAAATATATTTAATGTTAATCTCAAATTATTATAAGTTTCAGAAGGCACCTCAGTTATTTGGTTTAGGGTATATTCTGGATATTTTTCGTTTTCATAAAACGCTCCATATGCTAAGTCGAAATAACCAGAATTTTCAGATGGAGTAATTCTATGTCTAATTCCACCACCAATTAAGTACCTTCTATCAAGCACAGACCTTTGGCTTTTTCCTAGTTGAGTAAAAAGAAAAATTGAGTGATGTTTCTCTAAATTGTAAAAGTAATTATATCTCAATTGTCCAGATAATGTATTTTTAAATGCATTTCCATTAAATTTCTGATAGTTATTTGAAAAAGTGAATCTTATCAAGTTCTTTTCTTTAAAACGAGAACCAACTGTTAAGTTAGTTTTAATCATAAAAAAATCAAGATTACCTTTCTTGTAATCTCCCATACCATCAATAAATAGATGAAAAGTAGAATCAATTTTGTTAAGATTTGATTCAGTATTAATTACTGTTTGGGAAAATGATGGCAAATAAGCTAAAAAAGAAAAGGTAAATGCCAATATTTTTATTCTTAAGTACATAATTAGTTATTTCATTTTAAAGCTTCAAAAATAGATTTATTTCATTAAATTCTTTAATATTATTCATTGATTTATAATTTAAAATTTCAATTTTGGGCATAAAAGATCACGTTTCAGAGAAATTAATTGAAACTGTCTACGATAATTTATCAAAAAAATTAGATAAAAAGTATCATTATCATAATTTAACTCATACAAAAAGAGTGATAAGTTCAGCCATAAATATTGGCTCTCATTATAATTTGTCAGATAGTGGCTGGAAAATTTTACTCACCTCATGTTTACTTCATGATTATGGATTTTTATATTCTCATATTGATCATGAAGAAAAAGGTTCTGAAATTGCTAAAAGTATTTTGCCTAGTTATGGTTTTAATGATAATCATATTAGATCTGTTCAAAAATTAATTTTAATAACTAAGGTAGATGCAAAGCCAACTAATTTATTAGAGTCTATTATAAGGGATTCTGATTTAGAATATATTGGCTCTAACGAATTCAAAAGTATATCAGAGAATTTAAAAAAAGAATGGATTGATTGTGGAGTTGTAGCAGATGATTCTGATTTTTATGATGTTCAATTAAAGTTTTTAAATGCGCATAATTTTTATACAGATTATATGATTAAAGAATGTAAAGCTAATAAAGAAGCAAATATTAATTATGCTGAGATGATGAACAAATCATGACATCATCAAAAACTCGAAAAGAAGTAATGTCACAAGTGCACAAAATGAGTAAATCATGTACTTTATTGCTTTTGTAACATTCATATATTTTTCTGATGCTATCACTCCATTTATGTAAGCTTGCTCAGCGAGTAATTCCTTTAACTCTTTCTCATTTTCCATAACTCTTATTAATTCTTTGGAATACTTATCTGGTGTTTTATAGTAGAAGTTGATATCATGAAAGAAGAATACTGATTTCTTAAGCTTCTGATTTATTCTTGGGATATATGTCCTAAAACTAAAGGTAACAGCGGCAAGCGTTAATGATATAAGCAATGCTACAAGTATATAAAAAACAAATTCAAATTTTTCAGGCACTGGAAAGTCACCACTAACATCATAAGCAAGACCAAAAATTATACCATAAGCAGTTAAGATTAAAGAAGCCTTTAATTCCGAGTGCCTTATGTGGTGTACATTATAATCTATAAGATCCCAATAATTAGATATTATACTTCCTTTTCTGATAATACTATAATTTAAAATTTATATGATGTGAAAATAACTTATTATTTTTCAAAAAAATAATGTGGGTATCTTTTTTTATATGTTTTACTTCATTATTAAAGTTTAATTAAATAATTTGAATTAATAATATTAACCACTTAATATTTTCCTTTAATGAAGAAATATTCACATTCATTATTATTTTTTTTATTAATTAATTCCATTAGTAACTCCTTTTCCCAGGGGTTAAATGATATATCAGATTATGAATTTGAAAAGTATGGAGTTGAACAGGGTACTGCTATGAACGCTTCAAATACAGTATACCAAGATAAGTTAGGATATATATGGATAGGATCTCAGAGTGGAATGGATAGGTTTGATGGGTATGAGTTTACAAACTTTGCTAATATTACTTCGGACTCTTCTTCTACAAATTTAAAGTGGGTTAATTCGATTACCGAGGATAGTAAAGGAAATATATGGGCTACAGATCAGATGGGTAATATATCTAAGTATGATAGATTTAATGAAACCTGGGATAATTATGATCCGGTTTATAAAGACTCTTTAACCAATATTCCAGAGGGAGCTAATATAATGTTTTATCCTCAACCTAGATCAATAATAATTTCTCCAGATGATAGATATGCATATGTAGGAATATTTGGTTTTGGTTTGATTAGAATAGATTCTGAAACTAGAGAACAAAAGTATTATGAGGATAATTTAGATTGGATTAGATGGTTTGATTTTAAGTCAGCCCATAGGATGATAAATGAAATTGAATGGATAGATGATACTAATATTTTAGTGGCAACTGGAAATGGACTTAGAATATTCAATACGATTGATGAAAAATATACAAAGACTATTTTCTCAGGAGAGAATAATGACTCTAGACTTTGGGTAAGCAATTTTGAGAAAATTAATAACTCTGAATTTTTCTTATCAACTGGCCAGAAAGGGATTCTGAAATCAAATATAAAAGATGAGAAAATAGAATTATTATCTAATGAAATTGGTATTTCACAAGGTAATTTTGAATTGTTTTATAATAAAAAAAATGAAGAGTTATGGATTAATATTGAAAATGTAGGAGTTGATGTTGTTGATTTAAATTCTAAAAAAGTTATAAAGTTAAGAGAAGATAATTCTGCATTATTAGGTAAATCATTTAATAATATTATAAAAGATGATCAAGATAACATTTGGATATCTTCAAATTTTGCTGGTGTCTTAAAGTATGATCCAAACAAGAAAAAATTCAAACCTTTATTAAGAAATAGTCCAAAAAATATGGGCTTAGGAGTTGGAGTTATCTGGGGTTTAGAATTTGATGATGATGGTAATATTTGGGCTGGTTCTAGAGAGCCAGGGGGTGGTATAGTTAAGGTAGATTTACAAAATAATAAAACTAAAATTTATAACAAGAAAAATAATGATAATGCTACTACTTATACAATTTTTAAGGATAATATTGGTTCTATCTGGGCGTTTGAAGGAGGAAATCTTTTAGTTAAAAGAAAAAACGAAAATAATTTTAAGAATCTAGGTTTCTATGATGAATTAAGAAAGGATGAAAATCAGATCAACAGATTTTTTGATCCATATATGACATATTCAGGAGATATTATTTTTCCTGGTCAAATTACTGGTTGGATTGTTGATAAATATGGTAATGGTAGATATGAAGAATATAAGTTATTAACTGAAATAATTGATGAACCTTTAACTGGTTTTCATAGGATTGACTCTACTAACACTTATATTGTTTCTGATAGATCAGTTTTTTTATGGGATGAATTAACAAATGATATAGTTGATTTAATTCCAAATGAAAAAGAAAAACTTAAAAAATATCTTGATTCTTACCAACACCCTGGTGTTTTTCATGAGGGCAAATTATACTTTGGCACTTATGGTAATGGAATTCTTTTTATAGATCTAAATTCTGAAGATATTGGATTTATAACATCAAATGAGGGGCTTCCAAACATGTATTTGTATAATATGTTTAAAGATGAGGATAATAATTTCTGGATGTCATCAAATCAAGGAATTATTAAGTATAATCCTTATAATAAAAAGTTTAGACAATATACTCCCACAGATGGTGTTCAAGATTATGAGTTTAATTCTGGGACGGCTGATGTAAATAAATCTGGATTTATTGCAATGGGTGGTCTTGCTGGAATAAATTATTTTAATCCAAAAGATATTAGTGAGAATTCGATTCCTCCTAAAGTTATAATACAAAATATAAATATTGGAGGGGTTACTTACAAGCTAGATGCTGTTTCAAATAATAAAGTTGATGAAATTAAATTTCAAAATAATTCTATTTCTTTTGAATACGTTGCATTTAATTTTAGAAACACTGAACAGAATAAATATAAATATAAAATGGAAGGTTATGATGATGAATGGATAGATGCTGAAAATCGAAGATTCGTTAGCTATACAAATCTACCCATTGGTTCATATACATTTAGAATTCAAGGTTCTAATAATGACGGGGTTTGGAATGAAGAAGGTGCAAGTTATAAACTGAGTATCCTCCCACCATGGTACAGGACATGGTATGCTTATGTTAGTTATGTGCTTTTACTTGCTTTTGGGTTTAGATCATTTGGTAAGTATCAAGCTAAAAAGTCTTTAGAGAAAGCGGATAATGAGAGAAGGGCAGGAGAGCTTGAGGAAGCAAAGAAGATCCAGGAGAGTATGCTCCCAAAGGTGTTTCCTTCTTCAAAACTATTTGATGTTTCCGCAGGACTAGTCACTTCTACAGAGATTGGTGGAGACTATTATGACTTCTTTGAAAATAAAAATTCTTTGTATGCTGTGTGTGGTGATGCTACAGGTCACGGTACGGCATCAGGTATGATGGTATCTATCATTAAATCAGGCCTTAATGGCCTTCCAGCAATATCAACGAATAAGGTGTTATATGAGTTAAATAACATAGTAAAAAAGATTGACCTTGGGACGCTAAAGATGAGTCTTAATATATGTGAGATTAAAAAAGATTCAATCACATTAAGTTCAGCTGCTATGCCACCAATATATCTGTATAACTCTAAGTCAAAGAAGACGGAAGAGATACTTATTAGAGGATTACCTTTAGGAGGATTAAAGAATGAGACCTTTGACATAGAGAAGAGGAAGTTTAATAAGGGTGATGTTTTAGTCTTATTATCAGACGGACTTCCAGAAGCTGAAAATGATCTAGGAGAGCTGTATGATTACGAAAGAGTTGTTGATGTAATAACTAAAAATGCATCGAAGTCTGCAGATGAGTTAAAGAGCAAATTAATAGGTGAAGTTGATATTTGGTTAAAAGGTGGAATACCAGATGATGATGTGACTATTGTAGTAATTAAAAAGAATTAATTTATATTGTTATTAAATAAAACATAAGTAAATTTACTTTATGAGTAACAATGCTGAAGTAGAATTAAAATTACCAGTTATACCAGATATTGAGTTATCTGCCACTAAAACAGCCGAGGTCATATCTAAGCATATGAATCTCTCAGAAGAAAAGACTGGTGAGATAAGCATGGCCATTATAGAATCTTGTATTAATGCTTTCGAACACTCTAAAACTAAAGAAATTTATATTCACTTTATTGTTTCTGCTGAAAAACTTACAATTAAGGTAAAAGATAAGGGTATTGGTTTTGATAAATCTAAAGTAGAAATACCAAACATTGAAAATAAGCTTAATACTGATGAAAGGAAAAGAGGTTGGGGTTTACAGCTTATAACTGAATTAATGGATACTGTTGAATATGATAGCGATGAAACAGGAACCACTGTAACTATGACTAAAAAAAGAGAAGATAATGAGTGATACAATTAAAAATGTAGATGAAAAAAACGGTGTAATTATTATCAGTACTGCTGGCTATTTTAATAATGTTGCTGGAGATGCTGTTCTAGAGGTATTTAATGAAAAAATAGAGTCAGGTAGTAAGAATTTTTTGATTGACATGAATGACTCAAAAGTTGTTAATAGTATCGGAGTATCAATACTTATAGAGATTATTGAAAAACTACAAGAAATTGATGGTAAAATGGCATTCACTAATTTGGCTGGAATAGTAGAAAAAACTTTTAATATAATGGGAATCACAAAATATTGTGAAATATATGATTCAGTTGATTCTGGAGTCGAAAAATTATCCTAATCCTTAAATGGCTAAATTATCTTCAAAAAAATCAATAGAAGATTTAGAAAAACAACTCCTAAAAAAAAATAAGGATCTCAACGAAAAGTATCTTGAGTTAGAGACAATATTAGATTTAACTAATACTATTAACTCTTTAGATGATCTCAATGATTTATTTTTTAATGTTTTAACTTTATCATCTTCAATTATTAACTCTTCAAAGGGTTTAGTTCTTTTAAAAAATGAAATTTCAAGCATTTTTGATCCTGTGTCTGTTTTTAATATTGAGGAGAAAAAGATAAAAAAGCAAATATTTAATACAAGGTCTGGATTCCTTAAAACCTTAAGTCAAGAAAAAAATGCGTTTATCATTGGTGAAAAAGATAATTTTAATTATCAGTTATTTGAATCAAGTTATGTGATAGTTAGCCCTATTATATATAATAAAAAATTGGTTGGTGCAATATTACTCTTTGATAAAGAAACTAGAAATGGTGTTATAGATTTTGAATCAAATGATATAAAACTTTTAGAGGCTGTATCTATACAAACTAGTTTTGCCTATCAAAATGTCAAGCTTTTAGAATCTTTAAAGAAGTCTAACAAATTAAATGAAAATATCATGTCATCAATAACTACAGGTGTTATTGAAATTAATTTATTTGGTGAAATAGAATTTGTAAATAAAGAAGCTCTTAGATTAATAAAGAAAGATGAAGAAGAAGTAATTGGGAATCATTCTTTTATAATTTTTGAAAAAAACGAATCAGTTATCAATCTGATTCAAAAAGTGGAAACTGAGCAAGAAAGAGTTTTTGAAAATGAATTTCCCCTAAATTTAGGTTCTAAAAAAATAAGTGTAAATATTTCATGCTCTCCTGTATTTGATGAGAAGAAAACTTTTTCTGGAATTGTGATTGCCATTGATGACTTATCAAAAATAAATAAGGTTAAATCCACATTTAAAAAATATGTTTCAAAAAATATTGTAGATAAACTTCTTGAGAGTGAAGACTCTTTAAACTTAGGAGGTACTGAGAGCGTGATAACTATTCTTTTTTCAGATATAAGAGGATTTACAAGTATGTCTGAGAAATTAAGTCCAACTCAAATTGTTGAGCTTCTTAATAAATATTTTAAGTCTATGATAGATGTTGTCTTTAAATTTAATGGAACATTAGATAAGATTGTTGGAGATGAGTTAATGGTATTGTATGGTGTGCCATTAAAAGGTAAAGATGATACTGAAAACGCTGTTAAAACAGCTATACAAATGTTTAAATCATTAGATAAGTTTAATGAGAGAATAATTAAAGATGGGTTCAAACCTTTTAAAATTGGAATTGGAATTAATAAAGGAAAAGCAGTTTCTGGAAATATAGGATCAGATCAACAAATGAATTATACAGTAATAGGCGACACAATAAATTTAGGAGCTAGGTTATGTTCTCATGCTAAGTCTGGACAAATATTAATTTCTAATTCGGTCAAGGAGGTAATAAGTGATAAGTATGATTTTAAAAAAATACCCACAATTGAGGTTAAAGGAAAATCAAAACCTATTGAGGTGTGGTCATATTTGCATTAATTAATTAATTTTTTGCAAACAACTATTGTTATGTCATCAGGGTTATGTATACCATCCAACCAATTATCTGATAATTTAACTAATTCATTTTTAATTTCTTCGGCACTTTTCAAACTGTTTTTTTCAACACATTCTTTAACAGCTTGATAGTCTAATAAGTCACCATTTTTATTAGGTGCTTCTGGTAATCCATCAGATATCATTACAAGAACATCGCCCTTTGAAAACTTTTTGTTAAGTACTGTGAAGTCTTCTCCAATTAGACCGCCAAGAGGTAAATTAGATATTTGAATTTCATCAACTTTTTTTGTTTTATTTTCAAAATGATAGATTGGAGGCATTGCAGCAGAGCTAAGTCTCATAGTCCCATTTTGAAAATGTGCTAGATTAAGACTCATTCTTAATCTGCCTATATCTACTTTTTTTATTATTTTATTTAAAGTCTTCATAATTAAGTTAGGATCTTTTGAGTCAATACCTAAAAGACCTGCTTTTGTAATCGATACCATCATGCCTGAAGCTGTCCCATGACCAGTTGCATCACCACAGATTACTAAAAGACTACCATCTTCAAACTCTAAAAAATCATAATAATCTCCTCCAACTTCAGTTGCACACCGAATATAAGTGCTTATATCTAAGTCTTTTCTTTGGGGGTTTTCCTTAGCAAGAAGTCCCATTTGTAAATTATGTGCCTCCTCAAGTTCTTCTTCTTTTCTTTGGTCTTCCATTAATTTTTTTGTTCTTCCTTGACTATATTTTACATATAGGTATATTAAAGAAAATGTTATTATGATATAAGAAATAATTGCATAGATAGTAAGGTACCATGGTGGTGTAACAGATATATTATATTCAAGTTGATTTATACTTTCAATTCCTGAACTATTTGTAGATTTTATTCTTAATTTATAATCTCCATAAGGTAATAATAATTTGTTTTCAGTGAAATTATCCTTTGCAAAACCTGAACTTTGAATTATAATTTTTTTGTTAACACCTAAATTAATCCAATTCTCATTTAATGGTTCTAATTTATAAAACATCTGGGTATTGCTTGTTTTGTAGAATGAAGGTGATGAAAGTGTCAATTCTATATTAGTTATGTCATTAGATAGGTTGATAATTGATTCTTCAATATTGAGTTTTATTTCATCATAGTTTTCATCAATTATTTTTGATGAAACTAAACTAATTACCGGGTTTTCATAGTCTACAAATAAATTATAAAAATCTATCTTTTGTATATTTTTTTCTGTGAAAACATATAAGAAATCATCATAAAAACTAAATCCATTATTTAAAAATTTCCCCAACTCTAAACCATCTTCTTCATTGATGTTTCTAAGATTATTATTATTTCCATCAGTCAATGAAGACATAACCTCAAAATCAAAATAGTTTATTCCTTTATCTGATAAAATAAACAAGTGTTGATAAGTCTTAAGAAATCCCAAAATATTATTTGATAAAAGCCCATTATTTGTTGTGAAATTTCTAAATCCGGTAGAGTCATTTTCATATATAAAAAGACCATCACCGTTTGTGCCAATATATATCTCTCCACTATAGTCAATCAAGCTGCTGATGGCTGAACTTGTAATACTATTTTTATTATTTATATCAAATATGTAGTGCTTTATCAATTCTAAATTTTTAGAATATCTATATAATCCCGTGGTTATATTTGAAATTAATATTTCTTCATTTGGCATTTTTATAATTGAAGAAAATCCATTTGGTAATTTATTTTTAGATCTAGGGTTAAATTTAAAGTTTCTAAAGATTTCATCTTCTACATTTAAAATTGATATTCCACTACTTAATGAAATCCACAGCTCTTTTTTAAAATCTTCACCTACAAATAATGATAAATTATTTATCTCTCCTTCCATTATTGAATTTAATCCATCTTTAGAATTCTCAAAAGTTATAATTTCATCAGTATATAGATCTATAATAAATAATTTGTTTGTTCCAAAAAACAAATATTCATCTTCATCTAAATAAATAGTTGCATTATCAACTTCTTTTTCCTCAATCAATTTGCTTATGTCAATAGAACTAGAAAGCTCATCTTCTTCATACAATAATATTCTAAAATTTGTGAGTAAAACTCTGTAATAATCGTTTTCCTGGATAGAAATTAATTTTTCATCTGATAATAAATTATCATTTCTTTTTGTTAAGCTATTGAGTTTTTCTGTTACCCTAAAAATACCTTCCTCTGTAGATATGTAATAAGCCCCTTTATAATTTCTGATATCATTTATTTTAACAGATGTGGGGATTGCTACTTCTATATCAATATATTCATTTTTGTTTTTAATTATTCTTTTAAAAGAATTAGAGTTAGAATACAATATAAATTCGCTATCTGTAATCTTTCTTGTTTTAGTTAATTTACCTGAATTTGTTATTTTAATTAACGATATATTTTCTTCGTCAATTTCATCAATTAAAAAAATTCCATTTTCAGTATGTATTAGAATATCGTCACCAATTAAAAAGGTATTATAGATGGCAGTGTTTTTTAGTAATGAATAATTTTTAATTTCATTACTAGTAGGATTGATCAAAGAAAGGCCATTAGTAGTTGCTGCTAAAATTTTATTAGAAAGAGCAATTTTGTCATTAGTCATTTTTTTGTTAACATAGAAAAGATCATTTATGAAGTTTGAGTTTAATGAGCTCTCATCTTCTTTCTGATAGAATCTTTTATTAAGATTAGATTTTATATTGTACTTATTAAGCCCATAGATTGTTCCAATCCAAATAAAATCATTTACAGGTAAAATAACTTCATTTTGATTTGAAGTAAAATTAGATGATGAAATTGATAATGGATTTCTGGGATCAAACTTTAGATTGTCAGATGTGTTATCTTCCAAGTTTAAAATAAAAATTCCATCATTTTTTGATGATAGATATAAATGATTTCCATCTTTAACATGAGATATAGGTGAGATAACAGGAGTTCTTATAAATCCATTTCTAGCGTAAGAAAAATAATCTAATCCTGAACCTGATTTAACATATAAACCTTTATTGTCTATCTGAAATGTTTCATAAATTAAGTTATTAGATAGTGTAGTGCTGTCAAATGGATTAGACTTATAAATAGAGTTGATATCTCCATCATATCTATTTAGCCCTTCTGGTGTACTTAACCAAAAGAAATTATTATTATCTAAATAAATAGAATTTATGTTTTTGGATGAAACATTCTCAACCTCAAATTTATTTATCAAAAAGCTTGATTGAGAAAAAGAAATGTAGTTTGTAAATAGAAATAGTATAATAACCCAATTTCTCATCAAAAATATAATTTAAGAAAATAATTAAATTTGAGCAGCTGCAAGTTCTCTTGTTAATGCTCTTCCAATTCCATAAAAGTTTTCATTAGCTATTCTACTAAATAACTCATTAGCTTCATCAGTTCTACCAACTCCTTTCAAAGCAAGTCCATGAAAGTAATCAAAATAAACTCTATCCATACCTAGAGCTCCGTTTCCTACTTTTCCTTTAGTTTTTTCAAAAGATTCTAGTGATGCATTAAAATCACCTTCATTAAGATATATCATTCCTTCAAAAACATTAATATCAAAATATGGAAATTGTTCATCTGGATTTTCTTTGATTCTTTCCTTTACAAATTGACTAGCATCTGATAAAGATTCTCTAGCATCATCATATCTTCCAAAAAGAATATCATGCCATGTATTCATCAAAACTACTTGATAATTTAACCAATCTTGACCATTTTGATATTGTTTTTTAGTCATTGATGCTTTGTTATATTCCATAACATTCGTCCTAAATTTAGAAAATTGTTCAATTTCTTTGTAAGAATCTTCATCTTGTTGATTATGAGAAAAAGCTAAGAATCTATGGAAATGAACTCCGCCTAATTGATTATTTTCTAAAATATAGGATAATTCCAAAGAAGGCATTTTTTCGATATATTCATCTGTTGCTTCAATCGCTCTGTCAAAATCACTATTAAAAATATGAAGACTTGGCATAAACCATAAAGCTTGTCTTTGATATCCACCCTCTGCAATATCAATGTTTGTTCTAAAATAAGATTCAGCTACATCATACTTTTTTAAAAAAGTATTAGTCAAAGCAAGATAATGATTTGATTGATAAAGGTTAAGGTTGTTATCTGAAGGAATACTTCCAGCTTGCTCGTAGTATTCAATTGCTTTTTCAAAATTTCCTTTTGCTCTTTCATAATTTCCTGCATAAGTAGGTCCATATGAGTTATTAGGATCTATTTCAATCATTCTATCTATGTGCATTTTTGCAACCTCTAAATCTCTTTCTTCAACTGGAAGCATTCTCCCTAATGTTCCTACAACCATGTGCTTTGCCATAAGAAATGCGTTAGCCATATAACTGTTTGGGTTAACTTCTAAGCATTTTTCTAAATCCTTAATAGCATCATTTATATCACCACCCCCACCAAAAGATTTTAAAATACCACTATGAAGCCAAAATAAATGAATATCAGAATATTTATCTGTTAATTGTTTTAATGTTTCTCTACTTTCTTTATTATCTCCAGATGCTCTTTGATAGTAAGCCTTAATAAATAACGCCTCCATCTCAGACACTTTATCTAAAGAGTTGTTATTAATGTCTGCAAGTACTTTTAAATTAGGGTTATTAACAAACCCTGAATTTAGCAATGCCTTTGCCAAGATGAAATTAGGATCTTTAGCTGAGGCAGATTTTAACAAATTTTCTGCTGTTTGCCAATTTAATCCTTCGTCTGCATCTAAAGCTTGATAAAATAATTCTCTTGCTTCATCAGAATTTGTTGTAACTGTTATACGTTTTAGTTGAACTTCTTGAGATTCTCCACAAGAATAAAGTATGGCAGTAGTTAGTATTATTAATAAATTAGGGATTGTAAATAATTTTTTCATAACAGTAATTAGGTCGTTAATAATTTAAAATTAAACTGAATTCAATTTAGTTTTTACCAATTTTAATAAATTAAAATTAAATGGTATGGTATTTATATAAAAAAATGTAATCAAATGTGAAAAAAATTAAAGATTTATAATTTTTTCATAAAACTTATTAGTTACTGTGAAATATCTACCATTTTCTTCATGTAAGCTGTTATCTCCCCTCCCATTTATAGAATGGTAATCTATGATATGTTTTTTAAATTTTTCTAAATCATGAATCTCATAATCTTTTCCATAATAATCTTTGATTATAACTCTTTTCATGGCATTTGTTATTTATGATGAAACAAAAAAATGGGAATAAATTACCTGAATATCTTAATAGTTTGGTTTACTAGAATTAGTCCTCATTCTTGAGGGTTTTTTAACCTTCGTCTTCTTTGTTTGGTAAAGGCTCAGGAATATTTTCACATTCAGATGCTTTACATGGCAAATTATCTTCGAATCCACATGAGCTTAGTGAAAACATGCCTACGAAAAAAATAATTTTTAAGTATTTCATATTTAAAATTATAAAAAAATCAGTTACCAACCAATTCCGTAATACGCCTTAATACCATTAGGGTAGACACCCTCTACTAATACACCGTCATCTTTTGGTAGCTGTGATAGTAGAGTAGAAAGGCTCTCAACGTCTGATATGCTTCTTTTATTTATTGAAGTAACAATAAAACCTTTAGTTATTCCAGAATTTTTCCATTTTCCTTTATCTATTTCACTCACTTGAGCTCCACCTTCTATCTCAAGTTTTTCTTTTAGTTCTTTAGGAACATCAGCAAATTTTGCTCCATCAATTGTAAAAGAATTTGTTGATGCAACAACTTCAGTAGTCCCAAGCGTATTTTTTAATGTAGTATTAATAGTTTTTGTCTTACCTTCTCTAATATAAGTAACAAGAATATTATCACCAGGTCTATTTATTGCTACTTGCTCCTGTAGATTAGAAACATTTTTAATTTTAACTCCGTTGATTTCAATAATTACATCACCAGATTCTAAGCCTGCATCTGCTGCTGCACCTCCTGCATTTACCCTATCAATTAACACTCCTGTTAAAACAGGTAAATCTTTTTCTTCAGCAAGCTCTGCATTTACATCAATTATTGTAATTCCAAGAAGAGCTCTCTGAACCACCCCGAATTCAACTAAGTCTTTAAAAACCTTTTCTACAAGGTTTGATGGTATAGCAAAAGAGTATCCAGCAAATGTACCTGTAGGAGTTGCTATCGCAGAATTGATTCCAATTAATTTACCTTTTAAATTTACTAAAGCTCCTCCAGAGTTTCCGGGATTAACAGGGGCCTGGTGTTGAATGAAAGCTTCAATTTGAAGATTATTTCTATCTCTCAATATTCCAATATTTCTAGCTTTTGCACTAACAATTCCAGCTGTGACAGTTGATCTAAATTCAAATGGTGAGCCAACAGCTAGAACCCATTCTCCAATTTCAACATTATCAGAATTTCCAAATTCAATTGTAGATAAATTTTCTGCTTCAATTTTTAGAACAGCTATGTCAGTTGTAGGGTCTGTTCCTTCTACTTTTGCAATAAAAGTTCTATTATCATTTAATAGAACCTCTACCTCACTCGCATTTTCCACTACATGATTATTTGTAATTATATAGCCATCATCAGTCATTATCACTCCTGATCCTGAGCCTCTTCTCTTGGGTGCTTCTCTCTCCTGGTAATTATATCTTTCTCCAAAAAAGTCTCTGAACATATCTTCAAATGGATTTGGTATGTTTGATGTTCTTCCTTCAAATATTGTCCTTATATGAACTACAGCTGGTGTTGTCTTTTTTGATGTATAAATAAAATTTAACCCTTCTGGGACAACAACGTCAGTGGTGTCAAAAATATAATTGGCAAATTTTACATTTTCATTATAATTTGATGTGGTTATACTTTTCTCCTCTTTAAAATATTCGTAACCTGTTATTGATGTGATTCCGCCAATAATGGAAAATATAAGTGCTAAAAGATAATTTTTAAAATTTTTCATTCATTATGTATTTATTGCAAATGTATACTACTCTTACGAAAATATGCATTTCATATTTTTCAAATTAACATTGTTTAACATAAAAAAAGGTGAGTATATACTCACCTTTTGATCAATAATGAATTATATAGTTATTTAATCTGAATCGTCTTTTTCATAGATGTTTTTGCGTCCTTTAGAATGGAGATATTAAGTATTCCATTTTTGTGTTTAGCGCTTATTTTGTTTTCATCTATATTATCAGGCAACTGAAAGGATCTTGAAAATTTACCATAACCATTTTCAATAGAGTGGTAATTATTATCTGAATTATCGATTTTTCTTTCTCCAGAAACCGTTAGATATCCATTTTTAATTTCAATTGATAAATCATTCTTATCCATTCCTGGAACTGCAAATTGAAAATTAAAGTCTTTGTCAGTTTCTGAAATGTCTACCTTTGGTGAAAAATCATTTTGAAATTTGTTATCAAAAAAGTTATCAAAAAAGTTATCAAATAAAAATGGTCTTACATTATTATTTGATGGTCTTAAAATTAAGTGTCTCATATTTATTTGTTTTAATTTAAATTCAAATTAGTGTAATGAAAATATTATGCCGGGCCATATTTGTATGACAATATGTCATAATAATTAATTTTATTCTTTACGGCATGACAATAAGTCATGTATATCTACATTTTTTATTTTTATTTTGACTATTATTATTGCACATTTAACATTGAAAAATTAATATTGCAAACTAATTTATGCCTTCTTAGCTCAGTTGGTTAGAGCAGTAGACTGTTAATCTATTGGTCCTAGGTTCGAGTCCTAGAGAAGGCGCGAGGTTCTTATATGCGACTATGCTATTTTAGTGTAGTCGTTTTTTTTTAAATTGTAAAATATAAAAGATATTCTGTGAGAAATTTTGACATAATAATTTGGGGTGCTACTTCTTTTACTGGTAAACTGGTATGCGAATATATTTTCTCAAAATATAGAAAAAATGAAATTAAATGGGCTATGGCAGGTAGGGAGGAAAAAAAACTTCAAAAAATTAGATCTGAAGTAGCTGATACATCAATTCCAATTCTTTTAGCAGATAGTTTTGATGAAAATAGTTTATCAATTTTAGTAAAACAGACTAAGGTAATATGTTCAACCGTAGGCCCTTTCTCAGTATATGGAACTTTACTTGTTGATTTGTGTGTTAGACATAAAACTAACTACTGTGATATAACTGGCGAAGCTCATTGGATCAGAAAATTAATTGACAAGTTCCATAACAAAGCAAAATCTAATAAGATTAAGATAGTTAACTCATGTGGTTTTGATTCTATTCCTTCTGATATGGGGGTTTTTTATATTCAGAATGAACTTATGAGAAAACATGGTGAGTATGCTGAAGATATTAAGATGAGGGTCTCAGGGATTAGAGGAGGTATTAGTGGAGGTACTTACCATAGTATAAATAATGTAATTAAAGATGTTTACGCGAATAAGGAAATTTTTAAAATAATTAATAATCCATATGGATTAAACCCTTTGGATTGTATGATAGGTAATGATAAAAAGGATCTTAGAAAAATCATTTATGAAAAAGATGCCAAGAGTTGGGTGATGCCATTTGTTATGGCAGGTATAAATACTAAAATAGTTAGAAGATCAAATGCCATAAACAATTTTATTTATGGAGAGAGCTTTACTTATAGTGAAGCTCAATTAGCTGGAGATGGGTTAAAAGGACTAATAAAAGGCATAATAGGACTTATACCACTAGCATTATTAAGTCTAAAACCTACTTCTAGTTTAAAGAAAGTTTTAAATTATTATATGCCTAAACCTGGTGAGGGTCCTAGTAAGAATAAGAGAGAGAATGGTTATTTTAATTTAAGATTTTATATAACTATGAAAAACGGAAAAAAAGCTCTTGCAAAAGTTGTTGGTGATAGAGACCCAGGTTACGGTTCTACATCAAAGATGCTGGCTGAGTCTGCAATATGTTTGTCTCTTGATAAACTTCCTGAAAATTATGGTATTATAACGCCTTCTTATGCTATGGGCAATAGATTACTGGATAGACTTAAATCCAATGCTGGTTTAAGTTTTAATTTTATTTAAAATTAAATGAGCGTTATAATTTTAGTTTTTTTAATTAATCTTTTCCTATCATCAAATTATCAGGACTTATCTAAAAGCTATACTCAAAACATACCAGATTCAAACAATAATATTGAAATGGTCTCAATACCAAAGGGTAATGTTATTATTCAAAATAATGAGATTTCTTTATCTCCTTTCTGGATATCTAAATTTGAGATAACCTGGGAAATATATAATCTATTCATGGAGCAGGATATTAATTTTGATGATTTAGAATTTATATTAGAAGGTGATACAATAAAGGTTGATGGAATCAGTAAGCCTACAACTCCATATATAGATATGAGTTTTGGAATGGGTAAAAATGGATATCCAGCTGTTAATATGACTCAGTATGCTGCATCAAAATTCTGTGAATGGCTCTCAATTAAAACAGGATATTTCTATAGGTTGCCTACTGAAGCTGAATGGGAGTACGCGTGCAGATCAGGTTCAGTTGATAATTATTATTTTGGTAATGATTCAGAAAATTTAGATGATTACGCTTGGTACAAAAACAATTCAGATGAAAAATATCAAAAAGTAGGACAAAAAATCCCAAATAAATGGGGTCTATATGATATGCATGGAAATGTTTCAGAGTGGGTCGCTGACTCATATAATCCAGATATTTTCAAGAAAAGAAAAAAGAAAAAAGACCCGTTAGAATATAATTTTCATAAATACCCTAAGGTCTATAGGGGAGGATCTTGGTTAGATAAATCAGAAAATTTAAAAAGTTCTATGAGAAATTTTTCTAATAATTCCTTGCAGAGGAGGGATCCTCAAATACCCAAAAGTAAGTGGTGGAATACGGATGCTCCACATATAGGATTTAGAATTGTTAGAGTTTCAAGAGTTGAATCAAAGGAGCTCAGGGATAAATTTTGGAATTTTTGATTTTTAATTATAAATTAAAAATTAACAAACCAAATACCTAGAATGAAAAAAGAATCAAGAAGAAGTTTTGTAAAAAAAACTGCAGCAATAACTACAGGAGTAATAACATCTAATTTACCTATAAAATCTTTTGCTAATGTAGAAGAAAATAAAAAACTAAAACTAGCACTTGTTGGTTGTGGAGGAAGAGGTTCAGGCGCTGCAGTTCAGGCACTTACGGCAGATGACAATGTTGAACTTGTTGCAGTTTCTGATGTTTTTAGAGATAGAGCAGAATCTAGTTTAAAAGGAATAACTGATCATTTTGGTGATTCAAAAAAAATAAAAATTAAAGAAAAGAATATTTTTATCGGTTTTAATGGATATAAAAAAGCAATAGACTTGTGTGATGTGGTAATACTAACAACTCCTCCTGGTTTTAGACCATTACATTTTGCATATGCTATTAGAAATGATAAACATGTATTTATGGAAAAACCTTTAGCAACCGATGCACCTGGTGTAAGAAAAGTTTTAGAATATGCTAGAATTGCTAAAGAAAAAAAACTTAATGTTGTAGTTGGTCTTCAGAGGCATTATCAGAAAAAATATATTAACATATTTAATAAAATAAAGTCTGGAGATATTGGTAAGATAATTTCAGGTCAAGTATATTGGAATGATGGAGGGGTCTGGGTCAATAAAAGAAAAAAAGATCAAACAGAATTAGAATATCAGATGAGAAACTGGTATTATTTTACATGGATATGTGGAGATCATATTTTAGAACAACATATTCATAATATTGATGTGGCTAATTGGTTTATTGGTGATTACCCTAAATATGCTCAAGGAATGGGTGGGAGAGAAGTTAGAAATGGAAAAGATCATGGCCAAATCTTTGATCATCATTTTGTTGAATTTCATTATCCTGATGGAGCTATAATATCAAGTCAATGTAGGCATCAGAAAGGAACAGAAAGTAGAGTTGATGAAGTCTTTCAAGGAACTAAAGCCTCAGCAATACTAGGAAAAGGAGAAATACTAAATCATGATGGAAGTACAAAGTATAAGTATCCAAATTCATGGTCAGATGATCCCAACCCATACCAAGTTGAACATGATAAATTATTTCAATCTATCAGGGAGGGAGGTGTAATATCTGATACAGAAAATGGTGCAAAAAGCACGCTTGCTGCTATTATGGGTCGAATGGCAACTTATACTGGTGAGAAGATATCATGGGATCAGATAATGAATTCAAAACAAAAATTAGTTCCTGATAATTTATCATGGAACTCTGAACCACCGATATTTCCTGACAGAGAAGGCAATTATGAAATTCCAGTCCCTGGTAAAACAAAGTTTTTTTGATTTAAATTACTCCTATGTTAAGAAGAAATTTTATTAATAATATAACTCTCAGTTTAACAGCAGGAGTATTTATGCCTAATAATGTAATTTCAAAAAAATTTGAAAAGGGGCATTCTTTTAAATTAAATTATGCGCCTCACATCGGGATGTTTAAACACAGTGCTGGTAACGACCTTATAGATCAGATAAATTATATGGCTGATCTGGGATTCACTGCTTTTGAAGATAATGGAATGAAATCAAGGTCTATTGATACTCAAGAAAAAATATCTAAAACGCTTGACGAAAGAAAAATGAAGATGGGTGTTTTTGTTGCTCATAAGATTTATTGGAAAGAACCTAACCTAGCTAGCGGTGATAAAAAATATAGAGAGGAGTTTTTAAATAATATAAAAGAATCTGTTGATGTTGCTAAAAGGGTTAATGCTAAATGGATGACAGTGGTTCCAGGACATTTGGATTTAAGAAAAGAAATTTCATTTCAGACAACAAATGTTATAAACACTTTAAAAAGAGCATGTGATATTTTAGAACCGCACGGGTTAGTCATGGTACTAGAACCATTAAATTTCAGAGATCATCCTGGATTATTTTTAACTAAAAGTCCTCAGGCTTATCAGATATGTAAGGCTATTAATTCACCTTCTTGTAAGATTCTATTTGATATATATCATCAGCAAATTCAAGAAGGTAATATTATACCTAATATAAATAATACTTGGGATGAAATCGGTTACTTCCAAATCGGAGATAACCCAGGAAGAAATGAGCCAACGACTGGAGAGATAAATTATAAAAATATTTTTAATTTAATCCACGATAAAGGATTTGATGGGATACTTGGTATGGAACATGGTAATTCTATTAGTGGCAAAGAAGGTGAACTTAGTTTATATAACTCATATAAGAAGACGGATTCTTTTTAATTGCCTAGGTGTTTCTTTTGATCACCAACTAAGATCAAATTTGTTTGTCTTCCATTTACGTATCTAAATCCACTTTTTTCAAAAGCCCCAGCTTCTTCAAGCATTATTCTAATCTCTTTATTCCATTCTTTGATAAAAACTTTTGTGTTAAGTTCTATAGCATAAACAGTATTATAATTCATAGGGAAATCACCAGTAAAAGGTACTCCCCCTTGAGAATCCCACATACCTAAAGTTGTTCCAGCGGAGTGACCGTAAGTTCCTAGTGGGTGAGTGTATATCTGAGGTTTTAAACCTTCACTTCTTCCTTGATTTAATGCTTCTTTAAGTATTTCGTTTCCAGTTTTTTTATATTCAAAAAGATCTGTGAAAATATCTTGAACTCTATTTCCTTCTTTTAATGCATCTTCAAGATAATCTGGTGCCTTTATTTCCTGAGCTTTTAGAACATATGCTAATTCTTGACAATCAGTATTTAAGGTTAGGTAGGTTATCCCAAAGTCACAATGAAGAAGATCACCAGGTAATATTATATCAAATTTTGATTCTCCATCAAATGCATATAAGTCACTATCTTCATTTCTCTGGACATCTATAGTAGGATGAAACCATGTTCTTAATCCTAAACTTTTAACCTTTTCTCTCATCCACCATACTACGTCATCAGTTGTTGTAATACCGGGGGTTATTACTTTTGTAGAAAATGCTTCTTTAATTATTTCATGAGTAATCTCAACAAGTTGATCATAGATTATCATCTCTTGTTTTGTTCTAGTTTCTATCCACCTAATAGCAAGCTCTTCTGCAGAAACAACTTTCTTTGAAAGTTTAGCAGGTAAATTATTGATTAAAAGTTCATAGTCAGTCTTCACTATTCCATCTGCTAATGCGAAGTGATCAGAATAATTTAATCCAATTTTATCTGGATTTTTACTTTCAATGAAATCAGCTAAAGCCTTCATCTGGTTTGGTTCTTCCTCTTTGTTCCATATCGATGGAATATTTTTACCAAAACTATATCTAGCAATAGCAACCTTTTCTAAATTATTTGAGTTTTCATCTCTATAAAACGCTAGTATAGTCCTTCTTCTAGCATTCAGCCAAGTTGGTGGTAAAAGAGTTTTAATTATAGGGTCCTCATTATATTCTCTAGTTATTAAAACCCACATATCAATTCCAGTTTCATCCATCAGTTTGGGTAATAAATTATCTAGCCTATCCTTCTGAATTTTTTCAATCACATTAGCTCTATCTCTAAGACTTAGAATACCTTGAGATTGAATTTCTAATGTTATTAAAAGGAATAAAATTAAATTAATTATCTTCATTGTAGTGTTATTTGAGTTTTAGTTAATATTCAATTATAATGATAAACCAAAATACAAATTATTGGAAAGAAAACTTAAAGTATGTAGGAATTCTTTTATCAATATGGTTTTTAGTTTCTTTTGGTTTTTCTATTCTATTAAAAGATTTTTTAGACAATTTTTCATTAGGTGGTTTCAAGTTAGGTTTTTGGTTTGCTCAACAGGGTTCAATGTATGTATTTGTAATATTAATATTTATTTATGTTCATCTGATAAATAGACTAGATAAGAAATACGGCTTCAATAAAAAAAAGTAAAATGGATGTACAAACTTGGACATATATAATTGTTGGAATTACTTTTTTTATTTATATATCGATTGCTATTTGGTCAAGGGCTAGTTCAACTAAGGAATTTTATATAGCAGGTAAAGGAGTTTCTCCTCTTGCAAACGGAATGGCCACAGCTGCTGACTGGATGTCCGCTGCATCATTTATTTCTATGGCAGGAATAATTGCTTTTGCTGGTTATGATGGGTCAGTGTACCTAATGGGTTGGACAGGTGGATATGTCTTACTGGCACTCTTACTTGCTCCGTATCTTAGAAAATTTGGAAAGTTTACTGTACCTGATTTTATAGGTGAAAGATATTACTCAAATAGGGCAAGGTTAGTCGCAGTTTTTTGTGCTCTGGCAGTCTCTTTTACTTATGTGGCTGGTCAGATGAGAGGGGTAGGAATTGTTTTTTCTAGATTTTTAGAAATTCCAATTGAATCCGGTGTGATAGTAGGTATGGTAATTGTTCTTTTTTATGCTGTACTAGGTGGAATGAAAGGAATAACCTATACCCAAGTTGCTCAGTATTGTATTTTGATTTTTGCATTTATGGTACCTGCATTTTTTATTTCTTTTCAAATGACAGGGAATTTTATACCCCAACTAGGTATGGGAGGAACCATGAATGATGGTTCTGGTGTCTATTTATTAGATAAATTAAATTTACTTTCTAAAGATTTAGGCTTTGATGAATACACAAAAGGATCTAAGTCTGTAGTAGATATATTCTGTATCACATTAGCACTAATGGTAGGTACTGCAGGTTTACCTCATGTGATAGTAAGATTTTTCACAGTAAAGAAAGTTAAGGATGCTAGAAAATCTGTTGGTCTAGCTTTACTTTTTATAACAATACTATACACAACTGCTCCAGCAGTTTCTGTCTTTTCAAAAATTAATTTAATTGAGACAGTAAGTGATAAGGAATATGCTAAAATGCCTCAATGGTTTAAAAATTGGGAGAAAACAGGACTTATTCAATTTGAAGATAAAAATCAGGACGGAAAAATCAACTATATAAACAATAAAGAAAATGAGTTAATTATAGATAATGATATAATGGTACTTGCAAATCCAGAAATTGCAAATTTACCTGCTTGGGTAATTGCATTAGTTGCTGCAGGTGGACTAGCTGCAGCATTATCTACTGCGGCAGGTTTACTCTTAGTTATTTCAACATCTGTGTCAAATGACCTAGTAAAAAAAATTATATATCCAGAAATAAGTCATAAGAATGAATTGATTATTGCCAGAATCTCAGCTTTCTTTGCTGTTCTTGTCGCTGGCTATTTTGGATATAATCCTCCTGGGTTTGTGGCAGCAGTTGTTGCCCTTGCATTTGGCCTTGCAGCCGCATCTTTTTTTCCAGCTATAATACTTGGTATATTTTCTAAAAGAGTAAATAAAGAGGGAGCAACTGCAGGTATGCTTGTTGGAATCTCTTTGATGCTATTTTATATGATCAAATATAAATTAGGTTGGTTAGGTGAGATTCCTCCAAAATCAGAATGGTGGTTTGGGATTTCTCCTGAAGGATTTGGATCTATTGCAATGCTCTGTAATTTTATTGTTTCAATTTCTGTTTCTTACTTTACTTCTCCACCACCTAAAAAAATTTCTATCTTAGTTGATAATATTAGAGTTCCTGAAAATTAATAGTTATCTATAAAATATTTTTTAAAGCGATTCATTTACTTAATCGAATTAATCAGATATTCTGTTTCTAAAGGCAAATCTTCTACTTTAACAATATGATATTTAGAATAGAAGGGATGTAAAATAAGTAAATTCATACTAGACACAACTAATCCATAATTTTTTTCAAGTATATACTTATATATATTTTGTTGAAGACAATATTTGATATAATCTGTTGAGCTAAGATGGCTTAACCCTTTCAAACCATTTTCAAATGGATTTTGTTTTTCTACACTACCATTAGATGTTATTATCTTTTTTGACCTCTTCCAATCAAATAAAAAAACTTCATTACCTGATTTTTTATAAACCATGTCAATACTTCCAGCTAATAATTTATTTTCATCAAAAACTCTCCACTCGGTTCTATAGGGTTCATAATTTTTATTAATATATTTTTCATGAAAACATATAAATTTCTCAAATTCCCTAGAGTTTTTATAATCTATTTCGTTGTAATAATTTTCAATTTGATTATGTAACTCTGTTCCTAGATTTCTTGCTTTAGACCCTAATTCCTCCCATCTATTTAAGACATCCTCTTTAGATTCACCTGTCTTATTACTTTCCCTTTCTGCCCAATAATTTTTATCAAATTTCGGAAAAAATTTATGAATAAGTTGTGTAACCGAAATAGCTTTTTCTTGATTATCTATTGTGTATGAATGTTCTTTTTCATTGAAATTTATTCGGCTGTCTCTTTTATGTGAATTTGATTTTTCTAACTTTTTCATATTTACAATTACTTTGCAATAATAATGATGATATATTCTTTTTAATTACAAAAAAACTATATTTAGTTTTTAACCAAAAATTAAGTATTATGGAAATTAGTGAATTATTGATTCCTACTATTTTAGGAGGTATTTGTGTTCTTATAAGTGTGTATGGTCTTGCAATAGCTAAAGATAGGAAATATGCTTTAGGTGGTCTTTTTTTATATTCTTTGATACCAATTAGTCATAGACTAGGTATTTATTTAGACAACCCAGAGGACTATTTTAGTTTAATTACAGCTATTATTTTTGTTTGCCAGGCTATCATATCTATTCCAGTTGGTGGTTTTCTTAGCCCTAATAAAGACAGCGTTCAAAAGACGTGGTCTTTAAAGGTTCAGCTAACTATACTAGTCATAAATGCTTCATTTGCAGTGCTAATACTGAGCGATCCTATGGTCCCAACTGTTATTGGTGCTTATCATGGTATATATGCTTTAATGATGGTAGTTGCAATTTCTAAAACATTAGCCGGAAAAATGGATTTGAAATAATTTTTAAAAAATAATTATTAAATTAAAGGCTTAAACATTGGCCTTTAATTTTTTAATTATGAAATATATATTTATTCAAACTCTTTTTTTAATAACCTTTTCTCTTTTTTCATTTGCTCAAACAAGAAATATAGAAGCTGAAAGCAGTGTAACTACAAATCATTTTGTGACTGTTAAAGGAATGAAAATTCCTTATTCCGCAACTGCAGGAACTCTTCCCGTTTGGAGTGATGAAGATAAAGCTGTAGCTACTTTATTTTATACTTATTATAAAAGAACAGATTTGAAAAACAATGAAAATAGACCGTTATTTATTTCCTTTAATGGAGGTCCTGGTGCAGCATCTATATGGATGCACATGGGATACACTAGTCCTAGAATTTTAAACATTGATGATGAAGGTAACCCTATTCAACCATATGGGATTAGTGAGAATCCTCATTCTATTATTGATGTGGCTGATATTGTATTTGTTAATCCAGTGAATGTAGGTTTATCTAGGATATTAGATAAAGATTATGATAGGTCTAATTTTTTTGGTGTTAACTCAGATATAAAATATTTAGCACAGTGGATCGAAGACTTTATTAATAAGTATAATAGATGGACCTCCCCAAAATATCTTATTGGTGAGAGTTATGGTACAACAAGATGTTCTGGACTAGCTCTTCAATTACAAAATAGAAATCATACAACTTATTTAAATGGTGTAATCTTGGTATCTCCTACTGGGTTAGGTATTGATAGAGATGGACCAGTCGCTGCTGCTTTAAGTTTACCATATTATTCTGTAACAGCAAAATATCACAATCAACTTAATGAAGAATTACAAAATAAAGATATTGAGGAATTATTAGATGAAGTGGAAAGCTTTACAATAAATGAATTTTTGCCAGCGATTGCTCTTGGAAATTCAATTTCTAAAGAGAAAAAAATTGAAATTGCTGAAAAGGCTGGAAGGTATTCTGGTCTTAAAACAAAAGATTATTTAGATAATAATTTAAATGTTTCGGAATCTTATTATTGGAAAAAATTATTGTATGATGAGGGATTGACTATTGGAAGGCTAGATTCAAGATATCGTGGTATTGACAAGTCTGATGCCGGTACTTCTTATAACTATGACCCTGCAATGGCAGCATGGGATCATTCTTTTACTCCAGCTATGCAGTATTATTTAAAAAACGAATTGAATTATCAAACAAATATGAATTATAATGTTTGGGGAAATGTAAGGCCATGGGATAGGAGTAATGATAGAACAGGTGAAAATTTGCGTCAAGCTATGGCAAAAAATCCTTATTTACATGTATTTATTCAGTCTGGCTATTATGATGGAGCTACTGATTATTTTAATGCTAAGTATACAATGTGGAAATTAGATCCTAGTGGTAAGATGAAATATAGATTATCTCATAAATCTTATG
>CAYXSW010000008.1:52810-53057 GCA_964467915.1 uncultured Marinoscillum sp.
AGTGGGCATATGATGTATTTAAGGAGATAAGATTTAAAAAATTCTAATGAAGATATTAGAAATTTTATAATTAAAACTACCCCTAAATCTTCAGCTAAATATTAGAATTTTGAGACTAATTACTTTATTCTTTTTAATAAGTAACTTTTGTTTTGCACAAAATTTTACTTTAGATCAAATTAAGTCTAACCCTTTCCCTAATGAAATAACAGGATCATCAGATGTTTCAAGAATAGCTTGGGCATTT
>CAYXSW010000009.1:0-40577 GCA_964467915.1 uncultured Marinoscillum sp.
AGAAGATATGAAAGAGGTGGTAAAGAGGGAGATAATTTCTTTACAGTTGGGGAATTTGCTTGGAGAAAAAATCAAGAATTCAGAATATCATTTCAATACAGAATAAACCAAAACAAAAGAAGAGGAGGAGATAGAAGTTATGACTCATCTGGATTTGAAGGAGGAGATGCAATCTTTTGATATTTAAATTAAAATAGATACATTTATACGATAACAATATAAAGTTGTATTTATCCAAACTGCAAAAATTTATTTTAAAAAGATCTTTTAAAAACTTATCTAAAGAAAATTTAGATCTAGAATCAGATGCCATTCATAAGTTTCTAACTCCTAAAGAAGAGGAAGAAAAAAAAATAGACATAATCAATACTTCAATAAACCAATTATTAGAACTAAAGGAAAAATCAAAATCTAATTATCAAAAAGTTCCAGTTATTAAACTAGGTCAAATAGAACTTGACTCCAATACACATGCACATATGTATTTTTATGAACCTATCATATATTTTTTTGGCATTAAACCAAAAGATAAATTCATAGATGAAAAGATCAATATATCTATTAATATTAGCGAGAAAAGGAAAAGATTTGAAGTAAAAAAAAGAAAATATATAAGAAGAAGTGGAAATCATAAAAGAGGAGTTATTAGAGGAGAATGTAAATTTTTAAAAAAATCCAAAGCATCGTTAAGTAGATCTATTTCAAGTTTATTATTTAAAAAATTAATCAGAAAAATATCTATAGTAGACTTCAATAATAAAGAGATTGGAATAGGATATAATCTAACAAAATTTGGAAAAAACTTAATAAATGAATTATAATATCATAATAATATTTATTGTTTTTACACTATTATCATGTGATAATAAAGAAACTAATAATGACAATTCTCCAAGAATTAAGTCTAAGTTGAAAATTGCTTCTCCAGCTTT
The DNA here is from genome assembly GCA_964467915.1 of uncultured Marinoscillum sp. GTDB lineage: Bacteria > Bacteroidota > Bacteroidia > Cytophagales > MED-G16 > MED-G16. The sequence continues at coordinate 933 of CAYXSW010000009.1, forward strand.
TAATGAGGTATTTAAAAAGGGTGATTCGATCAATATTAGGATTTCTTCAAATTCTCAGACAAATAGAATTATAGAATCAATTTTTTATATAGGAAATGATACTACAAAGTTTTTATCTAGACTAAATATATCTTCAAATGAGTTAAAAAGATATGGAAGACACAACTTTTCTATAATATCTAAATTTGATGACGGATCAACTGAAAAAATAAATAAATCATTTCTATTGTACCCTCAAAAAAAACCATCTGTAAAAAATTATGAAATCATTAAAATATTACCACACGACACAAATACATATACACAGGGACTTCTTATAGATGGGAAAGATTATATAGAAAGTTCTGGACAATATGGAAAATCATTTATTAGAAGAATTAATTATGAAACTGGGAAAGTTATTAATGAGAAAAAGATTGATGAAAATTTATTTGCCGAAGGCATTACGACATATGGCAATAACCTCTATATGCTCTCATGGAAAAGTAATAAAGGGATTATTTTAAATAAAAATAATTTTAAAATTATTGGTGAGATAAAATATAATACGCAAGGATGGGGATTAACAACTTATAAAGACAATTTAATAATGAGCGATGGAACTGAAAAATTATATTTTAGAGATCCTAATACTTTTAATATAAAAAATATCATAGAAGTATATGACCATAACGGCAAAGTTGAAAATATAAATGAATTAGAATCTATTAATGATAAAATTTATTGTAACATTTACGGAAAAGATATTATATTAATAATCAACCCAGAAACTGGTTTAGTGGAAAGTAAAATTAATCTTGGCAACCTATTTAAAAGAGAAAACTATAATAATAAAATTGATGTCTTAAATGGAATAGCTTATAATAAGGATAATAATTCTATTATTGTAACCGGGAAATGGTGGCCAAGTATGTACGAACTAAAAATAAATTAAAATGAACTTAAAGCAAATAACTGAAAAAATTAAAAATATGTCAGAAAAGAACTCTGGTAAAATAGAATCTAAATTTAAATTTGTCCTAGATGATGGATGTATCTATATTGATGACACAGTAAGCCCACCTAATATAAGCAATGATGATCGTGAGGCTGATTGTACAATTACCATAAATAATGAAAATTTCAAAAAATTATTAGATAAAGAAATTGATTCAATGCAGGCTTTCATGACAGGAAAAATGAAGATAGATGGGGAGATGACAGTAGCCATGAAGTTATCATCTATATTTGGTTAAATAATAAGTGCGCATGAGAAGAGTCGAACTTCCACGACTAAATGTAGTCACTAGGCCCTCAACCTAGCGCGTCTACCAATTCCGCCACATGCGCAAGAAAAATTATTGTTTTCTTTTTGTCCAAATTTCATACTTTGGATCACCTTTTGAGCTGAATCCCCTATGATGCCAATCTCCTTCTTTTATTTCAAAATCAAATTCAAGTGATTTACCAACCGTATTAGAATCTCTTGAGAAAAATTCAATATTTTCAACGTACTTTCCATCTACTGCAGTAAAGGTACCTCCACCTGTACCATAAAAGCCTTTCTTCGAAGTATCATAAGCAATCCACTGAAATCTTCCTGCTGCAAGCATTTTCAAGGTCTTTCTTGGCCTATTTACATCTCTCATTCTCATATCTCCCCTTCTTTCAATACCGCTCATTAACCAAGATCCATGTAATTCATCTCCATGTCTAGTATTGTAAGCCATGTATTCTATTCCATCAATTATAAGAACTTTTGTTGGTTCTGCAATCACATCAATACTAAAATCAGAGTAAAAAACTGTATCGTCTACAGATGAGGAATCTAAAGAATTGAATTCTAACACTTCATAATATCCATTATCAACAGAGTAAATACCTCCTTTAGTACTTACAAAGTTTTTATTCTCAGTATTATAAATTGAAACCACAAAATATTTATCAGTATAAATTCTAGTTTCAATATTACCATTGGGATATTGGTAATACCAAGATGTATTCATCATATAAGTTGAATCTGAAATTCCATTAAAGAGAAGATAAAAGTATATAATAAATGAAAGCAAAAAATTAAGCATTATCATTTAACATTACTGGCATTACTAACATGGTTATTTCTTCATTTTCTCCAACACTCTCTGGAATAATTAAACCAGCCTTATTTGGCTCAGAAAGTTTTAGTAAAACTTTATCAGAATCTATATTTAAAAGCAATTCAATTAAAAATTTAGCATTAAATCCAATCTCAATATCATCCCCATCATGTTCACATGAAATCCTTTCATTAGCTTCATTAGAAAAATCAAGATCCTCAGCAGACATAAGAATTTCAGAACCTGTAATTTTGAGTCTAACTTGGTTAGTGGTTTTGTTAGCATAGATAGATATTCTTTTTAAAGAACCCAAAATTTCTGATTTATTTAAAGTAACTAGGTTTGAATTATCACTTGGAATTACATTATCATAGTCTGGATATCTTTCATCAATAAGTCTACAAACCATTTTTACATTTTCAAATGAAAAATAGGCATTAGATGCATTGAATTCTAATTTGATTTCTAAAGATTTTCCTGAAGGTAAAATAGACTTAAGAAGGTTTAATGATTTCCTAGGTAAAATCATATCATGATCAACTTCATCACCCTTTATATCACTTCTAATATATTTAACTAATCTGTGCCCATCAGTTGAAACATAAGTACAGCTATTTTCTGATAACCTGAAGAATACACCTGTCATGGCTGGTCTTAATTCATCAGTACTTGTGGAGAAAATAGTATTTGAGATAGCAGAATTTAATACTTCTGAACCAATCATAGTATTATAACCATCAGTTACTTCAGGCACCTTTGGAAAATCAGCTGAATTTTCACCAGCTAACTTATATCTGCCATTATCTGAATTAATTTCTATATTATAATTCTGGTCATCAATAGAAAAAGTAACAGGTTGCTCAGGTAAATTTTTTAATGTCTCAATTAATATTTTAGCAGGAATTGCAACACTACCATCTTCTTTTGATTCAACTTGAAGCTCTACCATAACAGATGTTTGTAAATCTGAAGCTGTTATTAGAAGATTACCACTTTCTATCTCAAATAAAACATTTTCTAAAATAGGGACTACAGGATTTGAAGTAATAACACCTCCTATTGAATTTAGATTTTTAAGTAAATAAGAGGATGAGACAATAAAATTCATATTTATAAAATTTTTGTGAGAGTAAATTTATAAATAAATATTAATCTTCCTCAGTAAAATCAAGAGTTTTAGCTCTACCCTCAGAGTCAGAATCATCCTCAAGATTTATATTTTTTCTTTTATATGCAGGTATAGCTAGTTTCTGCTCTATAGAATCATCACCATAAATTTGGTTATTATGATTATTAACTCTTTTTTTTCTTTTTAAAATATATTCATTTTTCTTATTTGAAGAATCATAATTTTCAAGAGTATCTGAGTTATCTAATTCCTCAATAATAACTTCCTCTGACTTGTCATTTGTCTCTATTTTTTCATTAATACTATCAAAATTATCTTCATACTCCTCATAGTCATCCTCTATATTATGAATGACTTCTTCTTGCTTTTCTTCTTCTCTCTTCTTAAATTCTATTGAATTATTCTCAAATAAATTAGTTTGAGAATCTTTCTCATCAGCAATAAACTCAATATCATCTTCTTTTAACTCATTTTTATTAAATCCAGTTGCAATAATTGTAACTCTCACCCTGTCATCTAATTCACCATCTATTGCTGTGCCAAATATTATTTCTACATTTTCAGATGATGAATCATTTACTAACTTAGTGATAGTATTTAGCTCTATAGTTGATAATTCATTATCCCCTCCTCCAGAAACAATATTCAACAATATCCTTTTTGCTCCTTCTATATTTCTGTCATTTAGTAACGGTGAGTTTATTGCGTTTTCAATAGCTTCTTGTGCTCTTTTATCTCCTGATGCTTCTGCTGAACCTAGAACTGATGTTCCAGCATCTTTCATAACAGTTTTAACATCCTCAAAATCAACATTAATCTGCCCAGGAACAGTTACTATCTCTGCAATACATTTTGCGCTAGTTGCTATAATATCATCCGCCTTTTCAAATGCCTTTGATTGACTTAAATCACCATAAATTTCTATCAGTCTTTGATTTAAAATTGTAATAACACTGTCACAACCTTTCTTTAGTTCTTCTACACCACTTAATGCTTTTTCCATTTTTGCTTTTCCTTCAAATTCAAAAGGTAGAGTTACAATACCTACTGTTAAAATATCTAATTCATTTGCAATTTGAGCTATTATAGGAGCAGCACCTGTCCCTGTTCCTCCTCCCATACCTGCAGTTATGAATAACATTCTTGTACCATCATTTCTTAATAACTCTCTTATTTCATGACTACTTTCTAAAGCAGCCTCCCTACCCTTACTTGGATTTGCTCCTGCTCCCAAACCCTTAGTTAGTTCCATACCTATTTGAAGTTGATTATTTACATTAGAAGAATGTAAAGCCTGAATATCAGTATTGCATATAATAAATTCAACGTTCCTTATACCAATTGAATTCATATAATTAACAGCATTACTACCACCTCCACCTACACCAATAACTTTAATTATTGATTTATGGTGAGAAGGTATATCAAATTCAAATGACATAATATCTTATCTTTTATATAGAACTATTTGCAGTAACCACAATTAAAATATACCCAACAATAATAATTACACCGAAAATGAAATACCTATTTTTTAAACACTTTTTTAACATAAACACTTACTTTATTTACCTAATTCAAAACTTTAATTTGTTCAATTTCTAAATCAAACTTATATAAAAACTTTTTACCTAATTTATTAACTCTATTATATCTAAATATAAACATACAATTCCAAACAATTTCTTCTATATAATAAAACTGACGATATAATAATTATAAATTTTCATCTTTAAATTCTGTGAGATCGTCATCTTTAAGAAAACCCTTAATTCTTTCTGTTACCAGTTTACCAAAGTTATTTACTTTGGGTAATGATGATCTATCAAATGATCTTGTTTCTTGATTATTTCTAATTCCAAGAGTATTTACATAATCCCATAATAGTAACCCAACTGCAGTTGAATATTTTGGATATTCAAGATTTACTATGTCAGACTTTGTTAAATAAGATGATGGATATCCTTTTCTAACATCTAAACCTGTAATATATTTTACCTGTTGCTTTAAGTTTAGAAGTTGAGAACCTCCACCAGTTATTACTATTCCAGCAGATAATTTTTCACTCATACCACTATTTAAAATTTCTTGATGTACTTTTTCAAAAATTTCTTCCATTCTAGCTTCAATGATTTTATATAAATTATCTAATAATATCTTTTTATCTTCTCTCTGACCCTCTCCTTTTATTTTTACATATTCTTTTATTGGCCTCTTTACATATAACGCCTTACCAAACTTTATTTTTAAAGCCTCAGCATGGTGTCTAGGTAGACCTAATCCCTCTTTAATATCCTGAGTAACAATATCACCACCTAAAGGAATTACAGCAGTATGTCTAATTATATTATCATGAAAAATTGATATATCAGTTGTTCCCCCACCAATATCAACAAGACATATACCATCTTCTTTATCATTTTCATCTAAAAGTGCAAGGCTAGAAGCAATAGGTTCAAGAATTAAATTTCTACATTTAACTTGCGACCTGTTAATAGATTCTTCCATAATCTTGATGTCTACTTTATTTGCACTTATTATATGGAAATCAGCCTCTAATTTTTTACCAAACTCTCCAATTGGGTCAACAGAATCATGATCTTCATCAATAGTGAATTTTTGATGCATACTATGAATAATCTTATGATTAGTAGGTATTACAGCCATCTTTGATCTTTGCTCAAGTTTTTTAACATGAGATTGATTAATCTCAATAGGCTCGTTTTCATTATTCTGCAATCCTACGGAATGATGAGTACTAAAACTCCTTATATGTTTTCCTGCAATTCCAACATTAACAAATTCAATGGGAACTTTTGCCATTTCTCCAGCTTCTTTAATTACTTCTTTAATCTTTGATGTTGCTTTAATTAAATTTTGAATCATTCCCTCAGAGACGCCTTCAGAATCTGTCTCAGAAAAACCAATAATTTTTAACTTGTTATTTTCAGTTTGTTCAGCAATTATGGCGCAAATTTTTGAGGTACCTATGTCTAAGGCTGTAAAATATTTTTTTAACGGTTTATTCATTATCAAGCCTTTTTATCACAAATAATTTGATTCTTAAATTTAACATTGATTGTTTTATAAGTATTCCACCCTTTAGTTGGAGCAATATTTTTATAAAATAACATTATTTTTTCAAATTTTTCATCCAAGTTATCTGGATAACCAAAAATAAATTTTTGTTTTGAGAATTGTGGGTGAATAACAATATTTTTATTTGTTTTTATTTCAATTTCCGAAATTATTTTTGAAAAAAAACCATCTTCCTTAATAAAATTTATCATTTGAAGAAGATCCTTTGCGAATTTTGAATTTTTATCTCTTATATCTATTTCTTTAGTATTATGAATTAGAATTACTCTTTCAGAGTGGTTAGAAGATACTGGAAATAAATTACCTTCAGAATCAATATAATTTTTTGCATTAATACCAGAAACAATTCTAGCAACAGGTTTATATTGTTCTACTTCTACATTAATATTTCCTACTAAATCCTTAAATACTTTTATATTCTTAACATGAGGGTTAGAATCCATTTTTTTTTCTAAATCATTAAAATTATTTAGAAATGAATCTGAGTTAATCTCATCTTTTAAATAAACCTCAACCATTGTTTTGTTAAGAAATGTACTATCTACTTTAACATTAAAATTATTTGATCCTATGCCATTATTTTTAAATAAAAGAGTCAATGAATACATTAAAAAAAATGCAAATACAAAAATTAATATTTTAGAAATTTTTTTAATCATATCTCTTCATAAATTTTAGAAACAATATTTTTTGCAGCATTAGGTTTAGCCAAACTAGCCAATGCCTTTTTCATTTTCAACTTAATATTTGAATCATCTAATAGTTTAATTGCATCTTCTAGCATTTTATCCTTTGCATCTCTGTCTTCTACCAATAAACACCCTCCATTCTTAAAGATTTCATTAGCATTTTTTCTTTGATGGTCATCGACAACATTTGGAGAAGGAATAAGAATTAATGGTTTAGACACATAACTCAACTCAGATATAGCTATTGCTCCAGCTCTAGAAATAATTACATCAGCAGATTTATAAGCTAGATCCATTCTTTTTATAAATGATTTAATAACTAAATTTTTTTCTTTAATTTTTTTAGACAAGATTTTATCATAATAATAATTTCCTGTCTGCCATAATATCTGAAAGGATGACTCACGAATAAGTGAAAGATTATTTATTACACCATCATTTATACTTTTTGCACCAAGAGAACCCCCTAAAATTAAGATGGTTTTTTTATTTCTATTTAATTTAAAATAATCATATGGGTCTTCTTTCGTATTTAGGTCAATTTTTCTGATTGGATTACCATAATTAAAAACATTATTTTTACTAAAAAGCTTTTTCAAATTGTTATAAGCAACAAATATAAGCTTGACTCTTTTTGATAAGAGTCGATTGGTGTATCCTGGAAAAGAATTTTGTTCTTGAATAGCAGTTTTAAAATTCAAAATTGAAGATATAAATAGAAAAGGGCCTGATGAATATCCGCCAAAACCTATAATATAATCTGGATTAAACTTTATTAGAATATATATTGACTTAAGGATAGAAAAAAATATTTTAAATGGTAAAAAAAAATTTTTAATTAAAAATGGAATCCCCAAGAAAAGAATATTCAATAAAAATGAAGATCTTCTAATACCTGAAATCCATAAACCAATAATCGGATAATTATATTTTGGTACAATTTCCATTTCCATTCTATCACCGGACCCAACAAATAAAATCTCATTTTTTGAATTTCTTTTTTTTATTTCATCTGCAATAGATATCATAGGGAAAATGTGTCCCCCTGTTCCTCCTCCACATAAAATAATTTTAAGCTTATTTTTATGCATAACTTTTTTCAAAATTATTTTGTCTACTAACACTTAATATTATTCCTAATGTTATACCTGTAAATAATTGTGATGTCCCACCCATACTTATTAAAGGCAATGTAACTCCAGTAACTGGCAAAAGACCAACTACGACACACATATTTGTTATGGCTTGAATAACTAATGCAAAACTTAAACCGGCACTTAATAAGCCCCCAAAAGGTCTTTCAGAATCTATAAATATTTTTAAACCTCTGTATAATAAAATTAAATAAAGAATGAGAATAGATAAACCCATAATAAACCCATACTCCTCAATAATAATTGCATAAATAAAATCAGAAGATGATTGAGGAAGAAAGTTTTTTTGGTTACTGTTGCCAGGTCCTTTACCAAAGATACCTCCAGTTGATACTGCAATGTAAGCCTGTTCTAACTGATAAGGTATATTCTTTTTATTAATAAAATCTTCAACTCTACTAACTGCTGTATAGCCCCTCTGACCCATTAAAAGTGCGGCACTTCCACTGAAGAAAATGAATAAAATGAGTAAAGAAAGGTGTGAAATTTTAACTCTTGAAATAAACATTAATAAAATAGAAGTTGCTCCCAATATTAAAGCAGTAGATAAATTTGTAAGAGCAATAAATAAACATATTAACCCTATCCATAAGAAAGGCATAAACAATGTTCTTATATTATCTAAATCAAATTGTTTTTTTGCTAAAAAGCTTGATAAGTAAATTATTAGAGAAAGCTTTGCTAAATCGGATGGTTGAAAAGCCATATTTAAAATAGGTATACTTATCCATCTTGATGCCTCATTGATATTGACACCGAACTTATAGGTAAAAAGCAATAGCGGTAAAGAAATATAAAGGCCAATTAAAGATATTTTTGAATAATACTTATAATCAACTCTGTGCGCAAACCACATTGCAACAAAACTAAATGTTATTAAAACAAAATGCTTTACCAAGTAAAATTCAGTATTACCAGCTTTGTTTTGAAGAGCTAATAAACTTGTAGCACTATAAACCGAAAGTAAACCAATAACTGATAGACTAATTGCTATTAACCAAATTATTTTATCCCCCTGTATATTAACTTTAATCCAATCTATCATATCATCTAAGTTTTAAAGTTGCTAAAGTCATAATCGCCAATAATATACTTACCATCCAGAATCTAGCAACGATTTTAGTTTCATGAATTCCTTTCTTCTGATAATGATGATGAAGAGGTGCCATTAAAAAAACCCTTTTCCCCTTTCCATATATTTTCTTAGTATACTTAAAATATAATACTTGAATTATAACTGATAAATTTTCAATAAGGAAAACACCACAAAGAACAGGAATCAAAAGTTCTTTCTTAACAATAATTGCTAGTACTGCAATTATAGCACCAATAGATAAACTCCCAGTATCACCCATAAATACTTGAGCAGGATAAGAATTATACCAAATAAACCCAATACATGCCCCTACAAATGCAAAAGAAAAAATTACAAGTTCACCAATCATAGGGATATATAAAATATTAAGGTAATCTGAAAAAATTATGTTCCCAGATAGATATATAAATATTGATAATGTAATACCAATTATAGCCGAAGTTCCAGCCGCAAGTCCATCTAAACCATCTGTAATGTTTGCACCATTTGATACAGCTGTAATTATAATAATGATGATTAAACTATAAATAGCCCAAGTATAATTATCTAATGTACTAGGTAATAACCAATCATATCTAAACTCATTATCCTTCACAAAAGGTATAGTAGTTATTAGATCTTTAGTGTCAACATGATCTATTCCTCGAGACAAAGCTTCTTGTGTTATGGGTTCAGAGAAATTCCTGACTACTATAGATTCATTAGTTATCAGTAGATATGAAACAAAAATTCCAATTAAAACTTGTCCTATTATTTTGAATCTCCCCTTTAACCCATCTTTATTATCATTTTTAATTTTTAAATAATCATCAAGGAAACCAATTATGCTAATAAAAACAGTAACCAGCAACATCATTATTATATAAATATTACTTAGATCTGCAAATAATAAAGTTGGCAATAAAATTGATATAACAATAATTAAACCTCCCATCGTAGGAGTACCTTTTTTCTCAATCTGTCCACTTAAATCTAAATCTCTTATCTTTTCTGACAATTGAAAATTAGTTAGAAAACTTATAATTTTTTGCCCGAATAATATGCTTATTATCAAAGAAAATAAAGCAGCCATACCAGCTCTAAATGACAAATATTGAAATACACCTGTTCCAGTGATATCATAATTATTATTTAAGTATTCAAAGAGACTGTATAGCATATTTATAAAATTAATTTTATTAAAATTTCTTTATCATCATGAGGAATAGATTTCTCTCCAATAATCTGATATTTCTCATGACCCTTTCCAGCAACTAAAATTATTGAATCTTTTTTATAGTTCAAGCATGCAGATTCTATTGCTTTTTTTCTATCAGAAATAACGTTATAATTTTTTCTTACAACTCCTTTTACTATATCAGATAAAATATTGTCTTCGTTCTCATTTCTTGGGTTATCCGAAGTAAAAAAAACATAATCACTTAGTTGAGTAGCAATTTTTCCCATTTCAGGTCTTTTTGACTTATCTCTATCTCCACCAGCCCCCACAACAGTAATAACTTTGGCTTCCTTCTTAAAACTAGATATATTTTTTAAAACATTCTCAAGAGCATCTGGTGTATGTGCGTAGTCAACTATTCCAACCACATTATTTTTTCCTTGAATAAAATCCATTCTTCCAACTGGGGTATTAAGTTCAGATAGCCTTTTAAAAATAATTTCCGGTTCTATTTTTAAAATTTTAGCAACAACATATACACTTAAAAGATTATAAGCATTAAAATCGCCAATGATTTTAAAATTCACATTTATGTTATCAATCCGAATGAGAATACCATCAGCTCCACTTTCAACAATTTTCCCTTTATAATCTGATATTTTTTTTAGACCATATGAAAAAACCTTTGATTTGGTGTTTTGAATAAGGTATTCTGATCTCTTATCGTCTAAATTTATTATTGAATATGAAGATTTAGGTAAATCATCAAACAATATTTTTTTTGTATTAATATAATTAATAAATGTTTTATGATAGTCTAAATGATCGTGAGATAAATTAGAAAATATTCCAATAAAAATATCTTTACCCATTATTCTTTTTTGATCAATTGAGTGAGAGCTGGCTTCCATAATACAATATTCACAAGAACTTTTAACCATACCATCTAATAACTCGTGTAATTGAACAGGACTTGGTGTAGTCAGATGAGATTTAATTTTTTTTTCTGCTATCCTATTCTCGATAGTTGATAGCATACCAACTTTAATACCTAAAGAATTTAAAAATTTATGAAGAAAAAAAACTATTGATGTTTTACCATTTGTGCCAGTTACTGCAATAATTTTAATTTTTTTTGCAGGATTATTATAATATTTTGAAGATATATTATAAACCGACTCTCTTATATTTTCCACTGCAACATAAGATACTTCTTCATGAATTTTATCAGGCAAATAAGAGCATATCACAACTTTACAACCTTTTTGAATAGCATTATCAATAAAATTATGGCCATCCTGTGACCACCCCTTAATAGCAAAAAATAAAAAATTGTTTTTTACTAGTCTTGAATTATCAGTAATTCCCTCAACAGATATATTTATATCACCTATTGTTTTTTTTATTTTTAAACCATTAATAATATCTTTTAATTGCTTCACCCTAAACTTATACTAATTGATTTATATTTTTTAATTAATTTCCCTGGAGAAATATTTTGTTTTCTTACCCTTCCTCTTCCTGAAAAGGTTACTTCTAACCCCCTAGACTCCAAGATATATATTGCATCTTTTAAGGTCATGCCCACTACATTAGGTACTAAATGATTTATTGAGTTTATAGACTCCCAATATATTGAGTTATCAACAAGTTTAGTTCTAACCCATTCGCTATCAGATTTTGAATGATTTGATAAAGACATGTTATTTGATAGGTATACTAAATCTTGTTTGTACCCAGCCCTAATTTGAGGAAAAGTAAATTCAAAATCATCTTTTTTTATTTCTTTAAAATATTTCTCATCTGAAATAAATATTTTATCAGCAATTTCTTTGAAGACAGGTGCTGCTACATCACTTCCGTATATCCTATACCTTTTAGGATTATCAATAACAACGATACAGCTATATTTTGGATTTTCACTTGGGTAAAACCCTGCAAAAGATGTGTAATATCTATTTGCATATCTTCCATTGACCACTTTTTTTGCAGTACCAGTTTTTCCAGCTATTTTATAATTACTATGTTTTATATTATCTGCAGTTCCATTTTCTACAACTCCCTCTAATAGTTTTTTTACAGTATTTATTGACTTTATTTCAGCAATTTTTTTAGTTTTTGAATTATCAAACATTTTTATTACCCTGTTAGCATTCTTAACTTCCTTAACGATTCTAGGCTCTATATATTTCCCATTATTTGCAACAGCATTATAGAATGAAAGAGTATGTAGAGGTGTTAACATTAATTCATACCCATGGGCTATCCAAGGAAGTGAAACTTTACTCCAAGTTGAATCTTTACTACTTTTTATTTGAGGTTTAGAAGAACCAAAAATTTGAAAATCAAATTTCTCATTAAATCCAAATGTTTTTAAATAATCTAAAAATTTTTGAGGAGAATTATTAAATGTTTCATCTATCAACTTAGCTACTCCAATATTTGAACTTTTTTCAAAAATTTCTTTTATAGTTATTTTCCCATACCCTCCAGGCTTGTGGTCTTTCATTAACTCAGAGTAAAACTTAAATTCCCCTTCACCAGTATCTATAGAATCATATATTGATCTATTTGTTTCCTCTATATAAGCTAAAATGCTAGCTAGTTTAAATGTTGAACCAGGTTCATGCATTCCCTGTAGTGCATAATTATAATTTTCAGTATAATATCCAGATTTATTTTTGCTGAAATTAGATATAGCCTTTATTTCACCAGTTTCTACTTCCATTAAAATAACTGATCCATAATCTGCATCATTATTTTTTAATCCTTTTAATAAAGCTGACTCAGCTATATCTTGTAGATTAACATTTATTGTTGTTATTATATCCAAACCATTTTTAGGTTGAATTTCATTTCCATCATAAATTGGTCTCCAATAATTTCCTGCAATTTTTTGTGTTAAGATTTTTCCATCTGTACCATTAAGAAATGAATTGAAGCTATACTCAATACCAACTGTACCTTTATTATTCTCATCAACTGATCCGATTGTTCTATAACCTAATCTTGAGAATGGTCTATATCTTTCATCCATTTTATCAAATCTAACTCCACCATTTAACCTTCCCTCTCTAAAAATTGGCCATTTAGACAATATTTTTTTTTCTTGATATCCTATTTTTTTTCTATTTAACAGAAGATATCTTCTATTATTTTTTCTGGCATTTAGAATATTATTTTTATACTCACTCTGACTCTTGTCTTTAAAAAAAGATGATAATAGAAATGCTAAAGAATCTAAATCATTATCTAATAGTAATTTATTAGGTATTGATGGATCTAGAGCAACATTATAGAAAGGAAGAGAAGTTGCTAATATACTTCCATCATCTGATAATATATTTCCTCTACTAGCTTTGATTTTTTCATATTTAAAATTGATATTTTCAGATTTTGATTTCCAATATTCTCCCTCTGTAAATTGCAAGTCGAAAATACTATATATAATACTCAAACTAATAACAATAACAACCACAAAGGCTATCTTAACTCTCAATAAAATCTCTTTCTTAATGTTCATTTTTTATTAGATATTTTTTCAGGGGGTAGTTTTGAATTTTCTAAACCAATTTCCTTTACTTTTTTTAGAATTTCAGATTCTTTTCTAGAAAACATAAAATTGTTATTTAATGTCACATAGTCTGTTCTTAGTTCTTCTACTTCTTTTTCTAACTTATTTATTTCTCTTATTTGTTTTTCAACAGAATGTTGGTTACTGATATAAATAATTAAAAAAAATAATAAATAAAAAATCTTATAGATATCTAAATTTAAAGAACTAGGTATTTCAATATTTATTGATTTTAATACCTCTTCAATTTTTTCCTTTAATTTCATATCTTTTCTCCAATTCTTAATTTAGCACTTCTTGATCTTGGGTTTCTTTTAATTTCTTCCATTGTAGGGGTCAATGGTTTTTTATTTATTCTTTTAAAAAATTCAACTTTTTTACCGTATAAATCTTTTTCATAATCAGGAAGAAAATTTGATTTATTAATAAAATTTTTAACTAATCTATCTTCAATAGAATGGTATGATATAATAACCAAACGACCTTTTTTGTTTAAATGATTGATAGTTTTTTTAAGCATTTCTTTTAAAGAATTAATTTCATCATTTACCTCTATCCTTAATGCTTGATATAACCTTGATAAAAATTTAAAAGATACTTTTTTATTAAAAATTTTACTTAAAATTTCAATCAAATCAGAATTTCTTTTAATTCTCTTAATATCCCTATAGCTAACTATATTTTTTGCTATTGATCTAGAATTTTTTATGTCTCCATAATTAAAAAGAATATTTTGAAGATCTCTTTTTTCATAATCATTTAAGATGTCTTCAGCTGATAAATTAATTTCATTATTCATTCTCATGTCTAGCAAATAATCTCCTTTATAAGAGAAGCCTCTTTCTAAGTTATCTATTTGAAATGATGAAATTCCAAGATCTGCAAGAATACCATCAACCTCATTAATTCCTTTGCTTTTAAGGTGAAGGTCAAAAAATTTAAAATTACTCTGTATTAACTCAAAATTATCTTGAGAAATTGGATTATTTTTTATTGCATCTATATCTGTATCAAAAGAAAATAATTTCCCCTTATCACTTAGTTTTTCTAAAATTAATTTTGAATGTCCACCTCCCCCAAAAGTAAGATCAATGTATGTTCCTTCTGGTTTTATACTTAATCCTTTTATTGATTCATTAAGTAGTACTGGAACATGATATTTCATAATAAATTATACATCAAGATATTTTTGAGCTAGCTTAGAAAATTCTTTAGAGTTATTAATTAGGTTCTTTTTATAAATAATAGGATTCCAAAGTTCAATAATATTTCCTACACCAATAAGTATCACTTCTTTCTCAACCCCGCAGTGAGCAATCATTGATTTTGGAATTAAAAATCTTGCATTAGAATCAAGATCTACCTGGAATATACTACTAAACAAATTTCTTTTTAATCTTCTTTGCTCAGAACTAAATTCATTAAGAGAATTTATTCTTGCATAAATATTTTGAAACTCACTTAAAGGATATATAATCAGGTTAGGCTCAAATCCTTTCCTAACAACTATGCTATTATTAGAAGCTGAAGGCAAGACTGATTTTAACCTGGAAGGTAAGACCAGTCTACCCTTAGCATCTAATTTACACTCATGTTCGCCTGTGAAAAAAGCCATATTAGAGTATTAATATAAACCACTTGTAACAAATGTAATAAACATTTACACATTTTACACCACTTTATCCCACTTTATCCCACTTTGTGAATATATTAATTATATATTTCTCTTAATAGTATAATCTAAAAGCTTTTTCAAGCTTTTATTATAATCTGATTCTGGATATTTTTCTAAAATAGAATAGGCTTTTTCAGTCAAATTATTCATAAGATTTTGGCTATAATCAATACCCCCCTCTTCTTTAACAAAATCTATGATTTTATCAATTGATTTATAATTTTTAAGAAATTTAATTACCTCATTTTTCTTATATGTATTTACCCTAGATAAAGAATATATTAATGGTAAAGTTATTTTTGCTTGTTTAAAATCATTTAGTGAAGGTTTCCCTGTATCATAAGATAAATACCCAAACATATCATCTCTAATTTGGAATGCTTGTCCTAATAATAAACCAAATTCTTTCATTGATAATATTTTTTTTTCATCTGCATTTGAAGAAATTGCTCCCATCACACAACATGAAGAAAATAGACTTGCTGTTTTCTCTTTAATTATTTTAAAATAAGTTTTTTCATCTATATCAAGACTTTTTGATTTTTTTAACTGTGTTATTTCGCCCTCACTCATTTTTTTTACAGCATTAGATAATACCCCTAAAAATTTGAAATCATTATTCTCAACAGAAAGTTCTAAACCCCTAGATAGCAAATAATCTCCAACCAAAACAGCATATTTACTTTTCCAAAGTGCATTAATCGAGAAATAACCTCTTCTATAATTTGAGTCATCCACTACATCATCATGTATTAATGTTGCTGTGTGTAATATCTCAATTAAAATTGCAGCTCTATAGGTTGATTCAGATATTTTACCGTTTAAGCCAGATGTTAAAAAAACTAATATTGGACGTATCTGCTTACCTTTTCTTTTTATAATATAGTTTACAATTGTATCTATGATAGAATTTTCACTCGATATTGATGATTTTAATTTTTTCTTAAAATCATTCATTTCATTTTTTATAGGATATTCAATATCTGTAATATTCATAAAATAATTTGTGCTAACTTGGATTATCTTTATTATTCTACGTCAATATCTAAAAAAAGATGAAGGAGATTAAGAAAAATAAAAAAAAGAAATACAAAAAGATTGTAAAGAAATCTAAATTTTGGCCTATTGTAAAGCTTTTTAGCAATAGAAATTCTTTTATGAATGAGGTTTCATCCAAAACTGAAAATAAAGTATTAAAAAAAATTGCTACTGATCAATTATATGACGAACTGATTAATACAGTGTATAAAGAAAAGCTTAGAATTTCCAATGCCTCATGGAAAGCTGATCCTCCTGATGATAAAAAATTTTGGTATAAAATTAAGGAAGAACTAATTAAGTATGAAGACAATAAAAATAGTTCTAAAATAAAAAAAAATATTTTTCCTAAAATAATAAAAAGATATACAAGCGAGATAACAGGTAATTTCAGACGGTCACACCATGGTTTTGCTAGACGCTTGATCACATCATTTTTAGCAAGGTTATTGAACACCGCTAGATTGAGAAATCCATTTGGAAATTTAAATTTAGATAGCACGATAAGTATTGTTGGAAAAAAGAAAAAATTAAGAAAACTTTCAAAAGTTGGAACCATTGTAATGGTGCCGACTCACTTTTCCCACTTGGATTCAGCTTTAATTGGCTGGATCATATCACATTTGGGTCTACCAGCATTTATGTATGGTGCTGGTTTAGTTTTATATAATTTAAAAATATTTGCATATTTCTTTAATAGTTTAGGAGCATATAAAGTTGATAGAAGAAAAAAACACTTTCTGTATTTAGAAACTTTAAAGACTTATACAGAACAGGCAATTATTCATGGATGTCATAATTTATTTTATCCGGGAGGAACTAGGTCAAGATCAGGTTCTATTGAAAAGAACTTGAAACTTGGTTTGCTTGGAAGCACTCTTGAAGCACAAAAAGAATTAAATAAAAAAAATAAAAAAATATTTATTGTTCCCGTAACATTTAATTATCAATTTGTTTTAGAAGGACCTGCCCTAATTGATCAGTACCTCTCACTAAATAATCTAAAAAAAAATTATTTGAAGAGTTTAGGTTATTCAAACACTTTTAAAATTTTAAAATTCTTAATTAAATATTTTACTAAATCTAATAGTATAGCCGTATCTTTTGGTTACCCTATGGATGTTTTTGGTAATAGAGTTAATAATAATGGAATCCCTATCAATAAAAATAATTTATCATTCGAAGAGAACAATAAGAAAGAAATTCTAAATCACTTGTCTGAAAAAATAATTGAAGAATTAAAATCAAACACAGTTGTATACCCAAGCATTTTAATTGCTTTTATAGCATTCGAAATTATTAGAAAAAAATTTAAAAATCTAGATGTAGAAAACCTTATATCTCTCCCAGAAGATGAATTAATTTTAGATTCAGATTTCTTTAAAGAAAAATATTTAAGTGCTTTTCAATTTATAAATAAACTAAAAAATCAAAAACTAATTAAGCACTCAAAAGAATTGAACCTATCAGTTGAAAGTCAAATTACTAATGGATGTAAAAACCTCGGATTATACCATGCTATAAAACCAATTAGAATTGTAAAAAATCAACTGATTATTAAAAATATGAAAATGTTATATTATTACAGGAACAGATTAGAAGGGTATAATATTGAAGGCGTAATTTGAAAAATTCAAATTTTGTTAATTGATTTAAGTCTTTTACTTAATGATGGGTGAGAATAGTTTATAAATTCATAAACAGGATGAGGTGTCAAATTAGACAAGTTATCTTTTGACAATTTCCTTAAAGCACTAACTAGAGCATTTTTTTTATAAGTATTTACTGCATAAAAATCAGCTTCATATTCATTTTTTCTACTTTTCATGTAGACAAAAACACTAATTAGTCTACTTATTGGAGTATATAAAATAAGGAAAGCAATAATTTCTAAATGTCTAAATGAGATTTTTCCTCCTAGTGCGTAACTAACTTCACTGTTAAATAAAAATTTTGACATTAAAAATAGCATTAAACCTGTTGATAAAATTAAAATAAGCATATTGGTTATAACATGGTTAAGCTTATAATGACCAACTTCATGTGCAAGTACAGCAACTAATTCAGAAGTAGAATGATTTTTTATAAGGGTATCATAAAGAACTATTTTTTTATTTTTTCCAAACCCAGAAAAAAATGCATTCGCTTTATTTGATCTTTTAGAGCCATTTATTATAAAAATATTTGATAATGAGAAACCAATACTTTTAGCATATTGATTTAAGGAATTTTTTAAATCACCTTCTTCAAGAGGAACTAATTTATTAAAAAGAGGAAGAATGAGACTTGTATAAAACATATTGACAAACACCATAAATAATGAAACAACAATCCATGAATAAATCCAAAAACTTTTCGGATATAGCATTATAAAAAGTAAAATTGGAATTAAGATTATTGAACCAATTATAGTTGTAATTAAATAACCTTTAATCTTATCTAGCATAAAAGTTGAAATACTCATTTTGTTAAAACCAAACTTTTCTTCAATGACAAAATTTCTATATAATTGGAATGGCAATGATAATATATCATTTAAAAGAAAAATTGACATGAAAAATATTAATGATAAACTAATCTCGTTTTCAAATGTGTAATTTCTGATAATACTATCAAGCTTACCAAAATATCCGTTTATTAAAACTGTTAGTAAAACAACAAAACTAAAAGATGCTGAGATGAGTTCGAATTTAAAATTATCCTTCTTATATTTTTGGGATTTCTCATATTCTTTTTTATCATATATATCTTTAACATTATCAGGGACTTTACTATCAAAATTGAAATAATTAAGAACGCCTACAACAATGTCAATTATAAAATTAATTGACAATATAAATATGATTAAATAGAGTATCTCTTCAGAATTCATATATAAAATTAATTAAAAATTAGGTATAGGGCATTGCAAAAAACGTGCATTTTTTGGTGGTATTTTTTTTCCTAAAAAATTAAAATTATATATAAGGGATATTTCATGAGATCCCCCAGAATCAGATAGCTCAGAGAAATTATAATCATAACTATAAGACATAATAAAGTCTTTAAAATTAATACCTAAAGAACTTATAACTGAATTAAAATTATTATTTGAATCAATTGGCACACCCCTATACCATATCCCAAAATTTATAGGATCTAAATTAAAATAAGTACCAATATCAAGCTGTTTAAATTTAGATATTTTTTTGAAATGCAAGGAAGGGGACATTTTTAATTTATCAATAGTAACTCCTAAATGAAATGAATATAACCTATCCAAATTAATTTTTTCATTTGTAAATGAAATGTCAGGTTCGTTTAAATTATAGATGGCCCCTCCAATCCAAATTTTTTCTGAATATGCAAGCATCCCCATTGCTAAACTCAAATAATTCCTGTTATTGTAAACCATTAAATTTTCAGCGGTAGAGCTAATTGTTCCATCAGAATTAAACTGATCAAGAAAAATGAGGTCATTATTCAATCGTGAATCTACAATAGAAAATTGAGCTCCAGACCTTAATATCCACTTATAGTTAAGGTTAATTTCATAAGAAAAAGATGGAGATAAATGAGAAGTTGATAATTTATAAACTTCTTCAAATTCATTAGAAATATTTAACCCTAAAGAAAAATTTGATTTCATTAAGTTATAATCAATCCATGAAGAAAAGTAGTGTATTCCACCTGCAAAAGATGGCCATTGATTTCTATAATTTATACCTACTCTTCCAAATTCACCAATACCTGTCATCGCCGGATTAAGATTTAATGGAGAGGAATAAAATTGAGAATAATTTAAATTCTGACCTTTAGAAATAAACGATGAAAAAGTTATAAATATTATTAGAAAATACTTTTTCATCGTTTTTAATTTAGTTCAGTTATGGTAACGGAAAATTTAATTATTATTTTACTTTATAAGTTGTTTTAAATAGTGTAATTTTTTTTTACCCTTAAGCAAGTACAGACCAAACAATGGTACTTAAAGAACTTTTAAATTTATTGGGAGCAATTAATGCCATTATACAAACAAATTATTCAATACTACGTATTGAAGTAGAAAAAATTAAATTTATTCTAAATTGAAATTATAATTATATAAAAATTTTTTTCATCTTTGGCAACTTAAAAATGAATTCTAAATAAAATGAGTCAAAATCTAGTAATAGTAGAGTCCCCTGCGAAAGCAAAAACAATTGAAAAATATTTAGGTAAAGATTTTAAAGTATCATCATGCTACGGACACATAAGAGATTTAGCTAAAGATGATAAGTCAATTGATAAAGAAAATGGATTCATTCCATCTTACATTCCTTCTCCAGATAAGAAAAAAGTAATAAAAGAATTAAAATCTTTAAAAAAGAAGTCAAATAAAGTTTATTTAGCTACTGATAATGATAGAGAAGGAGAAGCAATTGCATGGCATCTAAAAGAAATTCTTGAGTTAAAAGAGCAAGATTACGAAAGGATTATCTTTAGAGAAATTACAAAAAAAGCAATACTAGATTCAATAGAAAACCCTACTAAAATCAATATGGACTTAGTTAATGCGCAACAGGCGAGAAGAGTTTTGGATAGGTTAGTAGGATTTGAGATATCTCCTATACTTTGGAAAAAAATAAAACGAGGTTTATCTGCAGGAAGAGTTCAATCTGTAGCAGTTAAATTTGTTGTTGAAAGAGAAAATGAAATTAGTGAATTTCAACATCAATCATCATTTAAGACTACGGCAATCTTTTCATCAAACAATAGTAATGAATTTTCAGCTGAACTTAATAAAAGATTCTTAGAACAAAAAGAAGCTGAAGTTTATCTTAATGAATGTAAAAATTCCAGTTTTAAAGTTAATAATATTGAGAAAAAACCATCCAAAAGATCTCCTTCATCACCATTTACCACTTCAAGTCTTCAACAAGAAGCAAGTAGAAAAATTGGGTTTTCTCCATCCTTAACAATGTCAACTGCACAAAGATTATATGAGGCAGGTCATATTACATATATGAGAACAGATTCCGTGAATTTATCTGAGGAAGCTTTAATAAATTCAGAAAATCTAATAAAAAACAATTATGGAGGAAATTATCATAAAAAAAGACTATTCAAAACAAAAAGTAGTAATGCTCAAGAAGCACATGAAGCTATAAGACCAACAAATTTTAATCTGGAAAGAGCTGGTAAAAATGAAAGTGAGAAAAAACTGTATAATCTTATCTGGAGAAGAACTTTAGCTTCTCAAATGAGTGAAGCACTTTTTGAAAGAACAGTCATCAACATTAATAATAATACAAAACATGAATTTAAAACATCAGGTGAAATAATGGTTTTTGATGGATTTCTAAAACTTTATAATGATAATTCTGACAAAACTAAACTTTTACCTAATATTGAAAAAGGGTCTAAATTACAATTTAAGGAAATATTATGTAAAGAGGTTTTTTCAAAACATCCTCCAAGATATTCTGAAGCCAGCCTTATCAAAAAAATGGAGGACTCCGGTATTGGAAGGCCATCAACTTATGCCGAAACAATCAGAAAAATAAAAGAAAGAGAATATGTTATAAAAGAAGAAAGAGAAGGAAAAATAATATCAAGTAATGAAATAAGATTGATAGAAACTAAAATTTCAAATAGTATTAAAGAAGAAAAAACAGGCTTTGAAAAAAATAAACTATACCCCACTAATATAGGAATGTTTGTAACTGAGTTTTTAAATGAAAATTTCAATTCTAGTTTTATGGATTATTCATTCACTGCAAAAACAGAATCTCAATTAGACCAAATCGCATATAAAGGAAGAAACTGGAATGATATGCTTGAAGATTTTTATAAAGTATTTTCTGATCTATCAGAAAAAGTTCCAGAAGAAAGATATCAACTTGAAAAAAATCTTGGAAAATATGAAGGAAAAAAGATTATAGCAAGAATTGCTAAATTTGGACCTGTAATTCAGATTGGAGAAAAAGAGGATGTAGACAGTGGCTTTCCTAAATATTTTAATATACCATATGATCAACTAATAAGGTATATATCCATTGATGAGGCCCAAAAAATTATAAATAAAAAAGAAGAAAATAATAATTTACCTGTTATAGAATTTGAAGGAGATAGTATCGAATTAAAAAATGGAAGATATGGTTTTTATCTGAGATTTAAAGAAAAGAACTTTAAGATTGATAAAGAGAAGTATCCAGACCCAAAAGATCTTACAAAAGATCAGTTTATAGAAATAGTTAAAACTCCAATAGAAAAATCAAAAGATATACTAAAAGAGTTTAATAATGGGACTCAAATTAGAAAAGGGAAGTATGGTAAACCTCCATACATATTAGCTGTAAGAGGAACTGAAATAGGAAAAAAATTTCAAGAAAAAAGAAAAAAACCTTTTGTAGGTATACCTAAAGACATATTAGAGAAATATAAAAACAACATTGAAGATATTTCAAGAAATGAAATTGATAATATAATAGAGAACTTTCTTAAAAAATAATCAATTTTCTATTTCTAAATAATTATTAGACTTATCAATATCAGCAAGTTTTGTTGAAGGATCAATTTGAACTTGAATTATTTTTTTATCTGAATATTTTAGCTCTAAGTTATATTCAGTATTAACCCATTCCCAATCTTTTTTTACAGTAAAATCATCATAATTATTTATATTTTTTTCTCCTCTCATAATAGAAAGTGGAATATACACCAAACTTTTTGACCCATCATCATAAGTAATTTCAATATCTAATGGCATAGGAATCTTGCCAATCCTCTCTATCAGAATATTAATGGCTTTTCTTTTATGACTTTCTAATGATAGAGAATAATCTATTCTATTTGTGGTACCAATCCAATAATCAAGATACCAATCTAATTCAAGTCCACTTTCTTTTTCCATTATTCTGATAAAATCATATTTATCTGGATGTTTAAATTTCCATTCATTAAAATATCTTCTAAGACCTTTAAACAAAATTTCATCACTTATAATATATCCTAACTGACTTAAAAAAATTGCTCCTTTAGTATATGAACCAACTCCATATGCACGATTAGAAGAAAAATGATCTGAGTGAGTTGAAAGAGGTTCCTCTAAATTGTCCTTAAGAAAATTAAAGTATCTTTCATAAGATTTTTCCAAAGGATTTATTTCATTCAAATTATATAAATCATTAAATATATGGAATTGAGTAATATTCTGAGTGTATGAGGTAAATCCCTCATCCATCCATGCATAATAACTTTCGTTTGTACCTAATAACATTTGATACCATGAATGTAAAGCTTCATGAAGAGTAACTGATAATAAGCTTGGGTATGATCTTTGCCCTGTAATTAAAGTTGCCATCGGATACTCCATTCCCCCATCTCCACCTTGAATCACTGAGTATTTTTTATAAGGATATTTTCCAAAATTTTTATTAAAATAAATGAACGCCTTAGCTGTTTGATCTTGAAGTCTCTTCCAGTTCTGAGTCATTTCATCACTAGAATTTTGATAATAAAAATGTAACTCAAGGTCTTCAGAATCAACTTTAAAAATATCATGAACATAATCTGGGTCAGCAGCCCATACAAAGTCATGAACATTTTCAGCTTTAAAGTTCCAAATAATACTATTCTCCTTTTCAACTTTATTTTCTAAATAACCAGTAGCTCCAATTATATAATCTTTATTAATTTCAATTGAAACATTATAATCCCCCCAAGGGGAATAAAACTCTCTAGCAATATATGGATGAGCATGCCATCCCTGCCTATCATATTCAGCTATTTTGGGAAACCATTGAGCCATTGAGTAATCAATTCCTTCTTTATTATTTCTTCCACTCCTTCTTATTTGTTTTGGGACTTGACTAAAATATTCTAAGTAAAAAACTGTAGACTCATTAGGTTTAATTGGTTCATTAAGTTGAATTTCAAGTATGGTACCTTGAATATGGTAGTTTAAATCTTCTCCATCTTGTTGAATCTTTGAAAACTTATGAAAACCTATCTCATCATCTTTTAGATTTAATATTCTATCCCTAACTCTTCTATCAGGATCAGCTAAAGATCTACTTCTGACATCCATCATACTTCCAGGCTGAAAAGCATTAAAATAAAGATGGAAGAAAACTTTATTTAGAGTATCATTTGAATTATTAAAATATTTAAGGTGTTGAATTCCAGAAAATTGATGACTCTTGTTATCAAAATTTATTCTTATATCATACTCAACTCTTTGCTGCCAAGAAGCAAAAGAATTAAAATTTGATATAATAAAAAGAAAAAATAAAAATGAGTAAATCTTAGACATCAACATTAGCATATTTTGCATTTTTTTCAATGAATTCTCTTCTAGGAGCAACTTCATCCCCCATAAGTTTAGAAAATAACACGTCAGCTTCAGCAGCAGATTCAATTGTCACTTTATTAAGGAGCCTCTCTGCTGGATCCATAGTTGTTGTCCATAGTTGTTCTGGGTTCATCTCGCCTAAACCCTTATATCTCTGAATATTTACAGAGGATTCTTTTCCATCTTTTGCTAGTTCTTTGACAAGTTTATCTTTTTCATCCTCTGACCATACGTATTCTGATCTTTTCCCTTTAGAAATTTGATATAAAGGAGGAAGGGCTATATATAAATAACCTTTATCAATCAAGGGCTTCATATATCTAAAGAAGAAAGTGAGAACTAGAGTTCTAATATGGCTTCCATCAATATCAGCATCAGTCATTATAATTACTTTATGGTATCTTAATTTTTCTAAATTTAATTCCTTTTCATCTTCTTCAGTTCCAAACTTTACTCCAAGAGCAGTAATGATATTCTTTATTTCATCATTATCATAAATTTTATGTTCTTGAGCTTTTTCAACATTTAAAATTTTACCTTTAAGTGGAAGGATTGCTTGAAAAGTTCTGTCTCTACCCTGCTTAGCAGATCCTCCAGCTGAATCTCCCTCAACAACATATAATTCACATAGTGCAGGATCTTTTTCTGAACAGTCAGCTAGCTTACCTGGAAGACCCGTTCCAGTTAAAACATTCTTCCTTTGCACCATTTCTCTAGCCTTTCTAGCAGCATGTCTCGCTTGTGCTGCTAAAATAACCTTAGAAATTATTTGTTTAGCTTCTTTTGGATTTTCTTCAAGGAAGTTTCCTAACATTTCTCCAACACAAACATCAACTGCTCCCATTGCCTCAGAATTACCAAGTTTTGTCTTTGTTTGTCCTTCAAATTGAGGTTCTGCAACCTTAATTGAAATTACTGCAGTTAAACCCTCTCTAAAATCATCACCAGAAATATCTACTTTAACCTTATCTAATTGACCAGATTTATCAGCATAAGATTTTAAAGTTCTAGTAAGAGCTCTTCTAAAACCAGCCACATGAGTTCCACCCTCTATAGTATTAATATTGTTTACATAAGACACAACATTCTCCGAATATGAAAGATTATATGACAATGCTACTTGAACAGGGACATTTTCTTTTTTACCTTCCATATAAATTGGATTAGGTATAAGTTTTTCTCTTGAGCCCTCTAAGTAATTTACAAATTCAGTTAATCCTCCCTCAGAGTAAAACCTTTCTGATATGGGTTCATTATTTTCATCCAACTCCCTTTCATCTTTTAAGTCAATCTTAATTCCTGCATTTAAGAATGATAACTCTCTTAGTCTAGTTGCAACCGTATCATATTTATACTCAAGAGTTGTAAATATTTCTTTATCAGGAACAAAAGTCACAACTGTACCTTTATCAGATGATTTACCAATTTCCTTAACATCCTCCAAAGGAATTCCTCTCTTATATTGCTGTTCAAAAATTTTTCCTTCACGATATACTGTAGCAGTTAATTTTTCAGAGAGAGCATTTACACAAGACACACCAACACCATGGAGACCTCCAGAAACCTTGTATGTATCCTTATCAAATTTTCCACCAGCATGTAACACAGTCATTACAACTTCAAGAGCTGACTTATTTTCCTTGGCATGAATACCTGTTGGTATCCCTCTACCATTATCCTTTACAGTTATTGAATTATCTTTATTTATTATTACAGATATAAGATCACAATATCCAGCAAGAGCCTCATCAATAGAGTTATCAACAACTTCCCAAATAAGATGATGAAGGCCTTTATTACTAACATCTCCAATATACATTGCTGGTCTTTTTCTTACTGCCTCTAGGCCTTCTAAGACTTGAATATTATCTGCAGAATATTGTTTTTTGTTTTCGGATTTTTTAGACATATTTTAGATTGATTTTTCTCTCGTAAAAATAATCAAAAATTAGCATTTTTAATAGTATAAAAGCATATTAATTAGATCCTTTTTAAGTTATAAATTATTGATTTATGAGGCTGTTTAAGTTTTAAATATTACATTTATAAAAAATATAATATGAGTAATTCTAATAATTTTAAATCTGTAGATTTTTACTTACTTGATGAACTTCTTTCAGAGGAGCAAAAGCTTATCAGAGAATCAATTAGAGATTTTGTTAATATAGAAATATCACCAAATATTGAGAAATGGTTTGAAGAAAATCATTTCCCTCTAGATATTGTAAAAAAAATGGGAAGTACTGGTATTTTTGGACCTACTGTATCCCAAAAATATGGAGGGGGTGGTCTAGATAATATATCTTATGGCCTCATAATGCAAGAATTAGAAAGAGGTGACTCTGGCATGAGATCAACCGCTTCTGTTCAAAGTGCATTAGTAATGTTTCCAATAGAGGCGTATGGATCTGAAGCACAAAAAAATAAATACCTACCCAAACTTGCAAGTGGAGAAATGTTAGGCTGTTTTGGTCTAACTGAACCTGATTTTGGATCAAACCCCGGGGGGATGATATCTAAACTAGAAGACAAAGGAGACCATTATATACTAAATGGGTCAAAGATGTGGATTTCAAATTCACCTGCTGCAGATATAGCGGTTGTCTGGGCAAAGGATGAAAACAAGAGAATAAAAGGGGTAATAGTTGAGAAAGGCATGAAGGGGTTTTCAGCCCCTAAAACTGGTGGGAAGTTATCGTTAAGATCAAGTCTAACAGGAGAATTAGTCTTCGACAATGTAAAAGTGCCAAAAGAAAACCTTCTTCCTAACAAAGATGGATTAGGTGGTCCTTTAGGTTGCCTTGATAAAGCAAGATATGGAATATCATGGGGTGTAATAGGTGTTGCAATGGATTGTTATGATGCTGCAAAAAAATATTCTCTCGAGAGGAAACAATTTGATAAACCAATTGCTTCTTTTCAATTAATACAAAAAAAGCTAGCAGAGATGCTTACAGAAATAACTAAAGCGCAACTTCTTTGTTGGAGACTAGGTAAATTAATGGATGAGGGAAAGGCATCGTCTTCTCAAATTTCTTTAGCAAAAAGAAATAATGTTGATATGGCATTAAAAATTGCTAGAGAAACAAGACAAATCCATGGCGCAATGGGAATAACTAATGATTATCCAATGATGAGACATATGATGAACCTTGAGTCTGTAATAACTTATGAAGGTACCCATGACATTCATTTACTTATCTTGGGACATGAAATAACAGGGATATCAGCTTTTTCTTAGAATGGAGATATCAGAAAAGTTGATTTTAACATCTAAATCAAAAAAAATTTTTATTAGAGAATGGAAAACTAAAAATCAACCTAAAAAAAATATTCTTGTAATTCATGGTCTAGGTGAACATTCAGGCAGGTATAATGAATTTGCAAAATTTTATACAAAAAAAGGAATGGGTGTCTACGCATTAGATCTTCAAGGTCATGGTAAAAGTGAAGGAAAAAAAGGACACATTAAATCATTTGATGAATTTTTAGATTCAGTTGAACTTTCATTAATTTTTATTAGAAAAAAATTTTTAGAAACTCCAATAATCTTATTTGGTCATAGTCTAGGTGGACTAATTGCATTAAATTTTTTAATTGAAAAAGAAAGTAAAGAAATAGAATCAGGAATTATATCTTCCCCTTGGATAGAAACTAAAATTAAAGTGCCAGAATACTTGATTAAAATACAAAAAATATTAAAAAATATTTTTCCGAGCTTGAGGTTAAATAATAGACTCATTTCTAATCACTTAAGTAAAAATAAAGACGTAGTAAAAAAATATAATGAAGACCAATTAGTTCACAATAAAATTTCACTTAATCTATATTCTGAAGTTATGAGATCAATAGTTAATGTTAGAGAAAAGGCCTCAAAAATTAAAATAAATCTCTTTTTATATCATGGGAAAAGTGATAAAATAATTTCTTCAAATGGCACATTTAAAATTAGTAACCTCTTAAAAAATTATAAAATAAAATTTTATGATAATGTTTACCATGAACCCCATAATGACATTGAGAAGGAAGAAGTTTATCAAGACATATTAGAATTTATTAAGAAAATATAATTTCATATATTTATAAAAAACTTATACCATGAAAAAATATCAACTAATATTATTAGCAATAATTTTAACCGCGTACTCCAACAAAATTCAGGAAAAAAATAAAAATGAATGGATATCTCTTACTGATGGAAAAACATTTGATAACTGGCATACATATCTATCCGATTCTGTTGTGGGCTGGAAAATAGAAGACGGTGCTTATGTTTTAATGCCTGGTGAAGGATCCGGAAATAATGGACTTGTCTCAAATAAAGATTATGAGAGCTTTATATTATCAGTAGAATGGAAAGTTGATAAAAAAGGAAATAGTGGTATTTTCTGGGCAGTAAATGAATCAAAAGAATATCCTGTTCCATATCTAACAGCTCCTGAAATTCAAGTTATTGATGATGATCAATATGGGAGTGAAGACAAAAAAAATTATGTTCATATGAATGGAGCATTATACGATATGGTAGCACCAACTGAGCTACATGCGAACCCAACAGGTGAATGGAATAAATATTTAATTGAAATAAATTATAATGATAATATTGGGAAAGTCAAACTTAATGATAAAGATGCTATTGTATTTCCACTTAGTGGGAATGAGTGGGATAATCTAGTTAAGAACTCTAAGTTTAAAGATTGGGGTGGATTTGCAAAAACAAATTCAGGCCCTATAGCATTTCAAGATCATGGAACCAAGGTCTACTATAGAAATATTAAAATTAAAGAACTATGAAATACAAAATTTTTCTTATTGTCAGTATAATAATTTTTTCATCTTTTGAAAATAAAAATAAATTCAGAAATGATGTAGAAAATGATATTCCTTATTTAAAAGATTTATATATAAATATTCATAAAAACCCTGAGATTTCATTGATGGAGAAAGAAACTTCTAAAATACTCGCTAATGAACTCTCAAATATTGGATTTGATGTTACTGAAAATGTGGGAGGATATGGTGTTGTTGGGGTTTTCAAAAATGGAAAAGGACCTAATATACTATATAGAACTGACATGGATGCATTACCTATGGAAGAGAAAACAGACCTACCCTACGCAAGTAAGGTTATAACAAAAAATTTTGATGGGAATGATGTTGGCACTATGCACTCTTGTGGACACGACATGCATATGGCAGTGTGGACAGGTACAGCAAGATCCCTAATAAAAAGAAAAAATGATTGGAGTGGAACAATAATTATGATTGGTCAACCTGCAGAAGAAATTGGTGCAGGAGCTGCTATGATGTTAAAAGATGGTCTTTATGAAAATTTTCCAATTCCTGATTATGGTATTGGTTTACATTCATCCCCAACTATCCCAACTGGAAAAGTTGGATTTGGAAAAGGTTATACTATGGCTAATACTGAATCCATAGACATAAAAATTTTCGGACAAGGTGCCCATGGAGCATCACCTCATATGTCTATTGATCCTGTAGTAGCTGCTTCATTAATTGTAATGGAACTACAAACTATTGTTAGTAGAAATATTGACCCTATTGATGATGCTGTAATCACTGTTGGCTCAATAAAAGGCGGAACAAAACATAATATTATTCCTGATGAGGTGAATCTACAACTTACTGTAAGAACATATAAAGATGAAGTGAGAAAATTAATTCATAAAAGAATTAAAGAAATATGTGATGGGATTGCATTTTCTATGGGTCTAGATAAATCAAAATGGCCGGAGGTTATTATTCCAGATGAATATACTCCAGCTAACTATAATGATGAAGCTTTAGTAGATATTATGAAAGAGGTATCCTCTTCGATAATTGGCAGTGACAATGTTATTGACTCAAAACCTCAAATGGTAGGAGAAGATTTTGCAAGATACGGTAGTACTAAAGAAAATATTCCAACAGTTTTATATTGGCTTGGAACTGTACCTAAAGAAAGAATTGAAAAATATAATACTGGCAATTATGCATTACCTGCTCTTCATTCTCCATTTTATTATCCCGATATAGAAAATTCCATAAGAACCGGAGTTCTTGTAAGCACGGAATCTATTATTGAATTATTCAATAAATAAATTCTTTTTCATTTTCAGAAATTGAAAAGGTATAGAAGTATTTTACATTTTTTATATTTAAAAAAAGTATGTTCTTTTGAATACTGTAAACATCAAAAAGCAATTCATTTTTAATTTTAAAATTTGTAATATTCTCATCTATTTTAAAACTTGACTCAATTTCAAGAACATCATTAATTAAATGGAGATCACTAATAATTATATTTTTATTATTCTCATTTATTTTTAAGATGAATTTATTATTTAAATACTGAGATACAAATACTTTATTTTTTAATAATTTATCATTTGTATCTATAGATATAGAATTTCCATGATAAACTCTTAAAGCATCCTCAAAATCATCTCTAAAAATTTTGATTTTTATGTTTATATGATTCTCATCAACCATAATACTAGAGTTGCTTATGTATATAGGATGGATAAAATTTAATAAAGCAAATAAATAAATCATAAGAACAGATTATTAATGTATCACAATTTATTTTATTACAAAAATATTTTAACTAATATTGAAACAACTAATATATAATGAATATTAACTCAGAATTTGTTTCCGGAAACACATATGATGCCATTGTTATAGGTACTGGAGTCAGTGGAGGTTGGGCAGCTAAAGAACTTACTGAAGGTGGTTTAAAGACATTAGTTTTAGAAAGAGGAAGAGACGTCGAACATGTAAAGGGTTACCCAACCATGAATAAACATTCTTGGGAACTGCCCTACAGAGATCAATTAACTGCAAAAGAAAGAAAAGATTACCCTGTTCAGTTAAGAACAGGATATACAGTCAAACAATCAACTAAGCACTGGTGGGTAAAAGATACTGAACAGCCATACACAGAAAAGAAAGGATCATTTGATTGGATAAGAGGATACCACGTTGGAGGTAGATCCTTATTGTGGGGAAGACAAGTATATAGGTGGAGCGAATTAGACTTTGAAGCTAATGCAAAAGAAGGTATCAGTGTAGATTGGCCAATAAGATATAAAGATATTGAAAAGTGGTATGACCATGTTGAAAATTTTATTGGAGTTAGTGGAATGAAAGAGGGACTCTCTCAGCTTCCAGATGCAAAATTTCTTCCACCAATGGAAATGAATTGTGTTGAAAAGGACTTCAAAAAAAATTTGTTTGATAAATTCGGCAGAACATATACGATTGGTAGAGTTGCTCACGTGACAAAATCACATAACGGCAGAGGCCCCTGTCAAAGTAGAAACCTTTGTATTAGAGGTTGTCCTTATGGGGCTTATTTTAGCTCTAACTCATCAACCCTTCCTGCTGCAGAAGCAACTGGAAATATGACTTTGAGACCAAATTCAATTGTCCATTCAATAATTTATGATGATAAAAAAGAAAAAGCCACAGGTGTCAGAGTAATAGACTCAGAAACATTAGTGATGAAAGAATATTATTCTAAAATAATTTTTCTTAATGCATCTGCAATAAACTCAACTGCTGTTATGCTTAATTCAAAGTCTAATAGATTTCAAAATGGATTTGGCAATGATTCTGGTGAATTAGGTCATAATATGATGGACCATCACTTCAAAGCTGGCGCAAGAGCTAAAATGGAAGGTTATGACGACAAATATTATCATGGAAATAGACCAAATAGTGGATACTTAGCTAGATTTAGAAATTTAGATAAAAATGACATGGATTTCTTAAGGGGCTATGGCTATCAAGGAGGAGCAAGTAGAACTGGTTGGTACAGAGCTGCAGAGGAAGGTTTAGTGGGTCAAGACCTCCTAGACATTGCTTCTAAACCTGGAGGGTGGAATATGAATTTACTTGCCTTCGGTGAAATATTACCTTATAATGAAAATAAAATGTATTTAGACGATAACAAATTAGATAAGTGGGGAATGCCAACTGTTGTTTTCGAAACAGAAATCAAAGAAAATGAAATTAGAATGAGAGAAGACATGAAAAATTCAGCAGCAGAAATGCTTGATTCATGTGGATTTAAAAATGTAGAACCCTACGATAACAGATACGATATGGGTAATGGAATTCATGAAATGGGTACAGCAAGAATGGGTAAAGATCCAAAAACATCAATTTTAAATAAATGGAACCAAGTCCATTCTGCAAAAAATGTATTTGTAACAGACGGAGCATGTATGACATCTTCCAGTTGTGTTAACCCATCGATAACTTACATGGCCTTAACCGCAAGAGCTGCAAATTATGCAATAAGTGAATTAAAAAATAGAAATCTATAATGGAAAGAAGAGAAGCATTTAAAAATATTTCATTATTTGTATCAGGGTCTTTAATAGTACCTTCTACACTACTTAATTCTTGTAGCCAATCTTCTAAAGAATTACCCTGGGAACCTAAATATTTAAATAATAAGGAAGCATTTTTTTTAAATGAAATATCTAATACTATAATTCCAAATACAGAATATCCAGGAGCAATAGCTGTTGGTGTTCCTCAAGAAATTGAGGAGTATGTTTTTAATGTTTTTGAAGATAATGATATCTCTGAATTTAGAAATGATCTAAATAAATTGGATAATTATTTAAATAACACCCCTAATAAATTTTATGAATCTATTTTATCAGAAAAGACTGAAATACTGAATTCGGTTCAAACTGAATCAGAATCTGAAATAAGAAACATATACTTAAAAATAAAATCATCAGTTGCTATTTCATATTTTAAGTCTGAAGTTGGGGCAACTCAAGTTTTAAAATATAATGGACCGTCTGTAATCCTAGGTCAATATCAAGGTTGTATTCCTTTTAGTGAAATAGGTAAAACTTGGGCAATATAATCTAGAAGATGAGTAAAAAATTAAAATCACCTGTTGAAAATTTTATCAAGTGGGAAAATACTAAAGGAAAAGAAACTTTTTTAATTCAACCTATAAATGGTAAAAATCATGAATACTCTTGGGAAAAAGTTGGAAAAGAAGCGAGAAAAATCTGTAATTATATTAATAGCTTAAAACTACCTAAATATTCCAAAATTGCAATTTTATCCAAAAATTGTGCTCATTGGATTATTACTGACCTAGCAATAATGATGAGTGGTAATATCTCAGTTCCTATTTATGCTAACGTTAACGGAAAAACAGCAAAATATATACTTGAACATAGTGAATCAAAACTATTATTTGTAGGTAAACTTGAAGAAAGTGATTGGGATCAAATTAAAGATCATATACCTAAGAATATTGAAAAAGTTGATTTTGGACATTATGACCTGAAGTGTGATTATAAAAAATGGGATAAGATAATATCTGAGTTTGAAACAGTTAAAACCTTTGATGAAATTAATTTAGACAGTGTAATAACTATTATATATACATCAGGAACAACTGGAATTCCTAAAGGTGTAGTTTTAAATTATAAAGCAACAGCTACGGCAACTAAAAATTTACACTTATTATTTCCTTTAAGTGAAAAAGATAGATTTATTTCATACCTACCTCTTTCACATATTGCTGAAAGAGCTTTAGTCGAAAATGGTGGAATTCTATCTGGTGGTAAAATATTTTTTGTTGAGAGTTTAGATACTTTTGTTAAAAATTTAAAAGATTGTCAACCAACTATTTTCTTTGGAGTCCCTAGAATCTATACTAAGTTCATGACAAAACTTCTTTCGATTTTTTCTCAAAAAATTATAAATTTTATCATGGGCATACCCATATTAAGTGGCCT
Organism: uncultured Marinoscillum sp.; assembly: GCA_964467915.1. Lineage (GTDB taxonomy): Bacteria > Bacteroidota > Bacteroidia > Cytophagales > MED-G16 > MED-G16. Next base: position 35,714 of record CAYXSW010000009.1, read on the forward strand.
TTTTTCTAGATTAATCAAAAAATCACTAGGGCTAAGTAAATCTAGAATATGCATAACTGGAGCCGCTTCAATTCCGGTATCTACCTTAGAGTGGTTTGATAGATTTAAAATTAAAATTTATGAGGCATATGGAATGTCAGAGAATGCGGCATGCTCTCATGGTAATTATCCAGGTAATATAAAATTCGGAACAGTTGGAAAAGCTATGCCTGATACAGATATAAAAATTACTGATAAAGGAGAAATCATCATGAAAAATGATTGTGTTATGAAAGGTTATTATAAAGAGGAAGAACTTACTAAAGAAACAATTAAAAAAGGGTATCTATACACAGGTGATAAGGGAACAATAGATAATGATGGTTATCTAAGAATAACAGGAAGAATAAAAGATATTTTTAAGACATCTAAAGGAAAATATGTTGCTCCAAACCCTATAGAAATGAAACTGAGTAAAAATAATCTCATAGAACAAGTATGTGTTGTGGGTGAAAATTTAACTCAACCAATTGCACTAGTTGTTATGAATGAAAGCAAAAAAATAGTTGATGAGATAAAAAGTGATTTTGAAGCCTTAATTCTTTTAATTAATAATAAACTAGAAAAACATGAAAGGATCAAAAAACTAGTTGTTTTAAAAGATTCTTGGTCAATTGAAAACAATATTTTAACTCCTACTATGAAAATTAAGAGGAATGTTATTGAAGAAAAATATAAAGAGTTTTACGAAATTTGGATTAATTCTAAAAATGATATTATTTTCCAGTAGTCTTATTTAATTTGCTTTTATCTAACCCAATATATGGGTTATACCCGTTTAATTTTTTTTGATAAAAACCAGATCCATTAAACTTTCTAACTTTTCCATTTTTCAAACAATCTTCTGAGCAACAACCTTTAAATATTTCTGCGCCTTTATTACTTAAAGGGAAATGTTTGTTACATAAAACATTAGCACAATTAACCATTCTATCTGTTTTTTCTCCAGTAACATAACACTTACCTATTATAATTGGATTGATAATATTAACATCTTTTACTATTCGATCATCAAAAACATAACACTTTCCATCAAAATTTTCTCCACCCTCTTCTATTCCATATTTTATTATACCTCCATGTAATTGATAAACATTGTCGTATCCATTCTCTTTAAGAAAAGCACTTGCCTTCTCACACTTAACACCACCAGTACAATATGTAATAACTTTATCTGTTTTTTTTACTTTCTTTTTAATTTCAGAAATTTTGGAAGAAAAATCTCTAAAATTATCAATATCAAGCGTCACTGCATTCCGAAACTTACCTATTTTATGCTCATAATTTGACCTAACATCTAAAATAGTAACATCCTCAGGTTTATTTTTAACAATATTTTTAAAGTCTAATGCTTTTATGTATTCTCCTTTATTCTTAAGAATATCTTTAGTTTTAATACCAGAATTAACTATTTCAGATTTCATCCTTACATTAATTTTATTAAATGCATTTTTATCAGAGTCTTCTACTTTAAAATCTATTTCAGAAAATAATTTATTGCCACTCAGTTCTTGCATATACTTTTTACAGTCTTTTCTTTTTCCAGAAACAGTTCCATTAATCCCTTCCGAAGAAACAATTATCCTCCCTTTGATATTATTCTTAATACAAAAAAGATGATGACTATTTTTAAAATCAATTGGACTTTTAATTTCTGAATAATGATAAAAAAGTATTATCTGATATTTTTTTTTCACAATACACCTTTTTCAATCATTATCTTTTCCATCTCATTTTTATATTCTAGAGCTTTAGCTCTGACATTTTCATGAAATGATTCTGACACATCAGAATAAATTATATCTCTTGAAACATTTACAATTATCCCACAATTATTATTCATTGAATTTAAACTGATATTCTTTAAGTCTCCTCCTTGAGTACCAACTCCAGGAATGAGGAGAAAATTATCAGGAATTATTTTTCTTATAGAGATCAATTCATCTATTCTGTTAGCTCCCACAACATACATTGTGTTCTCTCTAGAAGACCATCCCAATGAGTCAATTAGAATATGTTCATATAATTTCTTATTATTTGAATTTTTAAAATATTGTATATCAGAAGAACTGTCATTCGATGTTAAAGCTAATAATATAACCCATTTTCCTTCAAATTCTAAATATGGCAAAGAAGAATCTTTCCCCATATATGGTGACAAAGTAATAGCATCGAAGTTAAAAGTTTCAAAAAATGTTTTAGCATACATCTTAGAAGTATTACCAATATCTCCTCTTTTTGCATCAGCAATAGTGAATATGTTATTTGGGATATATCTTAATGTCTTCTCAAGAGACAATAGGCCCTTTGGCCCTTGTGATTCATAAAATGCCAAATTTGGTTTATATGCTATAACAATATCTTTAGTTGCGTCAATTATCCTCTTATTAAATTCAAAAATAGGATCATCAAAATCTAGCAAATATTTTGGTATTCTTCTAATATCTGAATCTAAACCAATACAGAGGTATGATCTTTTCTTCTTAATTTGGGTTACTATTTCAGAAAAATTCATTTATTATCTAAAATCAATTACTTCAATATCCGGATGTTTTTCTAAATCAAATGTAAATAGTTCATTATTCAATTCTTCCTCCAAAAAATCATCAATACTATAAATAAAAATACTATTTGACTTATCATAAACCGTGAAACTAGATAAAAGATTATTTTCAAAAATCTTAAATAAGATTTTGAAATATGATTTATTTTCATCTTCAGGATAAATTTCAACTGTTGAAATTCCCTCAGTATTTCCTATGAATTTATGATTATATCCATCTTTATAAACTTCAAAAACATTATTAATAGAAATATCTTGTTCACTAGGATCAAAGTCTGATATAGTTACTTCGTTTAACTCCTCAAGGTATGTCCAAACAGTTTTAGAGTTATTAATAATTTTCTGACCTTCTATAAATAATATATACTTATCATCTTTAACTGATATCTTACCAGTAAATGAGTCCGAAATATCCTCCGTTAGATTTTCCATTGTATAGGTAAATGAAGAGGTAAAACCTTCCATCTTTTTATATTTATCACTCATAGAGTTCAGTAAATCAAGGGCAACTTTATCCTCCTGAGAGTTAGAAGTAAAAGGGTTAAGTGATAATAAATAAAATATTAAAATAAGCTTTCTCATATATATCATAACGTAAAGTTAAACTAAATCGTTAAGTATTTTCTCTAAACTATATTCATCTTGAATAAGAACTTGCCTAGGCTTACTTCCTTCAGATGGACCAACTATTCCAGCTACTTCTAATTGATCAGTTAACCTACCAGCCCTATTATATCCCAATTTTAATTTTCTTTGTAATAAAGAAGTACTACCAGTCTGAGAAGAAACAACAAGTCTTGCAGCATCTTCAAATAATGGATCTCTATCTGATAAATCAATATCTGTTATCTGTTTTTCATTTTCATCAATATATTCAGGTAATAAATAAGCTGATATATAACCCCTCTGGTTTCCAATTTGATCACAAATTCTTTCAATCTCTGGAGTATCTACAAAAGGACACTGTAGTCTTATTATTTCTGAACCCGATGAGAATAACATATCTCCCATACCTACTAATTGTTCTGCTCCTTTATAATCTAATATAGTTCTTGAATCCATATTTGATGTTACTTTAAATGATATTCGAGTAGGAAAATTTGCCTTAATTACTCCAGTTATAACATTAACTGAAGGTCTTTGAGTAGCTACAATTAAATGAATTCCTATAGCTCTTGCCAGTTGGGCTAATCTTGCGATTGGATTTTCAATTTCTTTTCCAGCTGTCATCATTAAATCAGCTAACTCATCTATTACCAAAACTATATACGGAAGATACCTATGACCTTCATTAGGGTTTAGTTTTCTACTTATAAATTTTTTGTTGTACTCTTTTAGGTTTCTAGCCTGGGCATCTTTTAACAAATTATATCTAACATCCATTTCCGTACAGAGTGAATTTAGAGTATGAACTACTTTTTTAGTCTCAGTAATGATTGGCTCCTCTGAATCAGGAAGTTTAGCTAAAAAGTGTTTTTCTATTTTATTAAATAATGATAATTCAACTTTTTTTGGATCTATCAAAACAAATTTTAAAATTGACGGGTGTTTTTTGTATAGTAATGAAGATAGCATTACGTTTAATCCCACTGACTTACCTTGACCAGTTGCTCCTGCTACTAAAATATGGGGCATCTTGGATAAATCAGCAATAAACACTTCATTAGATATTGTTTTACCTAAAATTAAAGGTAACTCGTAATCACTCTTAATAAACTTTTCCGTACTCATTACAGATCTTAGGCTTACAATCTCTCTATTTTTATTAGGAACTTCTATCCCTATAGTTCCTTTTCCAGGTATTGGCGCAATTATACGAATTCCAAGCGCAGATAAACTAAGTGCAATATCATCTTCTAAGTTTTTAATTTTAGAAATTTTTACTCCAGCTTCAGGAACTATTTCATACAAGGTAACCGTCGGTCCAATTGTTGCTTTAATTTTTGCTATATCAATTTTAAAATTCTTAAGAGTTTCAATTATCCTATTTTTATTTGATGTTAACTCATCCTTAGTTACTTGAATTTTTTTATCATTTGTATTATTCAACAAATCAACTTTCGGATACTTATAATTAGATAAATCTAATTCTGGGTCATATATATCACTAGATAAAGTACTAGACTGTTTCTCATTTACTGTCTTTTCAACTTTTAATTTTATATTTTCTTCATCATTAGAATTACCAGGTATACTTTTCTCAACTATTTCTTCTTCATTTTCTTCTTCATTTTCTTCTTCATTTTCTTCTTCATAAAGATC
>CAYXSW010000009.1:40677-51487 GCA_964467915.1 uncultured Marinoscillum sp.
TTTCTTCTTCATTTTCTTCTTCATTTTCTTCTTCATTTTCTTCTTCATAAAGATCCTCTTCTAAATTATTATTAGGAATAATATCTTCAAATTCATCCTCAGAGATAGATTTATTTTGCTTGCTTTTATTTTTAAAAATATTAAAAGAATATAAATCATAGAAAAAAACTATAAAGAGAAAAAGGGACAATAATATTATTACGAAAGAGGATAAACCAAGTAAATTATCTAGAAAAAGAGATAAGTTATAACCTACACCTCCAGTATAGTTTTTTAAAAAAAAATTATCTGGGAAAAGATTTAACAAGAAACCCATTAGTGAAGAAACCCAAATGGTGCCGAAAAAAAAGAATATTGATATCCTTGATAAGGAATATATTTTTTTATTAAATAAAAGTCTAATTGCAATTACAAAAAGTAGTGGAACTATTAAAAAAGATGATATGCCAAAAGTAATAAATATTAAATAATGCGATACAAATGCTCCTAATACACCCAACCAGTTTTTTGACTCTTGGCCTAAAGAAGAAAAAGATAATCCAGAGTTTATTAGACTTTGATCATCACTTCCTGTAAAGAAATAGGACAACAAAGAAAAAAATATAATAATGGTTAATGATAAACTTATTGCACCAATTGTTACCTTTATTTTTTCAATAAAGGGTTTTTTTTCCCCTTCATCTTCATAATAATCGTTATTATATGAACTTTCAACCATTACTCAAATTTAGTAATACCAAATCAATTTAAATTCTCTTTTTGAAAATTTAAAAGCGCATTATTTATTTTTTTTATCATTGAAGGGCCTTCGTAAATCCAACCTGAATACACTTGAACTAAATCAGCACCTAAATTTAATTTTTCAATTACATCATCAGAATTAAATACTCCACCTACTCCAATAATTTTAATTTTCCCTTTAGAATAACTTTTTAAATATTTAATTATTGAGTTAGACATTTCTTTAAGAGGCATACCGCTAAGTCCTCCCTCACCAATTGATGTAAATTTTTTAGACTTTATGTTCTTTCTACTTACAGTAGTATTGGTAGCAATAATCCCATCAATCTTATTTTCAATACATATATCCACTATCTCAGTTATCTCATAGTTTCTTAAATCTGGAGCTATTTTAATAAAAATAGGAACACCTTTTTTTTCTTTAGCACGTTCCGTATTTAATGCCTGAACAATTGTTTGAAGATACTTTTTAGATTGTAGTTTTCTTAACTCAGGTGTATTTGGAGAACTTATATTAACAACAAAATAATCAACATAACCTAATAACTTTTTAAAGCAATATAAATAATCATCAACAGCTTTATTATTAGGAGTAATTTTATTTTTTCCAATATTTGCTCCAACAATTAAATTTCCATTATAAGATTTAATTCTAGATAAAATTTTGTCAACACCATCATTATTAAACCCCATTCTGTTAATTAATGCATTATCTTTTGATAATCTAAAAAGTCTTGGTTTTGGATTGCCAGGCTGAGGCTTTGGAGTTATTGTTCCAACTTCAATATGCCCAAAACCAAAACTCTCAATTTCATTTAAGAGCTCAGCATTTTTATCAAAACCTGCTGCGAGACCAATTTTATTTTTGAAGGTAATTCCCAATAAATTGGTTTCTAAATTAACATCTTCTAATTTGAAATGATTCTTAAGTAAAAAGCTAATTATTGGGATTCTAAAAATAATTTTAATTAACAAAAAAGAAAGGTTATGAATGAACTCAGGATTAAAAAGAAAAAGTATGGGACGAACTAATTTCTTATACATTCTACAAATATAAGAATACTATTAACTCCTAGGGTGAAATTTATTTACTACTTCTCTGAGGTATTCTTTATTTAAGTGAGTATATATTTCAGTAGTTGTTATAGACTCATGTCCTAACATTTCTTGGACTGCTCTTAAATCTGCACCACCTTCAATCATATGAGTTGCAAAAGAATGTCTGAAAGTGTGAGGGCTAACATTTTTTTTAAAATTTAAACTAATTGAAATTTTTTTGACAATTATAAAAATCATATTTCTAGAGAGTTTACTACCTCTTCTATTTAAAAATAAATACCCTTCATTACCTTGCTTTACATTCATATTCTTTCTATAATTTTCATTATATAGATTAATGAATTTAACTGCTTGACCACCGATCGGAACTAACCTCTCCTTTGATCCTTTACCTATAACTTTAATAAAACCTATATCTAAAAATAAATTTTGAAAGGTTAAATTAATTAATTCTGAAACTCTTAATCCACAACTATATAAAGTCTCTAGGATAGCTCTATTTCTTGTTCCCTCAAAAGTATTTATCTCAATAGACAAAAACATTTTCTCTATATCATCAAAGTTAAGAGTGTCAGGTAATTTTTTATTGAGCTTTGGGGATTCAATTAATTCAGTAGGGTTTTTAGATATTTTTTCCTCAAGTGTTAAATAACCAAAAAAAGATTTTGTTCCTGAAATTATTCTTGATTGAGTATGAGGTGATACACCTAATTGATATAGATACTCAATAAATTGATTAATCAAATTAGAATTAACCTCTGAATATTTTATTTTTTCTTTTTTTATTAAAATTAAAAATGAAATTAATTTTTGAATATCATTTATATATGCAGCAATTGAATTTTCAGATAATGACCGCTCTAATTTTAAATAATTCCTGTACTCAATTATCTCATGTTCCCACATAAAATCTTATTTTTAGACTAAATTTATATAATCATGAAGTTAATAATTATAAACGGCCCAAATTTAAATCTTATTGGGATTAGAGAAAAAGAAATTTATGGAGACAAATCTTTTGAGACTTATTATAAATCTTTAAAGAAAAAATTTGATAAAATAAATATCAATTATTATCAATCAAACCATGAAGGAGAACTAATTGAAAAGATTCAAGAAGTTGGGTTTTCATATGATGGAATAATTATTAATGCGGGAGGATTCACTCATACATCAGTTGCATTGCGTGATGCTATATCTTCAGTTACAACTCCTGCAATTGAGGTGCACATTTCTAATATCTTATCAAGGGAGGATTTTAGAAAAAAAAGCTATTTAAGTGACGTCTGCTCTGGGATTATTTCTGGTCTTGGGTTATTGGGTTATGAGGCTGCAATTAAATATTTTATAGACATAAAATGATCAAAATTTATACTGATGGATCAAGTAGAGGAAATCCTGGTCCAGGAGGATATGGGATTGTATTACTATATAAGGATAGAAGAAAAGAATTAAGTCAAGGTTATAAACTAACTACAAATAATAGGATGGAGCTTTTGGCAGTAATTAAAGCTCTTGAAGCTTTAAAAAAAAATAGTATTGATATCACAATTTATTCTGACTCTAAATATGTTGTTGAGTCTGTAGAAAAGGGTTGGATATGGAATTGGGAAAAAGTTAATTTCAAAAAAAAACAGAACCAGGATCTCTGGAAAAAATTCATACCATTATATAAAAAATTCAAAATTAAATTTGAGTGGGTAAAGGGTCACTCAGGGAATATTGAAAATGATAGATGTGATACGTTAGCTAATGAAGCTCAAGAAAGAAAATTATTGACTGACAAAGGTTATTCTAAATAACTAAACGACTGAAAGTGCAGCTCCAATAATTCCAGCATTATTTTTATTTTGAGCTTGAATTATTTTACAATTACATTTCAAACTTGACTTATATTCATCAAAATATTTACTAATACCACCACCAAAAACTATAACATCTGGAGAAACTAGTAGTTCAATGTAAGCTAAATACTCACTAAATCGAGCAGCCCATTCATTCCAAGATAAATCAAGTTTTTTTCTAGCCAAATTTGAGGCATACTTTTCCGCACAATCTCCGTACATTTTAAGGTGACCAAATTCAATATTAGGCACAAGCATTCTATCAACAAAAATTGAAGTTCCCAAACCTGTACCAACAGTTATCACCATCACAGTTCCTTTTTGTGGAATATTTTTATTTAAGAATACTTCTGAAATTCCAGCAGCATCAGCGTCATTTAATGCGTTACACTCTAGATTAAATTTTTGAGAAAATTTTTTCTTAATATTTATACCTACCCATTTTTTAGTCATATTAGCTGCAGAATAAACTTTATTTTTAATTACTACTCCTGGAAAACCACACCCAACACTACCTTTCCATTTTAATTTAGTTAAAAAATTATCCTCAATACCAGTAAAAATTTTTTTAGGAGATGGAGACTCAGGAGTTTTAAACCTAATTTTATCAGTTAAAAGCTGACCTGATTTGGTGTCAACTATTGCTGCCTTAACACCTGATCCACCTATATCTATTCCAAGTACATCCATTAATTTATAACCTTTAATTTAGCAAAATTTAAAAGTAATGTCTTTTCACCAACATTTTTAAAATTCACAACAGCCTTTTTCTGATTTGAATTTAAATCAATTTTTTTTATTGTTCCAATACCAAAAATATGATGTTTAACTTTTTTTCCTTCTATAAGCTCATCTAATTGAGATGGATCTCCAGTGGGCAGAGAACTTAATTTTAATTTTTTAATTGGAGATAAGTTTTTTGTTTTCTGCTTGATTACATTTTTTACTAGAGATTTTGTGGCATTAAAGTTTTCGATATCAAGATAAATTGGGCTTATCTCTTTAATAAATCTGCTTACCTCACAATCTTTAAGCATACCGTATCTATATCTTGTTTTGGAGTAAGTAAGATAAAGTTTTTTCATTGCTCTTGTAATTGCAACATAGAATAACCTTCTTTCTTCTTCTAAATCTTCACGTGACGATATCATCATCTGAGATGGAAATAAATCTTCTTCTACACCAACAATAAAAACGACTGGAAACTCTAGCCCTTTTGCCATATGAATAGTCATCAATGATATATATTCACCTTCTTCTTCATCACCTTTATCTTGATCTGTCATCAGCGATATTTCTTGTAAAAAGTTATCTAATTTTTTTTCAGTGTTTTCTTCATTATCAATAAACTCTTTAATAGAATTTAATAGTTCTTGAACATTCTCATATCTGCTTATCCCTTCTATACTTCTGTCATCCCATAACTCTTTAAGAAGACCTGAATTAGAGGCAATATGAGAAGCTGTTGAGAAAGCATCATTGTTTTTCGAGAAATTGGAAAAAGATATGATTAAATCTCTGAATGGTGTAAGTAAATTATTAATTCTCGAATTTACTAGAGTTGAAGATTTTGTTACAACTTCCCATAAACTAATGTTTTCCTTATTTGAAATTGTAATTATTTTTTCAACCGATGTTTGGCCTATTCCTCTTCTTGGATAATTAATTATTCTTCTAAAAGATTGTTCATCGTTTTGATTTATAGAAAACCTTAAGTAAGCAATTAAGTCTTTAACCTCCTTTCTTTGATAAAAAGATACTCCACCAAAAACTTTATATTTTAAGCCAATTCTTCTTAGTGCCTCTTCTATAGATCTTGATTGACTATTTGTCCTGTAGAGAACTGCAAAATTTGAATTTGTTAATTGATTTCTGTTTTTTTCTTCAAAAATTAAATTTGATACAATCTTTCCCTCTTCATTATCGGAAAATGATTTCTTTACTGAAATAAGTTCCCCTTCATCGTTTTCAGTCCATACTTCCTTACTGATTTTTGACTTGTTTTTATCTATTACTGAATTAGCAGCATTAACAATGTTTTTAGTAGATCTGTAATTTTGTTCTAGTTTGATAGTTTTTAAATCATCAAAATCATCTTCAAATTTTAATATATTTCTTATTTCAGCACCTCTAAAAGCATAAATAGACTGAGCATCATCACCTACCACAAAAATATTCCTGTTTACAGAGGCTAAACGTTTTGTTATTAGATATTGACAAAAATTTGTATCCTGAAATTCATCTATTAAAACATGTTGGAATAGCTGTTGATATTTGTTTAATACATCAATATGTTCTGCAAAGAGGATATTTGTGTTATATAATAAATCATCAAAATCCATTGCCTGAGATTTAAAGCATCTTTCAGTATACATTTTATATATTTCACTAATCATTGGTCTTAAAGAAGAACTATCCTCTTCTTGAAGAATAGGATTATTTTTATACTCAAGAGGTGAAATCAACCTATTTTTAGCATTTGAAATTCTATTGTAAACAAAATTTTCTTTATAAATTTTTGGGTCAAGATTTAACTCTTTAACAATTGATTTAATAAGATTTTTAGAATCAAGTGTATCGTAAATTACAAAATTTGGAGGGTAACCAATTTTATATCCTTCAGTTCTTAGTATCCTCGCAAATATTGAATGAAATGTTCCCATCCAAAGACTTCTAGCTTCTGTTCCAACAATCTTTTCAATTCTATTTTTCATCTCTTTTGCAGCTTTATTTGTAAAAGTCAGTGCAAGAATTGAATATGGATCTGTTCCTTTTTTAATTAGATGAGCAATTCTATATGTTAAAACTCGAGTTTTTCCAGATCCTGCCCCAGCTATTACCAAACATGGACCATTTTCATGGATAACAGCCTCTTTCTGATTAGAATTTAAATTGTCTAAATATTCCATTGTAAAATAAGTAGATGAATCTAATACTTAATTGATGAAAAAATTAGTTAGTTTTGAAAAAAATTATCGTGATGGAATATAATACTACTAGAAGCAATTTAATATTGAGAGAATACGGAAGAAACTTCCATAAACTTGTTGATTATGTTGGAAACATAAAAAGTAAAGAAGAAAGAAATAAGATGTCTAAAACATTAGTTGAGATGATGAAACTCACTCATCCTAGTTTTAAAGATCAAAATGAGATAGATGCTAAAATGTGGGATGACTTATATATAATGTCTGATTATAGTTTAGATATTGAAAGTCCTTATCCCAAACCAAACAAAAAATCCGATTCAGAAGTACCTAAAAGATTAGAATACCCTAAATCTAAAATTAGATACAGACATTATGGAAAAAAAATTGAGCTTTTAATAGATGAAGCTTGTAAATTAAAAAAAGATGAAGACAAAGAAGCAGCTGTTATTCATATAGGAAAAATAATGAAATCATTTTTTGGTATGTGGAATAAAGAATCAATTGATAATAAAGTAATAGTTGAAAATATTAAAGAATTATCTAATAATAAGCTCTCTATAGATATAGATAAAGTCAAAGAAATGAATTTATTCTATAAAGTCACTAAAGAAAGAGGATCAAAATCCAAACATTACCATACTAAAAAGAACTTCAAATCAAATAGACCTTTCAGGAAAAGAAGAATGTAATGGGTTCATTCAGAATAAATGGGGGCAAAAGCCTTAGAGGTGAAATAAAACCACAAGGAGCAAAAAATGAGGCCCTCCAAATACTTTGTGCAGTTCTATTAACTGATGAATTAGTCACTATAGAAAATGTACCAAACATTAAGGATGTAAACTTATTGATTGACCTTTTAGAGGGTATGGGTGTTGAAATTAATAAAATAGATTCGACTACTTATAGGTTTAGGTCAGAAAATATTGATCTAGATTATACAAAGACATCTGAGTTCTTTAAAAAATCATCAAAAATTAGAGGCTCAATAATGTTAATGGGACCTCTAGTTTCAAGATTTGGAAGTGCGTATATAGCAAAACCAGGAGGAGATAAGATTGGTAGGAGAAGAGTTGATACTCATTTTATAGGAATTCAAGAATTAGGGGCAAAGTTTACACTTGAAAATAATAACTCTGTTTTCAAAATTTCAAGTGAACAATTAAAAGGGAAAAATATTTTACTAGATGAAGCTTCAGTTACAGGTACAGCAAATATTATCATGGCCGCTTCCCTTGCTAAAGGTAAAACTACAATCTATAATGCAGCATGTGAGCCTTATATTCAACAATTATGTAAAATGTTAGTTTCTATGGGTGCCAATATAAATGGCATAGGATCTAATTTTCTAAAAATAGATGGTGTGTCAAATCTTTCAGGTACAACTCATAAAATCTTACCTGATATGATAGAAATAGGTAGCTTTATTGGATTAGCAGCAATGACAAAGTCTGACCTTTTAATAAAAGATGTAAGTATTAAAAATCTTGGGATTATTCCTAAAACATTTCAAAGACTTGGAATAAAAATGAAAATAGAAAATGATTCAATTCATATCCCTGCTCAAGAGCACTACGAAATTGAATCGTTTATCGATGGATCTATTATGACTATTTCTGATGCAATATGGCCTGGATTCTCTCCAGATTTATTAAGTATTGCACTTGTAACATCAGTTCAAGCTAAAGGAACTGTTCTTATTCATCAAAAAATGTTTGAAAGCAGATTGTTTTTTGTTGATAAATTAATAGATATGGGGGCACAGATAATATTATGTGACCCCCATAGAGCAACCGTTATAGGATTAGACAGAAAAATCCCTCTCAAGGGTATTCAAATGACGTCTCCAGATATAAGAGCAGGGGTGTCTCTATTGATAGCTGCATTATCTGCTGAAGGAGAAAGTATCATTGATAATATTGATCAAATAGATAGAGGCTATAGTAACATTGACACTAGACTAAAATCTTTAGGGGCAATGATAGAAAGAGTTTAAAACTTTTCTCTAAGTTTCGTCATTGAATACATAGGGCTTTCTAATATAAAAAAATCCGTAATAAATGATGGTAATTCATCAATAACAGCATAACTCTGCAAGGTTACTCTTGTTTTATCACTACTTATTTTACTTAAATTCCAAACGGATCTTGTGTCTTCTATTCTAATATAATTGTCATCTCTTTCAATATAGTCGGGAACAGAATTTAAATCTATTATTATATTGTTCTCTCCTTGAGTTATTTTAACATCAGAAACAAGATCTCTTTTTTTGAGTGGCCAATTCATATTAACTGTAAGATATATATACAATAAATTCTCTGTTTCTTTTTTTATAATTTTACTTGATTCAAGTTTATACATCCACTCATGTGCATTGTCATAATCTATAATTATCTCATATATAGATTTTAAATCTGATTCGATAATGGTTTCAGCTAAATACTCTTGAGTAAATGAATCTTTTTCTCTCAAATAAACTTTAATGTTATTTTTATCTCTTTTTAATTCCCATTCTGTTAATAAAAAATGAGAAAACAACAGATTTATTAGGAGAATTAAAACATTCATTATCTTATATGATAAAATTTATTAAATTAAATTACAAATAAGTTAATTAATAACTATCTATAATTAGAATGAGAAGTTTAGTATTATTTTCGTTTTATCTAATATTTCAACTTATTTTTTATAAAAACATATTTAGCCAAAATATTAAAGAGGACTCTACTTTATATTTAGACTCTGGTTTAGTTGAAAAATGGTTAAAGGAACAGCCAGATCATAAGAGAGACTCTATTAAAAAAGTAGCTTTAGAAGGTAAGTCCATTAATGCTATAGAAAAAGACACTAATGAAGGAGTAATTTCATTTAAAATAATTAATCTAAGAATAAATAATAAGGAGTTTTTTAATACAGAAAACTTAATTGCGCCATCAAATATAAAAATAAACGAAAGAGATACTCTTTCAATGATAATTCAACTAAAAGGAAATGGTAGTGAAATAATTTTCAATTACTATTTTAATGATAATCCAAATTTCAGAAAAATAGAAAATGGTAAAATTATTTATGATAAAAGTAGTAAGAGAATCTATTTTGAATTTATTCCAGATGATAATCAGGCTCTAAATAAATTTATTACTTGGAATTTATTTGCTTATGAAAAAGAACTAGAATTGATGAGATATGATTTCCTTATTGAGATCAATAACCTTGAGTACCCTCCTAAAATTATTAATAAGCAAATTGATAAAATAATTAGACAAAATTACTCTTTTAATTATGTGCCTATTATCAATGATGGAGAAAATGGTATTCTCTTTGAATTAAAAACTGATGCTCCAATTGATAATTTTAATCCTATTACTGGAATTATAGATTGGAGAATAGATCCCAATAATATTGACGAACTAGAAAAGACTTTCAATTTTATTCTAAAAGTATATAAAAAGAATAAACCTGAGCTTTTTGATGTTGATACATTTAAGATTATTTACTCAGAAAACAATTATCCTCCAGTATTTGGGAAAACATCAAAGTGGATAGTTGAAGAAGGCAACAAGTATGAATATAAAATTCCTGTCGACGACCCTAATGTAAATGATTCAATTTTAATTGAAAATATTGGAGCTCAATTACCTCGAGGTATGAGTTTAGATAGTAAAAACAAAATTATATATTTTGATGTAGACTATAATCATGTAGAAAGGACTAACTCAACACAAAATTATAACCTGGAACTAAAAGCATCTGACATATCTGGACTATCTTCTCAGATATCACTTGATGTTGTAGTTATGAACACAATTAATCCTAAAAAAGTTCAAGAAAAAATATCAGAGTTAATAAGAGAATTAGATTCACAACAAAAAGGTTTAGAAGAAATTAATGAAAATCTGAAATGGATTGAAGCTACCTCAAAAAATAACAGAAAGATAAGAACTTTTTCTGCTGCAGGAATAACATTTCTAGGAGCTGTCGTCGGAGTTATATCTGCCAATTCAGAGGGCTCTAGGAAAGCAGTGCGATTAGCAGGACCAATTATTGGTGCTAGCGGTGCTGTTCTATCTGTAATAAATGAAGTATTATCAAGAGATGATAATGAAATTAAAAATCTTCTCCAAGAGACTATAAAGCTTCAATCAAATGTGAAAGCAAAGTATGACAGATTAAGTTTTTATAATAATTCTCAGAATACAAGTGATTTTCAGAATCAAGAAATTGATTTATTGATAAGAA
>CAYXSW010000010.1:0-48674 GCA_964467915.1 uncultured Marinoscillum sp.
TCATATTTTTTAAATTAAAGTAATATATAATACAATATATATAAATTTGAGAAATAAATTTTTACATAAAAAATACAATAAGATGTTAAAAGAGAAGATATACATAATAATATTATTAATAATTGGTTCCTATTCCTGTACAACTCCTGAAGTTGGAAAATCAAATTTTGATTTTTTTTCAGAACAATTTGAAGACATAAAAGTTTTAAGATATCAAGTTCCTGGATTTGATGAGCTGACATTAAAACAAAAAAAACTAGTATATTTTCTTACAGAGGCTGGCCTCGCTGGAAGAGACATCATGTATGACCAAAATTACAGACATAATCTATCAATTAGAAGAGCTCTAGAAAACATCTACACAAAATACGAGGGAGATAAAGAAAATAAAAACTGGAAAAGTTTTGAGATCTATTTAAAAAGGATATGGTTTTCAAATGGCATCCACCATCATTACTCAAATGATAAATTTGTTCCTGGGTTTTCAGATGAATATTTACAGTCCCTATTATCAGATACTGAGACATCATTGAATTCTGATGCATTGAATATAATTTTTGATGATAAAGACTCTAAGAAAGTTAACAGAGATGCCAACAAAGGATTAGTTATTGGGTCTGCAGTTAATTTTTATGGTGAAGACGTAACAGAAAAAGACGTTGATACTTTTTATAATATACTAACATCTCCAGACCCAAATAAGCCCCTATCACTAGGACTGAATTCTAAATTGGTAAAAGAAGATGGTAAATTAATGGAGAAAACATATAGAGTTGACGGCATGTACTCAAATGCTATTGAAAAAATTATTTTTTGGTTAGAGAAAGCAAAAGAAGTTGCTGAGAATGAAAAACAAGAAAAAGCATTTAATCTATTAATTAAATACTACAAAACTGGAGATTTGAAAACTTGGGATGATTATAATATTGCTTGGGTAGAGACAACTGAGGGAGATGTTGACTACATCAACGGGTTCATTGAAGTGTATAATGATCCTAAAGGATACAGAGGTTCTTACGAGTCAGTTGTTCAAATTAAAGACTTTGAAATGAGTAGAAAAATGTCTGCAATATCAAAAGATGCACAATGGTTTGAAGACAACTCCACCATCATGGATGCTCACAAAAAGAAAAATGTTGTAGGGATATCCTACAATACTGTAAATGTAGCTGGAGAATCAGGTGATGCCTCTCCCTCTACACCAATAGGTATTAACCTTCCTAATGCAAACTGGATCAGAGCAGATCATGGATCAAAATCTATTTCACTAGGGAATATCCTTTATGCATATGGAAATGCTGGTTCCAGTGGTAGACTAGAAGAATTTGCATACAGCAAGGAAGGAATTGAATTAGAAAAAAAATATGGTAAGGATGCTGATAACTTACATACATCATTGCACGAAGTAATAGGACACGCAAGTGGACAAATCGCAGAAGGAGTTGGAACTCCCAAGGAGACCCTTAAAAGTTATGCTTCTTCTCTTGAGGAAGCTAGAGCGGATCTAGTGGGATTATACTTTATCCCAGATAGAAAAATGGAAGAGTTAGGGGTTGCGCATTCATCTGAAGAAATGGGAAGAGTTAGCTATGACGAGTACATTAGAAATGGACTAATGACTCAGTTAATTAGAATTAAACTAGGAAATGATATAGAGCAATCTCATATGAGGAATAGACAAATGGTTTCTAAGTGGGTATACGAAAAAGGAAAAGCTGAAAACGTCATTGAAAAAATTACAGAAAATGAAAAAACATATTTCGTGATTAATAATTACGATAAACTTAGGACTCTATTTGGAAGTCTATTAAGAGAAGTCCAAAGAATTAAATCAGAAGGTGATTATGAAGCCGGAAAAAATTTAATTGAAAATTATGGGGTAAAAGTTGATCAGGAATTACACATAGAAATCTTGAAAAGAAACGAAAAATTTACTTCTGCTCCGTATAGTGGATTTATAAATCCTGAGCTAGTCCCTGTTTATAATGAATCAAATGAAATTACTGATATTAGGGTTACTCAACCAAAAGATTTTGCTACACAGATGATAGATTATGCTAAAAAGTATACTACCCTTCCTGACTATAATTAAATTGTGATTCCGGAAGGACTCGAACCTTCAACCTACTGCTTAGAAGGCAGTTGCTCTATCCAGTTGAGCTACGGAACCAGATAATGTTGGCAAATGTAAATCTATTAATTTATTAATGCAAGAGGTGATTCTGAAGGTATTAAATAAGTATATAAAAAAATAATTATTCTATAATTTACTGATAGTATTAATAAACTATATTAGCAATATGTATAACTAAATAATTAAAAAATGAAAAACATTATTACGATAATATTATTTCTTTTTTGTTTTAATACTTATTCTCAACAAATGGCTTATAATGTAGTTTACGTTAAGGCTGAAGATAATTCCGAATGGCAAATTGGGGATTTATTAGAGAAATACTACACTGATAACAAGATGAAATCTGGTGGTGTAGTTTTTGAAAAATTAAGACACGGAAGACCTGCTAACATGACTCATAGAATTGTATGGCTATGGGAACTTGGAAACAGAGGAATGGTTGATGGAGAATTAGCTGAATTTGAAAGATCAAATTTTAGAAATCAGTTAAGAGGGTATATAGATGAATGGGGAATGTCATACTCTGGAAGAATGGTGAACTGGTATGAGGGTGACATAAAAAAAACTCCATTCGTACATATCTGGGATATTTCTCCAGAAGATCCAGTAGCATTTCAAAAGGCTCATAAAGCTATGGTCGAATCAGTACCTGAAGTTTTTGAAGGGAGATTTAATGGTTTTGGGACTTATGATATAAATCAACGAAATGGTGCGACTCACTGGGTGTTAGTATCTGGAAAAGACTTAGATGACCATCTCCAACTTTTAAATGATCTTGAGACTAAACACTCTACTGCTATGCAAAAATTTATTAATGACAGAGGTAATGTTGAAATAGTTCATGACTTTACATTTGAAAATATAAAATACATATTAGGTCAATAAAAAAAGCCCCATCATGGGGCTTTTATTATTTTTCTTTTCTTGAAAAGTACTCCTTGTATGTATTGAAATTCCAGAAATTAATTCCAAGAGATAATAAGAAAGGAATCAATGCCTCAAACCACATCCCCTGAAATAAAAGATACAAGAGAACTATAAATAAACTTGTGTCACAAACTAATAACAGAGTGACTTTTTGTTTTGTATTCATATTGAGTATACAATCTTAAAAAAATACTATCTAGAAATGAAATAATAGGAGTTAAGAATGATTAAAATAATTTAACTCTTTTCATTATGATAGCTCATAAATTAAATTACTTTTGCAAATAAATTATGAATATAGAATACGTAAAAAAGAAAATTGAGTTCTATCAAGATTTTCCAATTGAAGGAGTTGAGTATATTGATTTAAACCCTATTTATAAAGACTCAAAGGCTAGAGATCTACTTGTAGATAAGTGTATTGAACTAATAGATGGTATAGATTTTGATTATTTAGCTCTCATTGAGTCTAGAGGTTTTCTTATAGGGTCAATTATTGCTGATAAACTTAAAAAAGGGATTATACTTTGTAGAAGTAAGAAAGATAGGTTGCCAGGAAAGATACAGACAGTTAGACATAAACTTGAGTATGGTGAGGCAGTAATGCAGGTACAGGAGGGAGAAGGGAAAATATTAATTTTTGATGATGTCCTTGCAACTGGAGGCACAGCAAATGGAGCTTATAAAGTATTAAGTCTAGGTGGATACACACCCGTTCATTCACTTTTCTTAGTAGAGTTATCTCAGTTTGACGTGAAATGTGATACTAAGTATAATAGTGCGATTGTATTGTAAATGCGGAGAGAGGGGGATTCGAACCCCCGGTACGCGTATTTACGTACGACAGTTTAGCAAACTGCTGGTTTAAGCCACTCACCCACCTCTCCGTAATTGAATGGCAAATATAATTACATCATCTTCTTGTCATAAATTTTTTCAATTTTTTCTAAATGTGAAAAAGGGTTAAATACACATAGAACTTTGTCTTAAAAAAATTCTATTTCTTAGTTTTGTCTATGAATTTTTTAAAATCTCTTGAATTTAGTGAATTAACACTAATTTTTTTATTTATAATATTCTACGCTATTTATCTAATTAGGCTATATAGAATAAATAAAAAACTTGATGTTTCAATTAAAAAAGTTTTTTATAAGTTGATACTAAGGTCCATATATTTCATTTTGATGATAATTGCGTTACTTGGCCCTTCTTTTGGAGAAAATAAAAAAGAGGTAAATATTGTTGGTAAGGATATTATGATGCTTGTCGATCTATCCGAGTCAATGAATGCAGACGACATAAAGCCGACTAGATTAGAAAAGGTAAAATTTGAGATGAAAAAAATTATTGATCAATTTTCTTCAGATAGAATAGGTATAATAATGTTCTCTAGCGAGGCGTATGTTCAATGTCCTTTAACGTATGACAAAAATGCTCTTAATTTATTCATAGAAACTTTAAATACTGGGCTAGTTCCTAACTCTGGAACAGACTTTGGACCACCTCTAGAATTAAGCTTATCAAAATTAAAAGATGAAAATTCTAATAATAAAGAGGTTAATTCTAAAATCATAATATTAATATCTGACGGAGAGGATTTTGGAGAAGAAACTGAATCATCATTGGAAAAAATTAAAAATTCATCTATTAAACTATTCTCAGTAGGAATTGGGAGTCTTAAAGGAAGTAAGATATTATTAGGAAATGGAAAATTTAAAAAAGATAATGAGGGAAATGATGTTGTGACTAAACTTAATTCTAATTCACTAAAAGAAACAGCATCATATACTGGAGGAAAATATTTTGAGATTTCAAATGAAATTAATCAGACAGATAATTTAATTTCAGAAATAGTAAATATTAAGGGAGATTATATCGAATCAAAAACTGTTGATGTGACAGAAAATAAATATTTTTATTTTCTTTTTTCAGCTTTATTTTTGATGATAATTGATTTCATATTTAATTTTAAAATTATATCAATATGAGCTACATTCTGGCATTAATTCTTTCAATCATTTCAATAGACAGAGTCGATAACATCAATAAATTAACTAAAGCTGCTGAGAAATCATTTATTGAAAAAAACTATAAAGAATCAATTGAAAATTATAAAATATTAATTGACTCATTTGAATATGAGAACGAGAAGGTTTACCTAAACTTAGGGCACTCATACTTATTGTCAGGTGATACTCTTAATGCTATCGAAAGCTATAATTATGCGTCTTTAACAGAAAATAAAAAGGTGAAATCTATAGCATATCAACAGCTTGGAAATGTAAATGAAAAAAACAACAAACTAGAAGAGGCACTAAATCTTTATAAGAAATCAATAATTGCTGATAATAATAATACTGACTCTAAGTTTAATTATGAGCTTGTGAAGAAGAAAATGGAAAAAGAAAAAAAAGATAATAAGGATAACAAAGACAATAAAGAGAATAAAAACAATAAGGAAAACAATAAAAATAATTCAGATAATAAAAAACAAGATCAAAAGGGTAAAGAAGAAAAAAACAAAGAAGATCAGAAAAATCAGGAAAACGAGTCTAAAAATAAAAAAGAAAATAATGAAAACAAGAGTAATGAAGAATCTATAGAAGAAAAGTTAAAAAAAATAAATATGAGCAAAAAGAAAGCTGAAATGATATTAGATGCATTAAATAATAATGAATTTCAGTATATTCAACAACTAAAAAGAAAGCCAAGCAAAAAATTAAATAAAAATAAACCAGACTGGTAATGGGAAACACCATACAGAATACTGATTTTAAATTTGATAATCTAATTAAAAAATATACTGGTAAGGTCAGAGATGTATACCACTTCGATGATAAGTTAGTGATGGTCGTAAGTGACAGAATAAGTGCATTTGATGTTGTATTACCTAGGCCAATACCGTATAAAGGACAAATTCTTAATCAAATTGCAGATAAATTTCTCAAAATGACTGAAGACATAGTCCCTAATTGGATATATTCAGTTCCTGACCCAAACGTTTCTATTGGAAAAAAATGTGAAACTTTTCCTGTTGAAATGGTAATTAGAGGTTATCTCACAGGGCATGCCTGGAGGGAATATAAGTTAGGGAAAAGATTATTATGTGGTGTAGCTATGCCAGATGGCATGAAGGAAAATGATAGATTTCCAAAACCTATAATTACCCCGACAACAAAAGCTAAAGTTGGACATGACATAGATATCTCCAGAGAGGAGATTGTTTCATCAAGAATAGTTAGTAAAGTCGAATATGAGAAACTTGAAAATTATACATATGAATTATTCAGTAAAGGTACAGAGTATGCTATTTCAAAGAATTTATTATTAGTAGATACTAAGTACGAATTCGGAAAATATAAAAACGAGATTGTTTTAATAGATGAGATCCATACTCCTGACTCTTCTAGATACTTTTACTCTGATACATATCAAGAATTACAAGATCAAAATAAAGGACAGAGGCAACTGTCAAAAGAATTTGTCAGGCAATGGTTAATAGAAAATGGTTTCCAGGGGAAAGACAAGCAAAAGGTGCCTGAAATGACTGATGAGATCGTTACTTCTATATCCGAAAGGTATATTGAGTTATATGAAAAAATAACTGGAGAAGATTTTATAAAAAGAAAAACAGAAAATATGATGAAAGATATTGAATCGAATATTAAAATTGCATTATGAAATACGAAATAGAAAAAAATGATTTATACTATGTAATTACACCTAAAGAAGAGAAAATAGATTCTGTTCTTTCTCCAACTCTAAAGGCAGACTTAATTACATATGAGGTTGAAGGTGCAAAAAATATAATAATTGATCTTAAAAATGTAAAATTTATGGATTCTTCTGGTCTTAGCGCAATGTTAGTTGGAGACAGAACCTTTAGAGAAAAGAATTGTTCTTTTGTGATATGTAATGTAAATAATCACATTGAAAAAGTACTTAAAATTTCTAAATTAGATACTGTTCTAGATATCTTACCATCACTCCAAGAGGCAATAGATTCAATCCAGTTGGATGAAATAGAAAAAGGTATGAATTAGAATTCAGTTAATGAGTGTCCTTAAAATAGAAGAAAAGAATAAGCTAAATAATATTTTTATAATCCTTTCTGGAATTTTTATCACTAACGCAATAATTGCAGAAATACTTGGAACTAAAATTTTTGATTTTTCATTTTTAAAAAATTTCAGTCTATCAGTTGGAGTCCTTATATGGCCAGTAGTTTTTATAACCACTGATATCATTAATGAGTACTTTGGAAAGAGGGGTGTCAAAAAAGTATCGTACTTTACAATTGTACTTATTCTATATGTTTTTGTGATCATCTTTCTTTCAACAAAACTAACTCCCAATACTTATTGGCTTAATATAAATAACACTGATGCATCAGGAAATTCATTTGATATAGATTACGCATACAACACAATTTTTCTTCAAAGTATTGGAATAATTATAGGTTCAGTATTTGCTTTCTTAATAGCTCAACTTCTTGATGTTTTTATTTTCCAAAAAATAAAAAAAATTACTAAAGGTAAATTCATATGGCTAAGAGCTACTGGGTCAACTTTAATATCACAATTAATTGATAGTTTCGTAGTATTGATTATAGCATTTTATTATCTTGCTCCTCAGGGTAAGGAATGGTCAATTAGTCAAGTTTTTGTGGTTGGTTTTGATAATTATACATTTAAATTTTTTATAGCTATTCTTATAACACCACTTATATATTTTTCACATTTTGTTATTGATTCGTATCTTGGAGAAGATTTAGCTTCTAAGACTAAAGAACTAGCCTCAAAAGATTAAAATTTTAATTTTTATATTTACAATATGAGAAGTACTTTTATAATAATTTATAAACTTTTAGGGTTTCTATTTTTATTTTTTTTATTGGGAACGTTATTTGTATTCATAGAGACTGTAGCTCTTGAAAATAACACAAAATCATTTATAGACGAGTCGGGAATACTTCAGAATAGATATGAAAAAAGTTTAATTCCTATTTTCGCATCTTTACTTTTCTCATATTTAATAGCATTCCAAATACCATGGTTTAAGAAAAAAGAAAGTTAATCATTCATAATCTTGTCTAATATTATCCCACTGGACACAGATACATTTAAAGACTCCGCTTCACCCTTTCCCCCAATAGAAATCCACCCATCAACATATTTTTTTAAATTATCTCTAATTCCATTCGATTCACTCCCAAATAAAATAATCCCTTCTTTAATAGATCTTAGGTTTATGCTTTCTTTTGTTTGTGATGAAGTACCATAAATTTTTAATGAACTATTCTCAAAAACACTTGATAGATCTTCATAAAAAACATTGACTCTAGTAAAAGAACCCATACTAGATTGAATTGTTTTTGGATTATATAAATCAACTGTATTTTTTGAACAAATTATATCTTTAATTCCAAACCAGTCTGCATTTCTTATTATAGTTCCAAAGTTTCCAGGATCATTTATAGAATCTAAGGCTAATAATATCCCATTAATTTTAGAATTCGAATAAGTATTAGCCTTTGATTTTACAACAGATAAACCAACCTTATTTTTTTTAAGATTACTTATTTTTTTAATTTCTTCTTCTTCTAGCTTAATAATATTTTCAGAGGGGAGATAAGATTTGTTATCATTGAATGTTTT
The DNA here is from genome assembly GCA_964467915.1 of uncultured Marinoscillum sp. Lineage (GTDB taxonomy): Bacteria > Bacteroidota > Bacteroidia > Cytophagales > MED-G16 > MED-G16. The sequence goes on from CAYXSW010000010.1 coordinate 8,722, forward strand.
GCTTGAGACTACAGTAAATAAAATATCATATGATGAGCTATTAACTTCTATTATTCCTTTTAATCCCTCAACAACAAAAAGATTTAAACTTTCTCTGATCTTCTTATTCTTCAGTGATTTAATTAATTTAAGTTTGGACTTAGATAGCATAATCTTGAATTTAAAATAAATTTAGTCATATTGTTTGAATACATTAAAGCTTTAGATAGAGAGATAACAATTTTTATAAATAATTTGTCCAACGAATATCTTGACATCATAATGATGACTCTAAGTAATAAGTTTGTATGGATACCTCTTTACTTATTCTTAATAATTTGGCTTTGGCATTTTAATGATAAGATTTTTGTTAGAAATTTAATCTTATGTATTTCAGCTGTTCTTATTTCAGACTTTATAACAAGTTCTGTGATGAAACCTTTCTTTGAAAGACTTAGGCCTTGTAATGATATAAACTTATCAGAATTTATAAATGTTGTATCCGGGTGTGGAAAAAAATTTAGTTTTGCATCTTCACATGCATCGACGACATTTTCACTGGCAACTATATTCTATTTGATATCAGATAAAAAAATTAAATATCTTTTTTTATGGAGTTTAATGATTGGTTATAGTAGAATATATCTGGGAGTTCACTTTTTTATGGATGTTTTATTTGGTTTATTAGTTGGTTTATTAACATCAATAATTATTTATCGTATATCTAAAAAAATCCATTGATTTTGAAAAACTATATATTATTAATCTTAATCTTATCAATAACCTCTTGCACAAATGAAATTAAGAAATTACCAGTTTATGGAAGGAAAGAAATAACTGAAAAAGTAATAAATGGTCAAGTTTATATAGATACACTAGATCATACAGTTAAAAATTTTTCTTTTTATAATCAAGATAGTGTTGAAGTTACCAACGAAACATTTAATAATTCAATTTATGTTGCAGACTTTTTTTTCACAACATGTCCAACAATCTGTCCAATTATGAAAAATAATTTGCTTCTAGTTTATAATGAATTTTCAGAAAATAAAAATGTAAAATATCTTTCTCATACTATAAACCCAGAATACGATAACACCAAAATGCTAAAAAAATATGCTCAAAGATTGGGTGTAAGTTCAGATAGATGGCACTTTGTTACTGGAGAAATTGAGGATATTTACAAAATCGCTGAAGATAGTTATATGGTAAGTGCAGTAGAAGATGAAAAAGAACCCGGAGGGTTTTTACATAGTGGCACATTTCTACTTATAGATTCAAATAAAAATATTAGAGGAATTTATGATGGAACAAGTGAATTAGAAATGTCTAGACTGATAAGTGATATTAAGATATTATTAAAATCTATTTCTTAAGAATATTATTTATATACTTTCCTAAAATATCAAATTCTATATTTACCAAATCACCAACATTAATTAAGTTGAAATTAGTAAACTCAAATGTATGAGGAATTATTGCAACTGCAAACTGATCTTCTTTAATATTAAAACATGTTAAACTAACTCCATTTACACATATACTTCCTTTTTCAATAATATAATTTGAAAAATTATTAGATATTTTAAAAGTATACAGCCAGCTGTTAGATTGATCTACTATGTTAATACATTTTGCAGTATCATCAACGTGACCTTGTACAATATGACCATCCAGCCTTCCATTAGCCATCATACTTCTCTCTAAATTTATAAGAGAACCTACCTCTACTTTTGAAAAGTTAGACTTTTTTAGTGTTTCATCTATTAAGGTTACCTTGTGAGATTCGTTATTATGTTCCGTTACTGTTAAGCATACACCATTGTGACTAACACTTTCATCAACTCTAAGCTTACCACTAATAGGACTTAAAATTTCCATATCAATATTCTTCTTATTTTGAACTATTGATTTAATTTCTCCTACAGATTCAATTATTCCAGTAAACATTCCTCAATATAATATTACTTTGCAAAAGTAAAAGTTAAATTTGTCAGATAAAATAAATTGATGAAAGATAAAAAAATTGCTTGCGAAAAAACTAAAATTAGTATAAGTGAGATGGTTCTTCCAAACCACACAAATAATCTTAATACTTTATTTGGTGGCAAATTGATGTATTGGATGGACATGGCAGCTGCTATATGTACACATCAAAATACTAAAAAGATTGCAATAACTGCATCAGTTGATAATATTACATTTAAGGCTCCAATCTATAAGGGAGACATAGTAACTATAAATGCTTTTATTACAAGAGTATTTAAAACTTCTATGGAAGTATATATTGAAGTCCTCACCCAGAATACTAAGAAAAAAACTTCAATAATTAGTAACAATGCATTTTTTACTTTTGTAACATTAGATGATAAAGGTAAGCCTGTAAAGTCAATTGAGGTAACTCCAAATTCTGAAGAAGAAAAAAAATTATACGATGGTGCGCTTAGGAGAAGACAATTAAGATTAATTCTAGCAGGAAAAATGAAACCAGAGGAAGCAGATGAATTAAAATCTATCTTCAATTAAATACCTCTTGGAGCTTACTAAATAAATTAACACCTCTTAGCTGAGTATCTTTAGCAATAATTTGGCCATTAGGGTCTAATAGAAATGCACTTGGTATTTTATTTATATTATATAACTGAGCAGCCTCGGACTGATAATATCTTAGGTCTGAAACATTAATCCAAGGCAACATGTCTTGTTTAATACCTCTTACCCAGTCTTTTCTACTCCTGTCTAATGAAACTTGAAAAACTTCAAATCCTCTATCTTTAAATATTTCATAATTTTTTAAAATATTTGGATTTTCTTCTCTACATGGTCTACACCAAGCAGCCCAGAAATCTAATAGAACATATTTACCTCTGAATGAAGAAAGTGATACTGGGTTACCTGTAGTATCATTTAATATAATTTCAGGAGCTATACTGCCTACTGAGACAGCCTTTAATTTAATCAAATCTGATTCAAATTTTTTGAAATATGAATTAGACTGAAATTCAGGAAGATACCTTTCATATATTTTTTCCCAAAAAGAAATATTTTCACCTATTGGTAAATAACCTGCAGTTACTAAAACTGCTAATGATTTATTTGCATCATTTAAATAATTTTTCAATGATAATTCAAATTGATTTCTTTTAAATGAAACCTCCTCTCTTATACTGTTTATTTTTTGGATGTCTTTTTCATTATTAGCATCAATAAATGCCATATTTAATTCTCTTATCTCCGACCTGTAGCTTGAAATCCTATCACCAATACCAATTAATATATCAGTATCAGGGGAATCTAAAATTTTAGTTATAAAACTAGAATTGTTATCATCTATCAATATCTCAATATCACTATCTTTTAAAATCACATCAACACTTCTTTTTCCTAAGATATCAATTCTATATAAAGCTGACTCATCATTATAGACATCAAATAAAATTTTATTATCAATGAAATTTCCTGATTTAATTAATTCAATTGAATAATCTGAATTAACTTTCTGAAGTCTTACTTCTCCTGCGTTATCACCACCATTAATTTTAATAGATATATTTAATTCTTTCTTCGAAGAATCAGAGGAATCACAAGAGTAAAGGAAAACAAGAAAAAATATTTGAAATAAATTCTTAATCATGATTATATTTTTACAAATAAAAGTATAGCATTCCTTTTCTAATAATAGGAAACGTTAAATTGTATTAATTGTTTAAAACTTTATTGAAATAAGACTCACCTTCAACTAAAACAGTTTTCAAACCTTCTATTTTCTTCCCTCCAGCTGTTGATAAGAACTCCTGACCTCCTCCGGACCCTTCAATATGTTTTGACAAATCTTTAATTATAACCCTAGCATCAAGTGTAAGATCTTTTATAAGAGATTTAGAAATTAAAAGTAAAATAGACGGCTTTTGATTGAATTTAGTAGTAGCTAGAAATACAATGTTTCCATATTCTTTGTCAAATTCAAAGCCAATTTGTTTAATAAAATCTACTTTCTCATCTTCGAAATGATGTGTTATTAAATTTGAGTCATTAACTAACTTAATTTTCTTCTTAATTTCATCTTTAATAGAGTTTTTCCTGAAAATATCAAATTTGTTAATCTGAGATTCTAAAATTTTATTTTTATTTAGTAAACCACTAACAGATTCAACCAAGTTATTAGATTTTAAAATTTCTTTCAAACTATTTAAATCTTTAGACTGCTTATCGGAAAATGATTTTAGTTCTCTTGAAGTTAAAGCTTCAATTCTTCTTATTCCAGAAGAGATTGACCCCTCTGAAATTATCTTGAAAAGTCCTATTTCAGAAGTATTTGAGACATGGGTGCCCCCACATAACTCTGTTGAAAACTTCTTACCAATTATAATTACTCTTACCTTATCTCCATATTTTTCACCAAATAAGGCCATTGCCCCCATTTTTTTTGCTTTATCTATCGATAGATCATTTAAAACTTCAACTTCTATGCTTTCAAATATTTTGTCATTAACTATATCACTTATTTTTTTTAGATCATCGTCAGAAATTTTTGTAAAATGAGAAAAATCAAATCTTAAAATTTTATCATTTACAAGTGACCCTTTCTGAACTACATGATCTCCTAGTACCTCTCTTAATGCTGAATGAAGTAGATGAGTTGCCGAATGGTTTTTTGATATTAATCTTCTTCTAAAAGAATTGACAGAAAGTTCAAATTCAGAATTTAAATTAGTTGGCATTCTTTCAACTTGATGAATAATCAAGTCATTTTCTTTAAAAGTATTTTCAATTTTTATTTTTTCATCGTCAGAAATTATGTGACCAACATCTCCAACTTGACCTCCTGACTCAGCATAAAAAGGAGTGACAGAAAAAACCACTTGAAACTTCTTAGCATTTCCAGAATTAATCTCTCTGTACTTTACTATTTTAGAGTTAAGAGTAAGTTTTTCATAACCATGAAACTCAGATTCCAGATTATCATTTACAATTTCCCAATCTTCTGTAGATATAGCAGAGCTTTTTCTTGACCTATCTCTTTGTTCTTCAAGAAAAACATGAAATGATTTTTTATCAATTTTAAGGTTATTTTCTCTTGCTATAAGTTCAGTTAAATCATAGGGGAATCCATAAGTATCATACAACTCAAATACCACTTCGCCAGGTATAATTTTATTTTTATCATCCAATTTTTCTCTTATTTCATTAATCTTTTTTAAACCATTGTCTAATGTTTTTAAAAATGTCTTTTCCTCTTCTAAAATTACATTTAAAATGAAACTCTCTTGGCTTTGCAAATTAGAAAAAACATCCTTGTACTCTTCTATAACAGACTTAGCTAACTTATGAAGAAAAGGAGACTTAATTTCTAAAGATGAAAAACCATACCTAACAGCTCTTCTTAAAATTCTTCTTATAACATATCCTGATTTATTATTAGATGGAATCGCACCATCTGAAATAGTAAAAACTATTGCTCTTATATGATCAGATATTACTCTAAACGCGATATCATGCTTTTCATTCTGCCCATATTTTAAATTTGATAATTCACAAATTGAATTAATTATTGATTTAAATAAGTCAGTATCATATGTTGAATTAAGACCTTTTATTGCCATTGATAGTCTTTCTAACCCCATTCCAGTATCAACGTGTTTATTAGGAAGAGATGCTAAAGAACCATTACTTTTTCTATTAAACTCTATAAATACTAGATTCCATATCTCAATAACTTCTGGGTGGTCTTTGTTAATTAACTTATGAGTTGGCAATTTTTTAATTTCCTTCTCACTTCTAAGATCAACATGAATTTCTGAACAAGGACCACAAGGTCCTGTTTCTCCCATTTCCCAGAAGTTATCATTTTTAGATCCATCAATTATTTTATCCCTATCTACTATTTCATTCCAAATTTCAACAGCTTCAATATCTTTTTCTAGTTTTTCCTTTTTATCACCACCAAATACAGTAACATATAGTCTTTTTTTATCAAGCTTATAATGATTTACTAATAAATCCCAGGACCAATGAATAGCATCTTTCTTGAAATAATCTCCAAAAGACCAATTCCCTAACATTTCAAACATTGTATGATGATATTTATCAATACCTACTTCTTCTAAATCATTATGTTTTCCACTTACTCTTAAACACTTCTGAGTATTAGCAATTCTTTTATTTTTTGCGATTTCATCACCTAAGAAAACATTCTTAAATTGATTCATTCCTGCGTTTGTGAACATTAAGGTAGGATCGTCTTTTAGAGTGATGGGAGCTGATTCTATTATTTTGTGATCCTTACTTTTAAAATAATCAAAAAATATATTTCGTATTTTTTTAGCGTTCATTTAAACTTAAGTCAATGAATATTTTTATTTTTGCATAACTATTTACAAAATTATGCTATTTTAATCTAATTATGAGCAAACATAAATATTATTATAATCCTGAAACGTGCAGGTACGAAAAAATTGAAAAAACTAAAAAAGATATTTTTTTAAGGTTTTTTATTTACTCTTTGACAGTATTATTATCGAGTTTTATTCTATTAAATATATATGATACTTATTTTGAGTCTCCAAAAATAGTAACGCTAAAAAAAGAGAACCAGGAACTTCAGACTCATTTTGAAATACTAAATAAAGAAGTAAACATTGCTTACAAAATGTTAGATAACCTAGAAGAAAGAGATGATAATGTTTATAGAATTATTTTTGAAGCAGAACCAATACCACCGACTATAAGGCAAGCAGGAATTGGAGGGATAAACAGATACAAGGAGTTAATTGATGGCAATTTAGAAAGAGAAGATTTAATAATCGATAACTATGCAAGAATTGATGAATTAAAAAGAAAACTTTATATACAGACAAAATCTTACGATGAACTTCTTGATATGGCAAATAATAAAGAAGAGTTAGTTGCAGCAATACCTGCAATTCAACCTGTATCTAATAAAGACTTAAAGAGAGTATCATCTGGTTTTGGCTATAGAATAGATCCTTTTCTAAAAGTTAAAAGATTGCACTTAGGTCAAGATTTCTCTGTAAAAAAAGGCACACCAATTTATGCAACAGCTGATGGGAGGGTAAGTATCTTAAAGTCATCATATATTGGATTAGGAAAATATATTTACTTAGATCACGGAAATGGTTACAAAACAGTTTATGGTCACTTAGATAAATTTAATGTTAAAAAAGGTCAGAAAATAAAAAGAGGTGAATTAATAGCCTATAGTGGCAATACAGGGAGATCAACAGCACCGCATTTACACTATGAAGTTCACAAAAATGGAAAAAAAATAAATCCAATAAACTTCTTTTTTAATGATTTAACTCCAAATGAATATGAAGAAGTAATTAGATTAGCTTCTATTGAAAATCAGGCACTAGGCTCTACTTTTTAATGTTATGCCTTATAAAGAAAAAGAAATTAAAAAAAAATACTATTCAATAGGTGAAGTATCAGATCAACTAAATTTAAATGCTTCTTTAATTAGATATTGGGAATCAGAATTTGATGTTTTAAGTCCTAAAAAAAATAAAAAAGGATTAAGAAAATATAAATTAAAAGATATTGAGACTTTAAAAAAAATACATTCATTATTGAAAGATGACGGTTTCACTATTGAAGGAGCAAAAAAACATTTTAAATCAAAAGTATTAAATGAGGAAAGTAAAATAATATCTGAACTTGAAATTATAAAGAAAAAATTAATTGCACTTAAAAATAAAATTTAATTTATTCCCAAAATATCTTTAATTCCTTTTTCGTCAGATCCAGAATCAGCAAAATCATCAAATGTCTTCTCTGTTACTTGAATTATATGATCTACGATAAACTTTGCACCTTCCAATGCACCTTGCTCATTACTTTTAATACAGCATTCCCATTCTAACACAGCCCACCCTTCAAAACCGTATTGAGTTAACTTAGAAAAAATAGATTTAAAGTCTATTTGTCCGTCTCCCAAAGACCTAAACCTTCCAGGTCTTTCTTTCCAGTCAGCATAACCTCCATAGACTCCAGCCCTTCCAGTTGGGTTGAATTCAGCATCTTTTACATGAAACATTTTTATATATTCATGATAGATATCAATATGATTTAAATAATCCATCTGCTGTAACAGATAATGACTTGGATCATATAACATTTTTACCCTACTGTGATTATTAGTAGACTCAAGAAATTTTTCAAAAGTTATTCCATCATGTAAATCCTCACCAGGATGAATTTCATAACAAAGATCTACCCCATTTTTATCAAATTCATTTAGAATGGGTAGCCATCTTTCAGAAAGTTCTTTAAAACCTAAACTTACAAGTCCTTTTGGTCTTTGTGGCCAAGGATATACATAGGGCCAAATTAATGCTCCTGAAAAAGTAACATGTGCATTTAAGCCTAAATTCTTACTTGCTCTAGCCGCTAGATTTAATTGATTAATTGCCCATTTAGTTCTTTCTTTTGGATTATTTCTTAAATTTTCTGGAGCAAAACCATCAAACATTGTGTCATATGCTGGATTTACAGCAACTAGTTGGCCTTGAAGATGGGTACTGAGCTCAGTAATCTCAATCCCATATGAATTAATTTTATCCTTATAATCCTTTGCATACTCCTTATCAGTTGCTACTTTATTCAGATCAATACATCTACTATCCCATGTTGGTATCTGAACTCCTTTATAGCCAAGTTTAGATGCCCATTCACAAATAGAATCAATATTGTTAAATGGATGAATATCATCCATAAATTGAGCTAAAAATATTGCAGGTCCTTTTATTGTTTTCATGTTTTAAATATTTATCCAAGTAGAAGATTTTGATGATTCAATAACTGCATCAATAAATTTCATTCCTCTATAACCTTCCTCTACAGTAGGATAATCATATAGAGGATCATCTGCCTTAGAATTATGATAATTATTAACAGAATATGAAAAATTACGGTAAATATTTGCAAAAGCTTCAATAAAACCTTCTGGATGACCCGATGGTGTTCTACAATTTGCTCTCGAAAATTCAGAAAGATATGAATTATCGACCCCAGATCTGTAAATTTGATTTGGCTTGCCATTCAATTTTAAGAGTAATGTGTTTGGAGTTGAATGCTTCCATTCCACACCTCCATTATCTCCCCAAACTCTAATTTTTAAATCGTTTTCTTCACCAGTAGCTATTTGGCTAGTCATTAAGTTCCCTTCAATATTATCTTCTAAAGTAATTAGAACATTGCCATCATCTTCAAGGAGTCTATCCTCAACAAAAACATTTACCTTAGAGAGTAACTTAATTATTTTTTTTCCAGTAATATACTCTACCATATTTGCTGCATGAGTTCCAATATCTCCCATGCTCCCTGCCTTTCCAGATTTTTTTGGATCAGTTCTCCAAGAGGCTTGTTTATTATCTGTTTTTTCTAAACTAGATGTTAACCATCCTTGAGGATATTCTACAGCAACTTTTCTAAGTTTGCCAATTTTACCTGATGATATTAAATTCTTAGCCTCTTTTACCATTGGGTAACCAGTATATGTATGAGTTACAGCAAAAGGCAAACTAGTCTCATTTACCTTATCAACTAACATTTTTGCTTGAACTGTATCAAAAGTCAATGGCTTATCTATTATAACAGGAAATCCTCTATCTAACGCCTTTAAAGCTGGGTCAAAATGAAGATGGTTTGGTGTTACTATAGAAACTATATCCATCCTTTCGCTAGAATCTAATTTAGATTCATCTACTATCATCTGCTCATATGATTTATATACTCTATCTGGACTTAAATATAAATTTTTTCCTGTTTCTAGAGAGTTATTATAGTCTGAGCTAAATGATCCACAGACAAGCTCAATACAATTATCAAGAAATGCAGCATTTCTGTGAATTGCTCCAATAAATGAACCTAATCCTCCACCTATCATACCCATCTTTAACTTTTTCATTTATTTATTTTTTTAGAAATTAATAATATTTTTTTAATGATGGTAATGAATTAAAGAATAATTGTCTCTTCAACTCTCTTAGAATTTATATTGTAAAATTCTTTGAAAATATCAAATTGGTTATCGTCTGATTCTTTTTTTATGTAAGTACCATCTTCTTGTAAAATATAGGAATTACAGTTATCTCTTAAATTATAATTTAGTATTGTTATAGCCTGTTTTTTTATTGAGTCCTCATTTATCTTAAATAGAGATTCTATTCTTCTTCTAAAACTTCTAATCATCACATCTGCACTCCCTGAATAAATAATTGGATCTCCAGAATTGTGAAAATAATATAATCTGCTGTGTTCTAAATAATCACCTACTATAGAAAAAACTTCAATATTATGACTTAAATTTTTTCTTCCAGGTCTAAGACAACATATTCCTCTTACAATTAAACAAACTTTAACTCCTGAATTACTAGCTTCATAAAGTTTATTTATAACCTCCTTATCTTGAAGAGAATTTATTTTTATACAAATTTTTGCTTCCTTACCTAATTTAGAAGTTTTAATTTCACCTTCAATTAATTCAATTATCTTGTTTCTCATATAAATTGGAGCAGTTATTAAATTCTCATAATCATCCGGAACTGAGTGACCAGTTATTACATTAAAAAACTCTAAAGCATCTTTAGTATATTTTTGATTAGAGGTCATTAAACTGACATCTGTATATAACCTAGATGTTGTCTCATTATAGTTTCCAGTTCCCATGTGAGCATAATTTTTTACCTTCTTACCCTCTCTTCGAACAATTAAAAGTAGTTTAGTATGAGTTTTCAATGACCCTATGCCATATATAACATAGCAACCTGCTCTCTCTAACTTATATCCATTATTTAAATTATTTTCCTCATCAAATCTTGCCTTCACTTCAAATAAAACGGACACATGTTTACCATTCTCAGAAGCCTTTAGAAGAGCATCAATAACTCTTGAATTTTTAGCTGTTCTATATAATGTTATTTTAATCGATAAAACATTAGGATCATCAGCAGCTTCATTTAAAAGTTTTATTACAGGCTCAAATGAATTATATGGATGGTGTAGGAAAATATCTTTCTCAGATAAGAGTTCAATAATACTTTTATCAACACTATAATCAATATCAATAGGTTTTATAGGGGATGGATACTCTGGAAGAAGTTCTGAAAATTCATTAAAGTCAATAATCTGATTAAGAGAAGTGAGATCAATTATTGCATCTGGAGATAACCTCATTATGTTAAAATCATCAATTTTAAATCTTTCTTTTAATGATTTTAATAAGTATTCATCAAATGAATTGCTTATTTCAATCCTGACAACCCTACTAAATTTTCTGTCTTTTAATTTTTGTTTTAACTCCTCTAAAAAATTAGTTTCAATATCTTCGGACTCTTCTAAAGTAAAATCACCATTTCTAATAATTCTAAATAAACTTATACTCTCAATAACTACACTCCTAAAAAATTTGTTTATATATTTTTCAATGATTTTTTCTATTGGTATAAAACATATTTTATCTTCAACCTGATACTCAAAAAATCTAGGCAAGTTGATAGGAATTTGAATAAAAGAAATTTTCTTTTTTTTTGAAGAATCTTTTGACTTAGTTACTACTCCAAAAATTAAAACCTTATTCATTAATATTGGAAAAGAATGAAGATTATCAAAAACCATAGGGGTTAACATTGGAAAAATAGTCTTCTTAAAATATTTCTTTATTTTTTTCCTCCCCTCTTCATCTAAAATATCAACACTACCTATAATAATTTTTTCTTTTTTAAGATTGGAAACTAATTTATTAGAGAAGTGATCATTAAAATCCTTATAAAAATTTTTTGATTCTTTTAAAAGATACTCTCTAAAGGGGATCTCTCTCATCCCAGAGTAATCTATTCTTTTCTTATGATTATCTATATAATTGTACAAACTACCAACCCTAACCTCAAAAAATTCATCAAAATTTGAAGCAACTATTGATAGAAACTTTAGCCTTTCGAGAATACTCCTTTTGCTATTTTTAACTAAGTCTAAAACTCTATAGTTGAAATTAAGCCAACTTAAGTCTCTACTAATTAGATTGCTTTTACCAATTTGTTTTAAATCCATTAAAGGTTTTCAAGAACAGACATTACTTCTTTTACATGTTTTCTTGAATCTTCAAGAAGTTCTCTTTCATCAGAATTTAATTTTAATTCAATAATTTTCTCAATTCCCTTTGATCCAAGAACGACTGGAACTCCTAGATAACAATCATCAATATTATATTCTCCATTTAATTTAACACAAACAGGAAAAATTCTTTTTTGATTTCTTATAATAGACTCTACCATTTGTGCAGCCGCAGCACCCGGAGCATACCAAGCCGAAGTACCCATTAACTTGACCAACTCGCCACCTCCAAATTTTGTTCTTTCAATAATTTCATTAAGCTTATCTTCCTCTATGAGTTCAGAAATTGGGATACCAGAGACAGTAGTATATCTAGGTAAAGGCACCATTGTATCACCATGGCCTCCTAAGAGTAATGCTTGAATATCTTTAGGAGATACATTCAACTCATCAGAAATAAAAGCTCTAAACCTAGCAGTATCTAAAATACCAGCCATCCCCATGACTCTTTTCCTATCAAAATTTGAGGTAAGATGAGCCTGATATGTCATCACATCTAAAGGGTTTGACACAATAATAATAATTGAATTAGGTGAATATTTAACAATGTTTTCTGTTACTGATTTTACAATTTTAGCATTAGTGCCAATTAAATCATCTCGAGACATACCTGGTTTCCTAGGAAGACCTGAAGTTATTACAACAACATCAGAATCTTTTGTCTTTTCGTAGTCATTAGTTGAACCAATAGTCTTTGTATCATATAAATTAATTGGTGCTTTCTGAAAAATATCCAACGACTTGCCTTCAGATAAGCCTTCTTTGATGTCAACTAAAACCACTTCATTACAAACTTCTTTATAAGCCAAAACATCGGCACATGTGGCTCCTACATTCCCAGCTCCTACTACTGTTACTTTCATAATATTAAATTTTACGTAAAATTAGATAATGAGTCATAAACTTTTGTTTTTAATTTAAATTATTTCAAAATCTAAAATAGTTTTTGTTTTATTAAAAACTCTAAACTCATTATTAATCTGGTGACCAACTAACCAGATTATCTTATTATTAGAATCTACTACTACTAACTGATTATTTTTATCATACCATGATACTTTCGCGTCAGATAAAAAGCTTGAAATTTTTTTATTTTTTTTCATGCCAAGTGGAATAAATTTTTCTCCTTCTTTATAATTTCTTAAAGTTAAGGGGAATAATACTTTTTCATAGTCTAATTGAGCATTTGAACTACTCTTATTTAGTATGAAATTATCTTTTTCATATCTAGAAATTGATAATTTAATATCTCCAATTAAGATCTCTCCCAATGATTTAATTTCAATGTTAATCTTATTTTTAAAACTTGAATCAAAAATAAAAAATGAATCTCTGTCGTTGGATAAAATATATTTTTTTGAATAAAACTTTTGATTATTATTTTTATTAATAGATTGCATAAGTTGTGAAATCTGATCATAATTAAACCCATAATCTCTCAAAAAATCATAAATTAATAATGAATAATTACCCTCATCAAGAAATGATTTCTTAATCTCAATAAAATTTGAGTTGTAGCTTACATATTTTTCTTTAAATTTTTTTATGTGATAGTCAATAAATTCTTCAACCTTATTAATTCTTTTAGTTGATTCTAAAATAGATTTCCCTAAAGACTCATTAATTTCAGATAATATAGGGATGACTTTGTTTCTGATTTTATTCCTTGAGTATTTATTTTCATTATTAGATTTATCTTCTCTCCATCTTAAATTATTATTCTTAGCATATTTGAGCAGATCTTTTTTCCCTATATCCAAAAGAGGTCTAATAATTTTTTTTGATTTTTTACTAATTCCAGATATTCCCTTATATCCTGTAGTTTTTATAAAATTAAATAAGATTGTCTCTATATTATCATCTCTATGATGAGCAGTAACTAAAAAATCATACTTATTTTTTTTTAGAAGTTCATTAAACCATCGATATCTTAAGTCTCTTGATGCCATCTGAACCGATATATTATTTTCTACAGAATAGGTCTTTGTCTCAAAACTTTTTTGATAAAAATTGATTTTATTTTTTTCACAAATAGATTTTACAAATAGTATGTCCGCATCTGATTCCTTTGATCTGAGTAAGAAATTGCAAGAACAAACTGAAAAATTGAATCTAAAATCTTTAAATAAATTTAATAATACTATCGAATCAACTCCGCCACTAACTGCTAATAAGTACTTTTTACTTTTATCTATCTTTTCTTTTCTAAAAAAATCTTTAAAATATACTTCTATATCTTTCGTTTTCATTTAACAAAAATAAGTATTTGAAAATAGCATCACATAAAATAATTATCTATCTATTTTTACACAATGAAAACAATATTTTTTAATTTCATTTTTCTAAGCTTAATATCAATTAATCTTTTCGCTCAAAAAAAAGAAAAAATCACCTATAAGGCTGATGAGATGAAATTTAGAAGAATCAACAAGGAGCCTGTAAGAAAATTAAAAAATAATGTTGTATTTAATCAGGGAGAGACACAAATAAAGTGTGACTCAGCTAATTTTTATAACAGAAGAAATATTCTAGAAGCTTTTGGAAAAATATTAATAACTAATTCCGACTCTTCAACAATAGTTGCTGAAAAATTAATATATGACGGTGAAAGTAAAACCGCTAAGTTGAGAGAAAACGTGATTTACAAAAAAAATGATGAGCAAATAAAAACAAATAATCTAGATTATTACATAGATATAAAAATGGGGGTTTTCTTTGATGATGGGGAGCTAAAGGATGAAATAAATATATTATCAAGTAGAAATGGTGTGTTTTATGGAGACCAAGATCTATCAATATTTTATAAAGACGTTCAGTTAATTGGTGAAAATTATATTTTGGAAGCAGATTCTATGACCTACAATTCATTATCAAAAGAAGCAATTACATTTGGATTCACAAAAATTAAATCTGAAGATAGTGTTATAATTGAGTCAATGGGTGGAATATTTAAACAAGAGACAAATTATTCAAAATTAAATTCTAGTAAAGTTGAAACTGATCAATATATTTTGGAAGGTGATATAATAAATTTTGATGATGAAAATTCAATTTATTATGCAAGTAAAAATGTAAAATTAAAAATTAAAGAATCTGATTATACTGTATTTGGAGATGAAGGAATATACTCAAAAGAAAATAATATCACCAAAATCTTTGGGAATACCCTACTAAAAAAAATTATAGAAAATGATACATTCTATCTTTCATCAGATACAATTTTAGCTGTAGATAAAAACAATGAAATCAAAACCCTTTATGCTTATAATAATGTTAAGTTTTATAAAAATAATTTTATTGGAAAATCAGATTCTATTTTTTTTAATATTAATGATTCTTTGATAAAAATGTATAATGACCCCATTATTTGGAATCAGAATAATCAAATGACTTCAGATACCATAACATTCAAACTAATATCAAATAAAGTTGAAGAAATGAATTTATTAAAAAATTCATTTATTATTTCTAAAGATTCATTAGGAAATTTTAATCAGATAAAGGGCAGAAATATGCTTGCAACATTTTCTGATAAGAATTATTTGAAGAATATAAACGTTAGAGGGAATGGAGAAACAATTTATTTTGGACTTAATGAGGAATCCAATTCAATTTTAGGTTTAAACTATATTGTTTGTAGTGATTTAAAATTAAATTTTGTAGATAATGAAATAAATAATATTGTTTTTTATAAAAACCCAATCGCTAAAATGATACCACCACATGAGATAAAAGAAGAAGATTTATATATTAAATCTTTTGATTGGAGAGAGGATGATAAACCAAAAATTAGTGATGTAGTTTATTATTTTAGAAAAAAGATATATTTGCGAGATGATTCAAAAACTGAAAATTAGTTTAGTAACATTATTATTCTTTTTAACCTTCTCCTGCAGTGAGTATAAAAAGGTTTTAAAAACAGAAGGATATGAAAAAAAATTAAAAGCTGCTATTGAATATTATGAAAATGATGAGTTTTTCAAAGCCAGTACGTTATTTAATGATATTAAACCCCTAGTAAAAGGAAGTGAAGAATCTGAAATAGTAGATTTCTATTTTGCTTACACATTATATAAACTTAAACAATTTGATAAAAGTGCTAAGTATTTTAAAGGGTTTATTGAACTTTTTTCAAGAAGTGAGAAAGTTGTAGAAGCAGAATACTTATATGCAATATCATTATACAAAACATCACCAAATTCTAATTTAGATCAGTCAAGTACTGTAGAAGCAATATCAGCAGTTCAAAATTTTATAAATAAATATCCTTACTCAGAATACTCAATTGAAGCAAATAAAATAATAGACGAATTACAAGTTAAATTAGAGACTAAGAACTTTGAAAATGCTAAACAATACTATAAAACTAGAAATTATAAGTCAGCAATAATTGCTCTAAATAATTTCCAAAATGATTTTCCGGACTCATCATTCAATGAGGAAGGAGGATATTTAAAAATTCTTGCACAATATCTTATTTCAATAAATAGCTTTGAAAATCTTCAGGAAGAAAGGTTTAAAGAAACAATTGATTTTTATCTTGATTTTATAGATAAATACCCTCAAAGCTCTTTTCAACCTGAAGCTGAAAAAATGTATGTTGAAAGTTTAAATTTATTGACTAAGTTTGCAGAACAAAAAAAATAATTTATATGAAAGTCAAATCTAAAATAACTCACTTAAATGTTGATGAAATAGCTTCAAAAACTGGAAATATTTACAAATCTGTAAGGGTGATTGGTAAAAGAGCGAGGCAACTTTCTGCTGCTCAAAAAGAAGAATTAAATGAGAAGTTAGCTGAATTTGCTTCTGATATTGATAATCTTGAGGAAGTTTTTGAAAATAGAGAACAAATTGAGATTTCTAGATATTTTGAAAGATTACCTAAATCAACAACAGTAGCTTCAGAAGAACTTGTTAATGATGAATTATTTTATAGAAATCCAGAGCAAGAAGAAGAAAATCTCAAATCAGATTAAATTTTCTATTTCTTAATGTTAAGAGTTTTTTTTATTTTATTCATTCTTTTTACTCCAATAACGACTTACTCTCAAGAACTTAATTCAAAAGTTTTAGTAAATACAGAAAAGCTTCAATCTTCTGAATCCCTAATTTTTGAAGAGATGCAGAATTCAATTGAACAATTCTTAAATAATAAGATTTGGACTGAAGATAAATTTCAAGATGAAGAAAAAATTAATTGTAATTTTATTATAAATATCTTAAACGAGCCTTCATCAAATATATATGAAGCAACAGTACAAATAGTTTCATCAAGACCTATATTTAATTCTTCATATGAAAGCATACTATTTAATCATGGAGATAGAGAATGGGTATTTGAATACCTTCCATCTCAGAATATAGAATATGCTGAAAATGGGTTTAATGACAACTTAACCTCTCTTATTTCATTTTATGCTTATATAATTATAGGTATTGACTATGATTCATTTGGAAAACTAGGTGGAGATGAAAGTTTCCAAAAAGCATGGAGGATTTTAAACGAATCACAAAACTCAGGCTATAAAGGTTGGGACCAATTTGGATCTAAGCAAAATAGATATTGGATTTGTGAAAATTTTATAAACCCAGAGTTTAGACCGGTTAGAGAGGCAACATATAATTATCACTTAAATGGACTTGATATTTTTCATTCAGACCCTGAGGAATCAAGAATAATTATATTGAACAATTTAAGAGAGATAAATAAAGTAAATACTAATAATTTCAACTCAAGCATTCTTAATTTATTTATTAATGCTAAATCTGATGAAATAACAAACATATTCAAAGAAGCTCCGTTAAGTGTAAAAAGGAATGCATATAATGTGATGGTGGAACTGTCTCCTTCAAACAGCGACTTATTTAATAAGATATTAGAATAAATGTCATTTAAACAAAAGTTAATACCAAAATTTCTCAAAAAATACGTTAATTACTATCTAGAGAATGGTTTTAAGAAAACTGTAAAGAAGTTTGGATGGAAATTATTTGCTATTATTTTTTTATATTATTTGATCAGAGATTCAATACTTTATATAATAATTCCTTATTTTGCCTTAAAAGGAATTTTTAATTTTTAGATTATGTTACTTGAAGGAAAAAAAGGAATTATATCTGGTGCTTTGGATGAGAAATCTATCGCATGGAAAGTTGCTGAAAAATGTTTTGAAAATGGCGCAAAAATTACATTAACTAATGCTCCCATTGCACTTAGAATGGGTAAAATTAATGAACTTGCTGAAAAATGCTCTTCAAAAGTAATTCCTGCAGATCTTACCACAGTTGAAGATATAGAAAACTTATATGATGAATCTTCTAATATCTTGGGTAAAAAAGTTGATTTTATCTTACATTCAGTTGGAATGTCTCCTAATGTCAGAAAAAATAAAGAATATGGTGATCTAAATTATGATTGGTTATATAAGACTTTAGATGTTTCAGCGATATCTTTTCATAAAATGATGCAAGTTGCTGAGAAGAAAAGTTTTTTGAATGACTGGTCTTCTATTGTTGGTCTATCTTATATAGCTGCACAAAGAACTTTTCCATTTTATTCAGATATGGCAGAGGCAAAATCATTACTTGAATCAATAACTAGAAGTTATGGGTACCGATTGGGTAAAATTTCAAAAACAAGAGTAAATACAATATCTCAATCTCCTACAATCACAACAGCTGGAGCTGGGATAGAAGGATTTAATGCATTTTACAATTATGCAGAAAAAATGTCTCCTTTAGGAAATGCAACTGCTGAGGAATGTGCAAACTATTGCATTTTCCTATTCTCTGATTTAAGCAAAAAAATAACAATGCAAAATTTATTTCATGATGGAGGATTTTCAAATACAGGAATATCTGAAGACATCATTGATCAATTCAGCTAAAAATGCTCCTTTACCCAAACGCCAAAATAAATATTGGATTAAATATTGTTAATAAACTTGAATCGGGTTTCCATGAATTAGAATCTTGTTTTTGTCCTGTATCATTACACGATATAATTGAAGTTAATATTTCTGATATAAATCATTTAACTACATCTGGAGAGAAAATTAATTCTAATCTATCTGATAATATTTTAAATAAATGTCTAAAAAAATTTAATTCTAATAAAAAGTTCAGAATTCATTTACATAAGGTAATACCTATTGGTGCAGGTCTTGGGGGTGGTTCATCTAATGCTGCTTTTTTTTTAAATTTTTTAAATTTTATTTCTACTAAAAACATCTCCGATGCCCATTTACTTAAAATAGCAAATGATATAGGAAGCGATTGTCCATTTTTCATAGAAAATAAAAAAAAATATGTAACTGGAACTGGGAATAAAATGGATGATATTAATATTGATATTAACAATAAGTCAATTATAATTATTGACCCGGAACAACCCATAAACACTAAAGAAGCATATAAAAACATATTACCAAGTAAACCTAAATATCAATTAATAGACATACTTGAAAATGAAAATATAGAAAATTGGTCAAAATATGTTAAAAATGATTTTGAAGATTATGCCTTTCAAAAAGTTAAAAATTTAAAAAAAATAAAGTCTCTCTTATTAAAATTAGGTGCAGACTTTATTAGCTTATCTGGAAGTGGTTCTTGTATTTATGGGATATTTAATAACCATGATATTAATCATTATAACTTTCCCAATAAATCCTTCAAAGTAAAAACTATTGAATAAAATGATTCCAACCCTTAGATTCCATCTCAATTTCCTGATTGTTTTTTAAAATAAATAAATTCTTTTTTTGCTTAATAAAATGACCTATAGGGGTTATATCAATATCTGATAAATTCATTTTTTCAAATATTTTAAGAGGTATAGAAAATAATAGCTCATAATCTTCTCCTCCTCTTAATGCAGCAGAAATTGGTTTAAGTTTAAATTCATTGATAGTAGAAGTAACTTCGAACGATATAGGGAGTTTTTCTTCATAAATTTTAAAACCTAAATCTGAATTTCTAGAAAGATGAAGAAGTTCAGATGAGAGCCCATCTGAAATATCAATCATAGCATTTGGTTTTATATTATTTCTATAAAAAAAATCAATAATGTCTTTTCTTGCATTAGGTCTTAATTGCTTTTCAACTAAATTTTTATAATCATCTAAAGAAGGTTGTATTTTAGGGTTTTTAATAAAATTTTCCTTTTCTCTTTGTAATACTAATAAACCAGTATACGCCCTACCTAAATCACCAGAAACACATATGATATCATCAGATTTAGCATTATCTCTTGTAACAATATTTTCTTTAGAATTATAACCTAAAGCAGTACCTGAAATTATTAATCCTGATGTAGATGAAGTTGTATCTCCTCCTACCAAATCAATTTTGTAATCATCACATGCATATTTAACTCCATCATAAAACTCATCTAAAGCCTCCATAGAAAATTTATTACTCATAGCAATATTTAGAAGAATTTGAGAAGGATAAGTGTTCATTGAGTATATATCAGATAGATTAACAACTACTGACTTATATCCTAAATGTTTTAGTGGGGTATACGATAAATCAAAGTGAATACCCTCTATCAGCATATCTGATGCTATTATTAAGTTATCTTTATTAGAATTTATAATAGCTGCATCATCACCAATTCCAACTATAGATGAATTTCTTTTATTTTTGAATTTAGAATTAATCCTATCTATTATTCCAAATTCTCCTATTTTATCTAAATCAGTTCTATTCATATTGATTTATTATAAAAAATATATTTTAATATTTAATTTTGTAAACAATTAAACAATATGATTAAAATTACTGACAAGGCTGCAAAAAAACTTAAAGAATTAAGAGAATCAGAAAATCATTCACTAGACCATAACGTTAGAGTTAAAGTTAAAGGAGGTGGATGCTCTGGTTTGCTTTATGATTTAAATTTTGATAATCAAATATCTGATAAGGATGAATCTTTTGAAGATAATGGAATGAAAATTATAGTTGATAAAAAAAGTTTATTTTACGTACTTGGGACGGAATTAGATTTTAGTGATGGTTTAAATGGGAGAGGATTTCAATTTAAAAATCCAAATGCTACAAGGACTTGCGGATGTGGTGAAAGTTTTTCTGTTTAATAAGCTCTTCCTTTAACCCCATCGCAATAGTTCATAAATGCTCTATTCGCCACTTTATTACCCCCATAAGTAGGGTAATTACCAGTAAAATACCAGTCTCCTAAATTCTTAGGACAAGCTTTATTCAAATCATCAATTTTTTGATAAATAATTTCAAGGTTAGAGTTAAAGTCTTTTGGCTTAACAATTTCTGATATTGATTCTGATAACTCTTCATAGGAAAACATATCATATAATTCTTTCACATGATTTTTAGCTTTCTTCGATGATATACTTTCTTTACACTTCCTGTAAATTTCTTCAATCTTTTTATCAGCTTTATGAATTTTCAAAAGTCTTATAAGACCCCTAAAAGCAACGAATTGATGCATCTTACTCATATCAATACCATAACAGTCTGGGTATCTTATCTGTGGAGAGGAAGAAACAAAAATTACTTTTTTAGCATGAAGAGATGAGAGCAATGTCAATATGCTTTTTTCTAGAGTTGTTCCCCTGACAATAGAATCATCAATTATTACAATCGTATCTTTTTTTGGTTTTACAACTCCACTTGTGGTATCGTAAACGTTTGAAACTAATTCATTTCGATTATTATCATCAGTAATAAAAGTTCTCATCTTAACATCTTTACTTACTAATTTTTCCATTCTAACTTTTAAAGAAATAAGATCTTTCTTGGAGCCACTATATGATTTATTCTTTAAAAAAACATCATTTTTCAATAAATTAATATGATTTTTTAAGCCATCTATCATTCCATAGAAGCAAGTTTCTGATGTGTTTGGTATATATGAGAAAATTGTATTCTTTAGATCATTATCAATTGAAGTTAGTATTTGAGGAATTAGTAACTTACCTAATTTCTTTCTCTCCTCATAAATTTCCGGATCATTACCTCTTGAAAAATATATTCTTTCAAAAGAACATGCTCTTTCTTCTTTTTGATCTACAAATTTTTCAATAGAATAACTTGCATCTTTATTAACTATTAGTGTATGTCCTCTCTCAACTTCTTTAATTTCATCAAAACTACAACCAAAAGCAGTTTTTATGGGTGGTCTTTCACTAGTGGCTACAATAACCTCATCATTAATATGATAATATAATGGTCTAATTCCATTTGGATCTCTAGCTATGAAAGATGAACCATGACCTATCATACCTGCCAATGCGTATCCTCCATCAAAATCTTTAAATGAATTTTTTAAAATATTATTAACATTTATTTCTTCTTCAATTTTTTTTGAAATTTCTTTCTTGGATAGATTATCAGAATATTTATTATAAATTCTATTATTCTCTTCATCTAAAAAATGTCCTACTTTCTCCAAAATTGTTACTGTATCTGATTTTTCTTTTGGGCTTTGTCCTAGGTCTACCAAAACATTAAATAGCTCATCCAGATTAGTCATATTAAAATTTCCAGCAAAAATTAAATTTTTTGATCTCCAATTATTTTGTCTTAAAGTAGGAGCACAATTTTCTATTGAATTACCTCCAAAAGTACCATATCTAAGATGACCAAGACACTGTTCACCTGTAAAGGCAATATTCTCTTTAACCCAATCTTCATTTAATTGATAACTCGGGTTTTCTTTTGCCTTTATAAATTTTTTATTGACTTTATTAAATATATCTTGAATAGAATCTTTTTTTATTGAACGGTATCTACTTATATATCTTTTTCCAGGTTTTGTGTCTAATTTAAGACAAGCTAAACCAGCCCCATCTTGTCCTCTATTTCTTTGTTTATGCATCATCAAAAACATTTTATTTATTGCATAAGAGGGAGTCCCATACTTATCTATGAAATATTGAAGTGGTTTACGAAGACGAATGAATGCAATACCACATTCATGTTTAATTTTATATTTCATCCGTAAATTTCTAATTTTATTTTTTTAGAATCAAATCCAAGTTCTTTAAGGTTACCTCTAGCCTGTTTTATCATATCCCTCCACCCACATAAATAAAATATTGGGTCCTGAAGTTTATTATTTTTAATTAAATCTAAGTATTGATCATGAACATAACCTGATTCACCTTCCCATTTTTCTCTTGACAGGACAGGAATGTATTTGTATCCCTCTATCAAATTTTCAAAATTTTTCATCTCGTCAAAATATAAAATGTCTTTCTTTACTCTAGTACCAGAAATCAAATAAATATTATTATGATTAATTTTTTTATCAATTATGCTCTGAAGTATACTTCTGAAAGGTGCAATACCCGTTCCAGTACACACAAATAAAATATCTCCCGTGATAATTTCCGGTAAAATGAATTTACCTAATGGACCTTTAATCTCAATATTGTCTCCTTTTTTTGCATTCTCAAATAAATATTTAGTCATTTTCCCACCATTAATCCTACCTATTATTAGCTCAAAAATATTATCATCTAAACCATAGGATGAAATAGAATAACTTCTTATAAGATCATTAACCTTAATCTGGACAAATTGACCGGGATTATAATCAAAATCAGAGTGAACCTTTATTACAAATTTCCATGTAATCTCTGTTTCTTTTTCAATAGAAATAAGTGTAGAGTCTAGCCACATTTTTTTAAAATGAAAAACAAATTTAATTCCTTAATACTAGAAAAAAAACTTATTGTACTTTTCGAAGATTTTTAAATAATAATGTCTTAAATTATTAAATATTTCAATATTTTAAAAAGTCAATAGTTAAAAATATTTTTTTAATTAATAAAAATGACTAATATTTGAGTCCCTATTTAACAAATAGCAATTTTATATAAACCACAAATTCTAAATTAATGCAAAATAAGCATTGGGAAAACTGTTTGTCTTTAATTAAAAGTAAGATAAGTATTCAGAGCTATATTACATGGTTTAAGCCAATTAAATCAATAAAATTCAAAAATAAAGTTCTTACACTTCGAGTGCCTAATAAGTTTTTTTATGAATGGATAGAAGAACATTATATAGATTTATTAAATGAGGTGATTGTAAAAGTTCTTGGAAAAGAGTGTAAAATTGAATACGAAATTTCAAAAGATGAAAAAACCAATTTTGATAAAAAAGAAGTAATTGAAATTAAATCAAGAGAAAAAGAAAAAAAATCTAAATTCGACAATCTTAACAAAAAATTTAACTTCAAATCTTTTATTTCTGGGAAATGCAATAGTGTTGCTAAAGCAGCAGGAAAAAGAATATCAAAGAATCCTGGGGATAATCCATTTAACCCTCTTATGATATATGGAGGAGTTGGTCTTGGTAAAACTCACCTTTTACAATCAATTGGTAATAAAATATCAAATAAAAGTGACTTATCAGTTTATTATATCACATCAGAAAAATTTGCTAATCAATTTGTAGATGCACTAAAAGAGAACAAGCTAAAAGAATTCACAAATTTTTACTCAAATATTGAATGTTTAATAATTGATGATGTACAATTCTTCAAAGGAAAAATCAAAACTCAAGAGGTCTTTTTTCATATTTTCAATCAATTAAATCTAAATAGAAGACAAATTATACTGGCTGCTGACAAATCACCTGTAAATCTAGATGGACTAGCTAATAGGCTAATAAGTAGATTTAAATCAGGATTAACCATTGAACTTGAAAAGCCTGATTATGAAACAAGGTTAGATATACTAAACCATAAAATTAAGAAGGAGGGAATCTCTATAGAAAAGGAAATAGTAGAATTTATTGCTTTTCAGGTTGACACTAATATTAGAGAACTTGAAGGGGTATTAATTTCTTTATTAGCACATTCAACAATAACAAAGAAGAAAATTGATTTAGATTTAGCTAAATCCGTTATCAATAAAATTGTTAAGGATACAAAAAAGGAGGTTGACATAAAGTATATACAAGATGTTGTTTCCAAGTATTTTCATATAAGTGTAGAGGAAATGAAAGATAAGGCTAGAAAAAAAGAGATAGTAATAGCTAGACAGGTTGCAATGTACTTTTCAAAAGATTTTACTAATAACTCTTTAAAATCTATTGGATTTCATTTTGGTGGACGAGATCACAGTACTGTTATTCATGCAGTACAATCAGTAAATGATATGATTGATACTGACTCCATTTTTAAGAAAAACATAAATGAAATCAATAGAAGAATATCTATTCGTTAATTACTAAATAAAATTATTTATATTTTTTGCATATTTGAAATGCAAAATTATGTTTTCAAAATTGATAATTTTTCTTTTAAGAATATTCAAGTCCTTTGACAAATCTTATTCCATCCAGAATATAAATCAGAAAAAAGCTGATTATATACAAAAAACTCTTTTAAATAAATTAATAGAAAAATCATCAAAAACAGTTTTTGGTATAGATCACAATTTTAAAAATATCAGTAATTATGATGAATTTAAAAAAAATGTTCCTATTCGAGATTATGAAGGAATAAAAAAATACATAGATAAAATTATAAAAGGGAAAGGTGATGTGCTATGGCCTGGAAGACCACTTTACTTTGCAAAAACTTCTGGAACAACATCAGGAGTTAAATATATTCCTCTTTCTAAAGAATCTCTTAAAAATCAAATAAATTCAGCCAGCTATTTACTGGTAAACTATTTGATAAATAAAAATAAGTTAAATGCTCTAAAGGGAAAGGTTATGTTTATAACTGGATCTCCAAAGCTTAAGTCTAAAAATAATATTAAAATCGGAAGGCTATCTGGAATAGTGAATTATCATAAGCCTTTATATTTTAAGACAATGACTTTGCCATCAAAAAAGACTAATATGATTAGAAACTGGGAAAAGAAAATTGATAAAATTGCAGATGAAACTATTGGTCAAGATCTTAGAGTCCTTGGTGGAATACCTCCTTGGATACAAATGTATTTTGATGTTTTAGAAAATAAAACAGGAAAAAAAATAAAAGATATCTTCCCCAATTTACAACTCATATGTCATGGCGGTGTTAATTTTGATCCATACAAAAATAATTTATTCAATTCCATAGGTAAAGAGATAGACACATTAGAAACTTTCCCTGCATCGGAAGGTTTCTTTGCTTATCAAAACTCTATAGAAAGCCATGACTTAATTCTTCAAATTAATTCGGGAATTTTTTATGAATTTATAGAATTAGATGAATTAGATAAAAGAAACCCAAAAAGAGTAACTGTTGGTGATGTTGAGATAGATAAAAATTATGCTATGATTATTTCCACAAATGCTGGATTATGGTCTTATTCTATTGGTGATACAATAAAATTTACATGTCTAAATCCACTAAAAATCAAAGTTACTGGTAGAACAAAACATTATCTCTCAACTTTTGGTGAACACGTAATTATCGAAGAAGTAGACGAAGCTCTTAACAGAGCTTGTAAAAAATTTAAAAAAATTGAGATTGTAGAATACACAGTTGGACCTAAAATAGTTAATAGTAAGGGAAAATCTCATCATGAGTGGCTAATTGAATTTAAGAAAACACCTAATAATCTAACCCTATTTGAAAAAGAAATAGATAAGAATTTACAAAATCTAAATCCTTATTATAAAGACTTGATACAAGATGGTGTTTTGGCTACTCTTAAAATTAAAGTTATGAAAAAGAAATCATTTATTAATTTTATGAAATCAATTGGAAAACTCGGCGGCCAAAATAAGGTTCCTAGAATCTCAAATGATAGAGAATTAATTACAAGTATACTAAATATAAAATAGGTGAAAAAAGTAGCTATTCTAGGTTCTACAGGTTCTATTGGGACACAAACTTTAGAAGTCATATCACACCTAAAGAATGAATTCAAAGTTGAATTATTATCCGCATATTCTAATTTAAATTTATTATCAGAACAGGCTAAAAAGTTTAAGCCAAAAACAATAATATTTGGAGATAAAAGTAGATCCAAAATTTTAGAAAAAAATTTAAAAAAAGAAAAAATTGATATTCTATATGGACAAAATGCATTAAACAATTTTTTTAAATATTCCAAACCAGATATTGTGTTAACTGCTCTTGTTGGAAAATCTGGATTGGTCCCTACCATAAATGCAATTAAGAATAAAATAAATATCGCACTAGCTAATAAAGAAACTCTAGTTATGGCTGGGGATATTATTACAAGATTATGTGAAAATAACAATGTTAATATATACCCAGTAGATTCTGAACACTCAGCCATATATCAGTGTTTATTAGGTGAAAAACAAAAAAATATTGACAAAATTATTTTGACAGCATCTGGAGGACCATTCAGAGGAAAACAAATTGATGATCTTAAATATATAAAAAAAGAAGATGCTCTAAACCACCCTAATTGGGATATGGGAAATAAAATTAGTATTGACTCCTCAACTTTAATGAACAAAGGTTTAGAAGTTATAGAAGCAAAATATTTATTTAATTTAGATATTAATTTAATAGAAGTTGTAATTCATCCTCAATCTATAATTCATTCTATGGTTGAATTTAATGATGGGTCAATTAAAGCACAATTAGGTGTCCCAGACATGAAATTACCTATTCAGTTCGCATTAGGATATCCAGATAGATTACGAAATACTTTTAAAAGATTTGATTTTTTAGAAAATAATAGTTTAACCTTTGAAAAACCATGTTTAGAAACATTCAATAATTTAAAACTTGCTTTTCAAGCCGGTGAAAAAGGAGGAAATAGCCCTTGCATACTTAATGCATCTAATGAAGTTGTAGTTGAAGCTTTCCTTAAAGACAAAATTCAATATCTAGATATGACAAAATTAATTGAAGAATCTTTAAATAAAATATCATATATTGCGACTCCAAATCTGGAACAATTAATTGATACAGATTTAAAGACAAGAAGTTTTATATATAAAAAAATTAAATCTTTATAGACATGGACGGAATTATAATGGCAGCTCAAATGATTCTAGCACTATCAATTATTGTGGGAATACATGAATTTGGACATCTAATTGCAGCTAAACTTTTCGGAATGAAAGTTGAAAAATATTTTATTGGTTTCCCTCCTAAAATTTTTAGCTACATGTACAAAGGAACTGAATATGGATTAGGGTCAATACCTTTGGGTGGATTTGTAAAAATTTCTGGTATAATTGATGAATCCATGGATACTTCTCATCTAAAAAAGAAACCTGAAGAATGGGAATTTAGATCTAAACCTGCATGGCAAAGATTAATTGTAATGTTAGGCGGAATAATATTTAATGTAATTACTGGATTAATAATTTTCACTTTAATAACATTTTATAACGGAGATATATATTTATCAAAAAACGAAATAAATAAAAATGGAGTTTTAGCTCTAGAATTAGGAAAAGAAGCAGGATTTGTTACTGGTGATAAAATTTTATTTATTAATGGAAAAGATTGGGAAAGAGATGCTGAATTGTTTAACCCAAATTTATTTTTTGACGATAACACAACTTTTAGAGTTGAGAGAGAGGGTCAAGAATTAGATATAAAAATACCTGATAATTTCATTAATAAAATGAATAATAGGGAAGCTTTATCTTCATTTTTAAAAGCAAGAACACCTTTTTTAGTTGATAGTGTATATAATAATGCACTTAAAGCTGGAATTATGAAGGGTGATAGGATAATAAAAGCTGAAGAAAATTATATTGTTGATCTATATGAGCTTAAATTAATATTGGAAAAAAATAAAAGCTCTATTATTCAAGTAACTATAGAAAGAGAAGGGAAATTTTTTGAAAAAGTTGTTGAAATATCAAAAAATGCAACCATTGGAATATTAGCTTTAAATGAACCCTTATTATTCAGTGAAAAAAAATATAATTTATCAGAATCATTTGTGCTTGGTACCCAAAAAGCATTTGGTATTGTCTTCCTGAACATAAGAGCTTTTGGTAAAATGTTTTCTGGTGACATTGATCCATCAAAAAATTTAAGTGGACCTATCGGTATTGCACAGATATTTGGCTCAGAATGGGATTGGGGAAATTTTTGGAGAATTGTTGGGTTACTTTCTATGGTTTTAGCATTTATGAATTTATTACCTATTCCTGCTCTTGATGGAGGTCATGCTACATTTATATTATATGAAATGGTATCTGGAAATAAACCAACTGAAAAGTTTTTAGAATATTCAACAAGATTTGGAGTTATTATATTACTTGGTTTAATGTCATATGTTATACTAAATGATATTTATAAATTATTTTTATGATAAGTTGAAATATATATTCCAACTATGGTCCCTTTTTGTTTTAATATTATCTTTTTATAGTTCATATTCTCAAGAACAGAATTTAGAATTTTTAGAAATTCATGATGATTCAAAAATTAATGCATTAGGTGGAAATAATATTTCATCGTACGATAAAAATTCTTATTTTTTTTTAAATCCCTCATTACTTGGTGAAAAAAAGATCTCCATAAATTATCTAAAATATATTTTAGATATAAATTCATCAAGTATACTATATTCTGATAGCATAAATTATTTGGGAAAATTTGGCGTTGGCATTAAATATTTTTCACATGGAAAATTTAGAGGCTTTGACAACCAGGGTAATTATACAGGAGATTTTTTTCCTAAAGAATATTTAATAAATTTTAGTAAATCTTATGATATATCAAATCTTTCAATAGGTACAAACCTAAAATATTTTAATTCAAAACTATATGATGAATCATATTCTGGATTTCTAATAGACGTTGGGATGATTTATATTCCAAGAAATTTAAATGATTTAAGTATGGCCATCGTGTTATCAAATTACGGGTTTTTGTTTTCAGAAAATCATATTGATTTACCATCAAATATTAAACTTGGAATAACTTTTAAACCTGAATATATGCCTTTAAGGTTTTCATTTACATTCTATCAACCACAAAAAAATAATTTTATAAGTCAAAACATTTCTTTAGGAATTGAAATTTTGCTTTCAAAGTATTTTAATATTTTGGTTGGGTATAATCATAGAAATAATAAGAATTTTAAACTAAAAAGCGAAAAATTAAGAGGGATTTCATATGGGATAGAATTAACATTAAAAAGAATTAATTTTAATTATTCTAGATTAATTTTGAATTCTATAACTAATTCAAATAATATCTCAATTAATTATAATCTGAAAAAAAATTAAATTTGAAATATGGAAACAATTAAAAATATGACCCCTCAACAAATAGTCAACGAACTAGACAAATATATAATTGGACAAGGAGATGCTAAAAGAAATGTTGCAATTGCTCTAAGAAATAGATGGAGAAGATTAAATGTTAAAGATGAAATTAAAAATGAAATTATTCCAAATAATATATTAATGATAGGTGCAACTGGAGTTGGGAAAACAGAAATAGCTAGAAGACTAGCTAAATTATCAGACGCTCCGTTCACTAAAGTAGAAGCTTCAAAGTTTACTGAAGTAGGTTATGTTGGTAGAGATGTTGAAAGTATGGTCAGAGACCTAGTTGAACAATCTGTAAGCCTAGTTAAAACTCTTAAGAAAGAAGAGGTTAAGCTAAGAGCTAAAGAAAGTGTTAATAAAATAATTTTAGATGTATTAATTCCTCCCCTAAATAAAGTTCAATCTAATATTAACTTGAGTTTAGAAAAGAAAAGTAATAATGATGATAAAGAAATTAATGAAAAAACCAGAGATAAATTCAAGGAAAAAATTAAAAGTGGCGAATTAGATGATAGAAAAATTGAAATAATGATTCAAAAACCATCTAATTCAGGAATTGGAATGGTAGGAGGAGGAATGATGGATGAATCATCAATGATAAATCTTCAAGACATGATTAGTAATATGATGCCAAAAAGAAATAAGAAGAGAAAAGTTACTATTGGAGAAGCTAAGAAAATACTCTTGGAGTCAGAAGTTTCAAAACTTATTGACATGGATGAAGTAAAAGAAGAAGCTATTGAAAAAGCAGAAAATACAGGAATCATATTCATAGATGAAATCGATAAGATAAGTGGAAACTCGAATAAAAGTAGCGGTCCAGATGTAAGTAGAGAAGGTGTACAAAGAGATTTACTTCCTATTGTTGAAGGAACATCAGTTACAACTAAATATGGTGTTATTAAGACCGATCATATTCTTTTTATAGCAGCAGGCGCATTTCATTTATCAAAGCCATCTGATTTAATTCCTGAGCTTCAGGGAAGATTTCCTATTAGGGTAGAATTAGATACATTAACTCAGGAAGATTTCCTTAAAATATTATGTGAACCAAAGAATTCTTTAACAAAACAATATAAGGCATTAATAAAATCTGAAAATGTTGAAATAATTTTTAATGAGGATGCTTTAAAAGAAATTTCCCACAAAGCATTTGTTATAAATTCAGAAATTGAAAATATCGGAGCTAGAAGACTGCACACTGTAATGAGTAAATTATTAAATGAAATACTTTTTGACATACCAGAAAAAATTGGACCTAATGCTAAAATTGTAATTACAAAGAAAATGGTGGGTGAAAAACTAAATTCAATCACAGAAAATAAAGATCTTAGTGAATATATTTTATGATTTATAGTTTTTAGGAAACTTCATCCATTCAATTTCACCTTTATAATTTCCTTGTGAAATTCGACTCCATAGCTTAATATTAAATTTTATTATCACTACACCAGTTGTCGGCAAATTATATAATTTATGATTTGTTAAACAATTAACCATTTCTGTTAATCCTGGATTATGACCTAATATTAATAAAGAATTAATATTAGGCTTTACTTTCTCAAGTATAGACATGATTCTTTTAGAAGAGGCATGGTATAATTCATCAGTAAATAATTCATTTTTAAATTTTATTTTACTTTTAAAATAATCAGAAGTTAATTTAGTTCTTACAGATGAACTTGAAATCATCATGTCTACTTTATTTAATTCTGCAGAAAGCTTTATAGACATCATATCTGCATCTCTATTGCCCCTATTATTTAAAGGCCTGTCAAAATCTGAGAGGTTAAGATTATCCCAACTTGATTTTGAGTGCCTTAAAAGAATTAATGTTTTCATTTTAACTTACTACCTCAAGTTTTATGTCTTTCATACATTTAAAATGACCTGCTGGACATTTAGAATATCCGATTTTAGTACAAGGTCTACATGATAAGTTTTTATTTTCAATAACTGAAAATTTAGATCTAAAAGGATAAAAACCTAAATCAGAATGAGTACAGCCTAAAATCGATATAATTTTCTTTTTTAAAGCAGAAGCAATATGCAACATACCAGTATCATGAGAATAAACTTTATCAGATAAATTAATTATATAAGCAGATTCCTCAATATTAAGTTTTCCACATAAATTATAAATTAAAGTTTTTTTATTTAGTTTATCTCTGAAGTTAGTATCTGAATATTTAAAAAAATTTTCAATTTTATTAGATGTTGAGACTTCATTTTTACCTCCAATTAATATAATAGGGCAATTTATTTTGTCACAAAGTTCAATCAATTTATTATCAGTTAGTCTTTTTGTTTTATGTTTAGCTCCAACAATAACCACAGTAAATCCCATCTTAAATGAAGGTGGTAACTTGATATTTTCACCTTTTTTACTAAAATAAAAATCTAACCCCTCTCCGTCATCATAAACATTAATTTTTAGTAGAGTTTCAATATATGAAATAGCAATATGTTTAATCTTAAAATTAATTTTTAAGTTAGTAAGCAACCACCTCCTAATAAAATCTTTATTATATGTAATTGAGGTTTTAAATAAAAAAAGTTTTAAAAAATTAGACCTTAAATTATTATGAAGATCAATTATTAAATCATACTTTTCATCTTTAAGATTATATAATATTTCTAAAAGATTATTTTTAAAACTTATA
Organism: uncultured Marinoscillum sp.; assembly: GCA_964467915.1. Classification (GTDB taxonomy): domain Bacteria; phylum Bacteroidota; class Bacteroidia; order Cytophagales; family MED-G16; genus MED-G16. Next base: position 41,706 of record CAYXSW010000010.1, read on the forward strand.
ACCTTGTCAATATTAATATTGTTATTATAAATGTAACTATATTCATCCTTGGTTATGAAGTGTATTACTGATTTAGGAAATCTTTTTTTTAAAATTCTAGGTACAGGAGTAGTTAAGACAACGTCTCCCATTGAAGAAAATCTAATAATTAAAATTTTCACTTTACTAATTGTATTTATTTCACCTATTCCAAATATAAAATCTCAAAGCAATTTAGAAAGTATTATCTACCAAAAAAAAAGAATTGAATTTGAAATAGAATATTTAGACAGAAATTTTTGGACAAGTTCAAATGAGGATAATTTAATTTTAATTCAAGATCAGGAGACAGGAAAAAAATTAAATTGGAAAATAAACACCTATAATAGGTCTCTAGAACATGTTAAAGACACCACCATTGAGCTTGATAGATCATTTTCTTTGTTTAAAATTATTTCTGAAAAATCTAGTTTTAAATTGTTATTCAAAAAAAATTATTCAAACGAAAAAATATATCTAATCATTAACTATTCTCCATTAACAAACTCTATTATAATAAAAGAAATTAAATTTCCATTAAGCCTGCAAATTACTAATATTTTAACATTCGAAGACAAAATAGTATTTAGTAGTAAAATGAAAAACGGAAAGAACCTTTTAAGTATTTATAACCTTAAAAAAAATCAACTATTTAATATTTATGAGTATATGTATCAGGAAAAAAATATTTTAAAAATAAACAAACTTTATTCTAACCTTTTTTATGTTTTAACTTCAGAAAGAAACAAATATAATTTCAAAAATATAGAAAGAGAGGTCTATAACTTGGATGGTGAAAAAATAAACACTTTTCTTATTAACTCTAAAGAGCACTCAATAGTCGACACTAAAATTTTAGATATAGATAATATTTCCTATTCAATTTCTTTATTTGGAAATAAAAACTCTAATGAAGCAATAGGAATTCAATTTGATAAATTTAAATTCGATTCACTATTAGTAAGTAGTAGAATATATTTCCTAGAGATAAATTCAGTAGTTAATTTTATGTCTAATGAGAAAAATATTATTAAAAAACTAAATAGTAACAAAATCTCAAAAATTAAATTAGGTTATGAGTTATACGTTGATACTATTTTTCTAGAAAATAATAATTTAAATTTTTCCATTGAAAGTATTAAAGCGAATTATAATAATGATGGTTTTAGCAATTACTCATATATACCATTCTATAATACATATTCAGGAACATACGACAGAAAAATTAATCCAAATTTTGGGGGCTATTCTCACGACATAAATTTTTTTATGAAGTATGACCTCAAAGGAGAATTAATTTGGAATACTATTTCAAAAATGAATAGTTTTAAAACATTTTATAATAAACCTTATAATAATTATATCTTAAATGAGAATGACCTTTTTAGCTTTTACACAAATAAGGGGGAGATATCATTCACAAAGTATTCATTTTATAGTATAAAAGAGAATGAAACAGTTAAAATAGATTTGGATTTGGTAAGTGATGAAGATATAATGATAAGTACAGAGACAAATCCCGAAGGAACATTTCATTGGTATTCAAATAATTATTACACTATAGGTGTACAAAGAATTAGAAATAAAAAAGAAGGAGAAAAAAAAAATAAAAGAGTTTTTTTTATAACAAATTTTGAAATTAGGAATAAGAATTAAACTAATTGTGAAAATGAATTTATATTTGTAAATAAATGACAAACAAATCTCGATTGTTTAATAAAAAAAGACTCGATATTACAATAAACCGCCTTTGTCATCAGTTAATAGAAAAACATAAGAATTTTGAAAATACAGTTCTAATAGGACTTCAACCTAGAGGAATTTATTTCTTAAATAGAATTGAAAAAAATCTTAATAAAATTTTAGGAAAAGAAGTAACTTCAGGAGTTCTTGACACAACATTTTATAGAGATGATTTCAGATCTAAAGAAATTCCTAAAGCAAAAGAAACACTTATCCCATTTTTAGTTGATGAAAAAGAAGTTGTAATTATTGATGATGTCCTTTTTACAGGAAGAACAGTAAGATCAGCAATGGAAGGAATAATGAATTTCGGAAGACCAAAAAAAGTGGAACTATTAGTTTTAGTTGACAGAAAATACAGTAGAGATATTCCTGTTGAACCAACATATTGTGGAATAAAAGTAAATACAATTACCTCGGATAAGATAGAAGTAAATTTAGTTGAACAAGGTTTTGAAGAAGATAATATATGGATATCAAATGAATAGATTAAAATCAAAAGATCTTTTAGGAATTAAAAATTTATCTTTAGATGAAATTAATTTAATTTTTGAGACTGCGGATAAATTTAAAGAAGTACTATCTAGACCGATTAAAAAAGTTCCTTCGTTAAGACATCTTACAATTGCTAATGTTTTTTTTGAAAATAGTACAAGAACAAAGTTATCATTTGAGTTAGCTCAAAAAAGACTTTCTGCCGATATAATTAATTTTTCATCATCTGTAAGTTCTGTAAAAAAAGGTGAATCTTTATTAGATACAATTAATAATATTTTAGTTATGAAAGTGGATATGATTGTTATGAGACACCCCAATCCAGGTGCTCCACATTTTGTATCTAAAAATATTGATGCTTCAGTAATTAATGCTGGAGATGGCACACATGAACACCCTACTCAAGCACTCTTAGATTCATATACAATTAGAGAAAAAACTGGTAAGGTAAATGGGAAAAAGATTGCGATTATTGGAGATATCTTACATTCAAGAGTTGCATTATCAAACATTTACTCTCTACAAAAGCTAGGTGCTGAGGTTATGTTATGTGGGCCTTCAACACTTATACCAAAACATATAAATAATCTAAATGTTATAATTGAAAATAATATTAAAAAAGCATTAGATTGGTGTGATGTCGCTAATGTATTAAGGATACAATTAGAAAGACAAAATAATAAATTTTTCCCATCTCTTAGAGAGTACAGTCTATACTATGGAATCAACAAAAAACTTTTAAATAGCATTGATAAAAACATTATAATTATGCATCCAGGCCCAATAAATAGGGGTGTCGAAATAAGTAGTGATGTAGCAGATTCAAAAAATTCAATTATTTTAGATCAAGTAGAAAATGGAGTAGCAATTAGAATGGCGGTAATGTATCTGCTTTCTCTAAATAAAAATTAATGATAATTTTATTTCATCTAATATTATCAGTTTTAGCTGTAATAGTCCTTAATAGTAAATTAAAATTAAATCCAGTAATTAGTCTTTTTATTGGATCATCAATATTGGGGTTATTTCTTAATATGACAATATTAGAAATTTTAAATTTCCAAATAATGGGGTTTTTTTCATCAATGACAAATATTGGTTTGATAATTTTTTTTAGCTGCATAATTGGACAATTTCTTAAAGAAACAGACTCTATAGAAAAATTTGGGAATTTATTGCTAAATAATTTTCAGAGACAAACTCTTTTATCAATCAATATGCTTGGCCTATTTATTGGAACAGTTGTATTTTGTGATTCTGCATTTCTAATCCTTAATGGAATATCAAAATCTATAGCTTCATCAAGCTCTATTTCTCTAACAAGTCTAAACTTATCATTATCTGGTGGTCTCTATTCTTCTCATACATTAATCCCTCCTACCCCTGGTCCAATAGCTGCAATAAACAATTTTAATGTTTTAGATGACATAGGAACAATAATGGTATTGGGAATTATTGTCTCAATCCCATCATCACTAATTGCCTTTTTATTCTCAAGAAATTTTATTAAAAAAAATAAAATTAAAATCATTAATAAATTAAAATCAGAAGATAACGCATCATTAATGGCCTATTTAAGTATTCTAATTCCCTTATTATTAATAAGTTTAAATACTATCTCAAATTTATTTGATAATATAAATGAAACTACAATTTATAGGTCAATTAAATTTATTGGAAACCCGAACTTTGCACTTTTAGTAGGTGTAATATTATCATTTTTTATTCCCTATAAAAAAGTTAAGACAAACAAAATATTTATGTCAGCAATAAAAGATTTTTTACCAATTATTCTTTTAACATCAATGGGAGCTGCATTTGGAAATATTATTAAAAATTCAAATATATCCGATCTGCTTCCCAACTTTGTAAACATAGAGGAGACTAATATTTTATACATATGTACAATTTCATACATATTGAGTTTTATATTTAAAACTAGTCAAGGTTCAAGTACATCTTCTATGATAATAGTTAGCTCTATTATTTTTCCAATCATTTCTGAAATTAATTTTAACATCTTTGATACATCAATGATTATTCTATCAATTGGAGCTGGTTCAATGATGATTTCCCATGTCAATGACTCTTACTTTTGGATTGTAACTAAACAAACAGATCTTAACCTAAAAAAAGGTTTAAAATACTTTTCAGTTATGACAATTTTTCAAAGCTCAGGCACATTATTATTTATTTTCATGCTTTTAAACATATTTTCATAATAAGCAAGTTTTTACAACTATTGACATCTAATTGCGTATAAATCTCCTAGTATTCAAATAATGAAATTCATGAGGTACTTATTATTATTCTTTTTTTTAATAAATCAGCAATCTATAGCTCAAGATAGGTCTCGATCTCAAGATAGGTCTCAATGGAGTAGAAATTCTGGTTCAAGTTTCCAAATGTCAAATATGGTAGTAAAAGGTAGACTTATTGACACAGATTCTAATGAAGGCTTATCCTATGCAACAATTTCTATAGTTACAGAAGATTCAATTCTTATCTCAGGTGGAATCACAGATGATAATGGGAAGTTTAAAATTGAAATTAATCCTCAAAAAATGATGCAAAAAATCAGAAGTGAAAGAAAAAGCACAAATGTTGGAAGAGGTGTTTTTGCAGAAATAGCTTACGTTGGATACACATCAAAAAAAATAAAAATACCATTCGATAGAGAAAATCAAGAAGTTGATTTAGAAAATATTTATTTAGATTCAGACGCCACAGCATTAAGTGAAGTGACTGTTAGAGCTGAGAAGAGTAGTTTAGAATTAAAATTAGATAAACGAGTGTTTAATGTAGGTAAAGACTTAAGTAATAAGGGTGGTACTGCTGAAGAAATTCTTGAGAATATACCTTCTCTTGACCTTGATATAGAAGGTAATATAAGTTTAAGAGGTTCACAGAGCGTTAGAATTTTGATAGATGGTAAACCAGCAAGTATGATGGGGTTTGATGGGCCAAATGCTTTTAAACAACTTCAGGGAAATGAGATTGATAAGGTTGAAATAATTACAAACCCATCTTCAAGATATAGCGCTGAGGGATCTGCTGGGATTTTGAATATAATTCTTAAAAAAGACAGATTAAAAGGATTAAATGGCTCAGTTAACGTTAATACTGGTTTTCCAACTCAAAATGGAGTTTCAACAAGTTTAAATTATAGAAAAAATAAATTCTCAGTAAATGCAAGTATAAATGTGAGTGAAAGAGAAAGCAAAGGAGGAGGATTCACTAATTCAGACTTTTTCTTATCTGATACTACCTACTCATCAAGAATTGATAGAGAATCAGTTAATAATAGTCTATCATTTGGAGGAAGATTTGGATTTTCATTTTTCCCAAACAAGAATAATATTTTTAATTTGTCTTTTGGGACAAGAAATAGTAGTCGGGATGGAGACAATAATAATTATTATATTGATTACAATTCTATAGGAACTCAAATTGGAACAAGTAATAGATCTGAAAATTCCACAAGTGATTCTGATAACAACAATTATAACTTATCCTATACCAAAAACTTCTCCAAAACAGGTCATAATCTTAAACTAAATTTTTCTTGGAGCGGTAATGTAAGTGATAATGAAGGTACTTATGTGCAAACTTTGCCTAGGACTAATAGAATATTAGAGCAAAGAACTAAAGAAAATGGTGACAGATATGACCAAAATATAAGAGTGGACTACACCTACCCTTTCAATGAGAATAAAGGTAAATTAGAAATTGGGTATAAGAGAGACTATGATAAAATGAATAGTAACTACTTAGTTGAACAACTTTTTAATAATGGAACATCATCTGAAGAATGGAGGAAAATACCCCCCTCTAATTCTTACGAATACTTTCAAGACGTGAATGCTCTTTATTTCCAGATTGGAAATCAATCAGGAAAATTATCTTACCAACTTGGTTTAAGATTTGAAGATACAAATTTCTTTGCTGAGTTAACTGAAACTAATGAACTTACAGAGTTAAAATATTCTAATTTCTTTCCTACAGCATTTTTAACGTATGAATTTTCTGATAAAGAATCTATTCAATTAAGCTATAGCAATAGACTAAGAAGGCCTAGATTTTGGGATTTAAATCCATTCTACAGATTAGGAGATAGCAGATCAACATATACAGGAAATCCTTTTCTTAAACCTGAAATTACTGATTCTTATGAAATAGGATTCTTAAAAGAATTTAAGTCTGGGAATTTCTATGTTGGAACTTATTATAGATATACAACTGATAACATAGAAAGAATTTTAGATGTTAATGATAATGGATATTCAGTATTCAAACCAATTAATTTAGGCTTCACAAATGCATATGGGATTGAGCTAAATGGTTCAATCGATTACAATAAATGGCTTAGAACTACAGGATCCTTTAATTTCTTCCAATCTGAGACAGAAGGTGACTACAATGATCAAAACTTTTATGCTAAATCATATAGCTGGCGAACTAGATTAAATAACAACATTAAAATGTTTAATGAAAAACTTGAAGGACAAATTACATTTGACTATCGTGGCCCTTCCGAATCAACTCAAGGTAAAAACTTATCCTCATACGGAATTGATTTAGGACTATCAAAAGATATCTTCAAAAATAAAAAGGGAACTATAAGCTTTACAGCAAGAGATATTACAAAATCTCGAAAAAGAAGATATGAAAGAGGTGGTAAAGAGGGAGATAATTTCTTTACAGTTGGGGAAT
>CAYXSW010000011.1:0-25579 GCA_964467915.1 uncultured Marinoscillum sp.
TTCCTGTTACATTTCCTGTAACGTTACCCGTTACGTTTCCAGTAAGATTACCTGTGACACCTTCTGACGCCACCAATGGACCATTCACAGTAGTATTTATTCCGGATTTACCTATTGAAGTTAATCCTTTCATAGTCGTGATATTATTTTGAGTGGCAAATAAAACTGACCCAGTGACCGACCCAGATACATTGCCTGTGACGTCTCCCGTAAGGTTTCCAGTTACGTTTCCGGTAAGGTTTCCGGTTACGTTTCCGGTAAGGTCTCCTGTGACATCACCAGTAAGGTCTCCTGTGACGTTACCTGTGACATTTCCGGTAAGGCTTGAGGTGACAGAGTTAAAAGTCACGTCATCTGAAGTACCTACAGACTGTCCTATTGAAACCTCTCCACCAGAAGAGACAGTAACACCAGTACCTGAACTTATAGCCGCATCTGCTCCATCGGCACCCGTTGCTCCTATTAAAGATACTCCTGTGGGCCACCCGGAAGGAGTGGAACCAGCTTTCTTAGGGCCAAATATTTTACTTGTAGATGTATTGATATAAAAGTCTCCGTCCACTCCATCAGATGAGGTAGGATCTGAAGTACCACTTAAAAACCCTCCCGAACCATCTTCACCATCATCACCATCATCTCCTTTATCTCCTTTGTCTCCTTTATCCCCTTTTGCTCCAGTTGCTCCAGTTGCTCCAGTTGCTCCAGTTGCTCCAATAGCTCCAGTTGCTCCAAGTAAAGAGACTCCAGAAGGCCAGTTGCCACTTGCCTTAGGACCAAATATTGTACTTGAAAATTTATTTATAAAAAAGTCTCCGTCCACTCCATCAGATGAGGTAGGATCTGAAGTACCACTTAAAAATCCTCCTGAACCATCATCTCCCTTATCCCCCTTGTCACCTTTGTCGCCTTTTAATCCTTGTGGTCCCGTGTCACCCTTATCTCCCTTGTCCCCTTTTTCTCCAGCGTCACCCTTATCTCCCGTAGCTCCTATTAATGATATTCCAGAAGACCATCCACTAGGGCTAGAAATAGTATTTTTAGGTCCAAATATTTTATTTGTAGATGTATTGATATAGAAATCTCCGTCTACTCCATCTGATATGCCAGGATCTGAGACACCACTTAAGAAACCTCCTGAACCGTCTACTCCATCAACACCCGAATCCCCTTTGTCACCCTTATCTCCTTTAGCCCCTGAATCACCCTTGTCACCCTTGTCACCAATTATAGATATACCCGTTGACCATCCAGAAGGACTTGACCCAGTCTTCTTAGGACCAAATATCTTATTTGATGATGTGTTGATATAAAAATCTCCGTCCACACCGTCAGAAAAAATAGGGTCAAATGCTCCGCTAAGTACTGTCTTACCATCAGAGCCATCTGGTCCAGTAAAATTAATCGTAGTAAAACTTGTTCCGTCAGTATATTTTAGAGTAAATGTCCCGTCACCATTATCAACAGTCGACTCGATGCCAACACCGTCAACTCCTCCTCCTCCTCCAGAACCTGCTTTAAGTGCATAAATTGCGTAAGGAACGCTCATAAGCTGGGAAGTGCCCATGTCCACTCCGTCAACTTTAACGTTAACATAAAAAGATCCGTTTCCCCATTCTATAGCTGCAAAATTGTTTATGGTAGATCCCTTTCCAATTACTATCCCGTCAGCCAGACCATACTTATTTGTGACTATTGTATGAGATTCTGTATATACTGAATTTCCTGTGACGTCTTGTATCTCAAAAATAAACTGCACACCTTGATTGGCCCTGATATTACCGGAGGCATCTCTTACAATTGCCTGGTAGTTAAAGCCTTGAGGGGACTGGCTATATGTTAAAAATGAGAAAAAAAAGATAAATAATGTTAAATAGTATTTCATGGTATAGTATAAATTGCAAAATACAATCTAAAGAAAAAAAGGATTTTTAAAAAAGGATTGAGCGCCTAAGTATATATTAGATATTAACTAGTAAAATTATAAGTCACAGTCCACCAGAGAAATGTCACTTAAATCTAGTGCCTGATTTATCAAAACCTCACCCTTAACATCAACCAATAAATTAATAAGAAGTTTAGCTTCTGGGATTTGTCTTTTGGCAAGAAAATAATTTTTATTGTTTAGTTCAATTTTTTGTATAGAGTTATACACTGGCTTAAGCAACTCACCATAAAATTTTGAATATATTCCAAAACCATCTTCCCCCTTAACTTCAATAATCCCATCCTCATCATCTCCCACAAAATCATAACTTTCGAACTCATAAATAATTTCCTTACTTTCTAAGCCGACAAGACCATTGACTCCATCATAACTCACTAGAACTGTGGAGTCATTCCAATCACTAATCCTGTCATACCCTTCTGTCAATATAACTTCTCCATCTCCTGATATCAAACCAAATTTTTCATTTAAGGCAGCATAATATTTTAAACCCACCGGCTTTAAAATTGTTCTATACTTTGGTGTAATTATTTTTTTGGTTCTAATATTAAAATTACCAAACATCTGGTCCCTAATAAGTATGATATCATTATCAGACTGGTTAGTTATACCGTCATATTCTGGCTCAATAATTATTTTACCATATATATCAGCAATCCCCTTCTTACCTTTATACTCAATAAGAAAGAGAGAGTCAGATATCACATCACTTGGGACATAGCCTCTTACCTTAATTTTTTCGCCTATATATAACTTCTTATTTCTTTTATTATTTAACCTTAAGATCTCAGACTGAGATATATTAAATTTTTTTGATAATAAACTAAACGTATTTCCGCTTTGCACAGTATAGTAATACTCTGCAGATGGGAGCTTGTTCCCAGATGGGCTAAGTATATAGTCTCCGTCATCAGAAAAGATTTTAATGTAACTTTTTGATCCGTACCTTGGAGATAAGACCTTAAAAGAGTAATCACCTTTCAAAATAATTTCTTTATGATTAGAAAATATAAGCGCTTCCTTATTTTCTTGTCTGTACCATAGAGCAGAATCAGTTACGACATATATACTGTCTGCATTTTCTATCACAGTACTGACGCGATCTAAGTTAATCGCATCCCACGTATCATTTCTCTTCCCAATAAAATATGAAGAAGAGTTTATTATAGATTCAAATAAGGTGGAGAAGGGGAAATTCAATTTCTCGCTAATAACTCTAACCCCAAAGTCTGTGGTAGATGTCCATCCAAAATTAAACTTATCGATTATTTGTTTATCTGCAGATATAATGTTTTTCATTTCAGAGTCAAGAAGTTGCTCAGTGTCTTCTGAGAAGAGGAGAATATGCTCAGAATCAAAATACTCATAATCATCAAATGGGAAATCAATCACTTTATCAAGGCCTAGTATTTTTTCTTCAATTTTATTTGAGGTGACAACGCATAACTTATTGACTGAATTCTCAAAAATTAAAAATGGACCCTCCTGAAAGACATCTGTAAAAGTATAGTCGAAGATTGGGTCACCTAAAAAAGTAAAGAGAGAAAATTTCTGGTTAGCTTCTACTAATAAAAATTTATTATCCACCAGATACACATTATCATAAACTCCTGATAAGATTTTCAGACCAGACTTGTGTATAATATCTAACCCATCTCCATGGAATATCTTAATTACACCCATACCAATATCTTCTACAAGATTCACATCGTCACGAGAATAGAATGTCTCTAAGTTCCTGTTCAAGATCTCACTACTCTCTCCTGATTTTACAACAAAAAAGTCTGAGTCTGAAAAGGAGCAGAACACTTTACTGTCAAAATTTTTTGATATGCCTCGCAAAAGAAGTTTCCCGTCTACACCTGAAAATGAGACCTCTTTATCTTCATAGACACCGATTATCTCTTGCTTATCCTTAGAAGAAATAATTTCAAGAGAGTCAATCAAACCCCTGGCTATAGGAAGATCAGATATTTCAGAGATATCTCTGTTAAGAGAGTGGTACAATAAATTGACAGCTAATCTTTGGTGCGTGCTTTTTGGGTATTTATTTATAAACTTCTTATAATTATCCGAACTATTTATAATACTATAGTACTTTAGAATCATATATTCTACTGAGTCCCTGTAAGGAGTAGTTGGATTATTTTCCAAGAACAATTCGTAAGAAGAAAGCCTCATGTCTGCTGTCTTATCTAGAAATATCAATTCCTCATACCTAGACATAGCCTTATTGTATTCTCTTGAATCTGGAAATGATTCCATAAACTTCTTGTAAGACATCCAAGTATTAATCAGAGACGAATTATTAAATTCTATACTGTGCCAATTCTCCCTTGCAGAGACATAAAATTTAGAGGGGCCGTGGTCTCGCATGTACCTTGTGTATTCTTCGATACTATTCTCATCTAAGACAAAATTATATTCTAAGGAATCTATCACACTGACAACTGAATCTAAGGATTCTCTTGTGATATTTAGCTCCTGTAAGATCTCTATCTCCTTGTCCGTGGCCCTAGGATAAAATTCTTTTGATTTCTTTATAAAAATAAAAGATGAGTCTACATTATCTCTAATCTCATTATCTATCAGATAGAAGAGAGAATATAAATAAAACTTACCCGTACTCTCAATGGCTTTCTCATCCATTTTCTCCAGCGATTCTCTAAACTTAATTATCTCACCCTTCTCATATAACTTATACGCCTTCTTCACACTCTGTGAGTAAGAAAAAGAAGGTAATATTATTAGCAGAAAATATATGAGAGTCCTAGTCATTTCATTACTCACCTTTTGATATAAAAGGAACTGAATTTTCTATAATCAAATTATTTATTTGACTAATGTTATTTATAACCTTATCAAAACCTTTCTTAATTTCTAACCATCTACCGTTTAAGTCATTGTACCTAGACAATTCTCCGTTTGTTATTGGTGGAACATTTCCATCAACAGTATTTAGGAGATCAAACATCTGAGCATCAAGTTGATTTCTGAAGTTAATAACGTCCTGAAAAGTTTTCTGCTTGGGAGAAATTAGAAGTGACTCAGTCTCATCAATCAACTTTGATGTCTCTCCTGCTAAATCCATTATATCAGAAAACTTTTCTGAATCTACTCTTTTACTTAGGTCAGAGAGTTGATTTCTAGCGTCTTGCATCTTGGTTAGACTCGAATAGATATCTGAAATATCTTTATGAATCTCCATAAGTAGCTTCTCCTTTCTCTCAAACTCACTAACAGAAGTTGACTGCCTTGGGTCTGGCAAGATGTTGAACTCACTTAATTTCTCGTAAGACCCATAAGTGAACTTCACTGAATACTTTCCTGGGCCTACCCTATAAGAACCCATGTATCCGTCTGAGCCTCTCGGTGTCATTACCCCTTTAGGGGGAATAAAACCATCAACATCTCCACCCCATTTTATTGATGAGTATCCTTGCTTCAGATCAACCATCTTACTTTTATATTTTCCCTCACTAGAGAACGTCCTTACGACCTCTCCATTATCGTTAGAGATTTCTACATTAAGTTCTAAAGAGTCCTTCTCATCTAAATTTCTGATGAAGTATTTTATCTCTGTGCCATAGTACGGATTCTTACCAAGAGGCCCTTGTCTTCTCATTGCAGAAAATAATATTTTATGATTGTCCTCTACATCAAACATATGGACACCTTTGGTGTCTTCAATGCCATTAAATTCGTGCATTGGAGTTAGGTCATCAAATATCCAGAATCCTCTTCCCTGAGTCGCCACAACAAGGTCATTCCCATGAACTTTTAAATCTGTTATTGGTACTATTGGTAGGTTTCTTTGCCATTTGACCCAACTATCACCACCGTTACTGGACATGTATATACCTCTCTCTGTTCCAGCATATAGTAGCCCCTCTATCTCATTGTCTTCTCTTACTACTCTGACAAAACTATTTTTATCAATACCCTCATTATATACTTTCCATGACTTACCATAATCTGTAGACTTTAGCACGTATGGTCTGAAGTCATCAAATTTATACCTGTTAAATGCTACATAAACTGTAGCAGGATCATGGGGAGATACTTCGATTGCATTTATCATTCCCTCCTCCATATCTGGAGTTACATTAGACCAAGAATGTCCCCCATCAGTTGTTATGTGTACAAGGCCATCATCTGCGCCTGCATAAATTGTATTTCTGTCATGAGGAGATTCTGCTACATAGTAAATAGTATGATACACCTCACCTCCAGCTCCTTCGTTTGTTATTGGCCCACCTCCAGGCCCGAGGTTCTCTTTCTTATTCCTTGTGAGGTCGGGGCTTATCTCTTCCCAGGTTATACCCCTGTCACTAGTCTTTAATAATTTATTTGCGGCATGATAGATTATATTAGGATCATGCATTGACACTAAAATTGGTGCATTCCAATTAAATCTATACCTCTGCTCATCTGATGGCTCACCAAGACCCATTGAGGGGTATGCCATTATATCTTTGGCATTATCTAACTCTAGGTTATACTCGTTAATTATCCCTTGATAACACCCAGCATACATCAGGACTGGATTATCTGGGTCAAATGCGACGTAAGCTGTCTCACAACCCCCAACGCCTGCAATCCAATCTTTCCAGCTTATGCCATTACTGAAGGTGCTACTTTTTATAGCAACAGAAGAATTATCTTGCTGCCCACCATAAACCCAGTAAGGGAACCTGTTATCTACATTTACCCTATAAAATTGGGCAGTAGGTTGATTTTTCTGGGTAGACCATGACTTACCAGAGTTAAATGATATGTTTGCCCCCCCATCATTAGAGTTGATCATCACCTCAGAATTACTAGGGTTGATCCACAGGTAGTGGTTATCACCATGAGGAACCTGTATATATGAAAAAGTTTTTCCTCCATCTATTGACCTCATCATCGGAGCATTAAGTACGTAAACAATGTTTTCATCTGAAGGGTCAGCGTATATATGCATGTAATACCAAGACCTTGTCCTGAGAACTCTTTCATCATTTATTAGCCTCCAAGAGTTTCCTCCGTCATCTGACCTATATAACCCACCTTCTTCTGATTCAATGATGGCGAACACAAGCTTTGGGTTAGCCCTTGAAACAGTAACTCCAATCTTTCCCATGACAGTGTTTGGGAGTCCTTCAGTTAATTTTTTCCAGGTATCTCCTCCGTCTACTGACTTCCAAATACCACTACCCTTTCCACCACTTCTCACGTACCATGGTAACCTCTGGTGATCCCAAAATGCTGCGTACAGAACCCTGGGGTTTGTGTAGTCAATTGCTAAATCATTAGCACCAGAACTTGAGTCAACAAATAGAACCCTCTCCCAGTTCTTGCCTCCGTCATATGTCCTGTATATACCTCTCTCCTCTGTGTCAGAATAGGGGCTACCCTGAGCAGAAACATACATAATATCTGGGTTGGTAGGATGAATTCTAACCTGAGAAATATGTTTTGTGTGTTCTAGCCCTACATGTTCCCAAGTCTCTCCAGCGTCTGTAGATTTGTAAACACCATCTCCAGAAGATGTCATGACACCTCTTACTGGTGACTCCCCCATTCCAACAACTACAATATTATTATCACTCTCAGATACAGATACTGCACCAACAGATCCTGTTTTAAAGTATCCATCAGAAATATTATTCCAACTGAGCCCAGCGTCTTCTGTCTTCCAAACTCCACCACCTGTTGTTCCCATGTAATATATTTGGTCATCACCAGTTATGCCTGTGGAAGTAGTAGACCTTCCTCCTCTAAAAGGGCCGATATTTCGCCATTCACCGATACCAAAGACCAGTGAATCTATAGTTTTTTTATCTTTTTTATCTATATGAATTACAGGCTTAAGAGCAGACAGTATAAATATTAATGATAGTATTGTAAGGATGTATTTCATAATTTTATAATATTGTTTCGTCAAATTTAATATGAAATTTAATGTTTAATAAATATTCAGTATCTATACTTTCCATAATTTTTCTGATATTAATAACCATAAAACCCCTTGACAGGACTCCACTAGAGGAAACAGACTACTATAAATCTACCATTTCAAATATAGAGAAGTCATATAAAAACTATGAAAAAAATATAGCAGGAGACACCATTAAGGTCGGCTGGGCAAAAGAGAGCCTTGTCCCATCATTTAGCACACCGCTGGCGGGGTACGGGGCAAGAAAGGGAGCAGATTATGAGGGAGTTAACGACTCTATATGGGTAAGATCTGTAGTATTTGATAATGGCATAAATAAGTCTGCGTATGTCTCGATGGATCTTCTTATTGTGCCCCCAAACTTAGACAGAGAAAAAATTGCTGAGGGTTTAGGGATTAGAAGTGAAAACATTTTCTTTACTGCCAGCCACACTCACTCAAGTATTGGAGGTTACCTGGAAGGATTAGCCGGAAATTTGTTTGGTGGGGAGTACAATGATAAAGTCATTGAATTTATTACTAAAAAGACAAAGGTATCTATAGAAAATGCTATGCAAGACCTAGAGAAGGCAAAGATAGGTTTTGGGGCAATATACGCGTCCAATTACATAACTAATAGGCTAGCAGGCGACTCATTAGGTACGTATGACCCGTTCTTGAGGGTAATTAAAATAAACAGAGATGATGAAAAAAACGCAACAATTTTCTCATATTCAGCTCACGCTACATGTTACGGTCATAGTCAGAAAAGTATAAGTGCAGACTACCCTGGGAAGGTTATAAGTCTTCTAGAAGAGACTAGAGATATAGACTTTGCTGTGTATGGCGCAGGTGCCGTCGGGAGTATGAGTCCTAGGACAAGGGCAGAAAAAGGTGAGAGAAAAGTTAACGAGATAGCTAATGGGTTATATGGACATCTTGTCCAAGGTTATAGGTCGATAGGAGTTAGATACGAGACAAAACTAGGAAGTGAAAGGGTAGATATAGAGCTCAGAGAACAGTCGTTTAAAATAAACTCCCAAATTATTGTGAGACCATGGCTATTTAATTTTTTGGTTGGTGACACACCAAAATATTTGTCATTCTTAAGGATAGGAGATGTGCTAGTTGTAGGTACTCCATGTGATTTCTCGGGTGAATTAGTTGAGCCTATAGAAAAATCAATTTCAAATAAAAGTTTAAATTTGATGATAAATAGTTTTAATGGGGGCTATATCGGTTATGTGACAGACGACAGGTGGTACGATATGGAAGATATTAACACTTATGAAACTTACACTATGAACTGGTATGGACCTTATAACGGAAAATATTTTAGCGATCTAATAAAAAAAATAATTGAAATAAATGAAAAATATTAAGCGCATATCTCTTTCTATTCTCTTGACTTCTATGTTTTTTAACGTAGGATACTCGAGCGATAATCAGTACGACTCACTAAAAATTAAAATATCTCAGATGTTGATTTTTGGCATTCAAGATGTCCAGAAGGCAATAGAGGCTGATTCAATGCTAGATGCTTATTCCGATTCACACCTTGGTGGTGTCATCCTCTTCGAGAAAAATATATCAAAGAAACGGTCCAAAAACCAACTTAAAATTTTGGTTGATGAAATTCAAAGGAATTCGCAAATACCATCCTTCATAGCAATAGACGAGGAGGGGGGGAAAGTTAACAGGCTGAAACCAAAGTACGGTTTCCATCAGACAAGATCAGCAAAGTACTTAGGAGAAATAAATAATTTAGATTCAACCTATCAATACGCAAAACTTACTAGTGACCTTCTTAAAGAACTTGGGATAAATGTAAATTTTGCTCCAGTTGTCGACCTTGCAATAAATACATCTAACTTTATATATAAGGCCGAGAGAAGTTTCGGCAGGGAAAGCGACAAAGTTTTTTTTCATTCTAGAAATTTTATAAAGGCTCATGAGGAAAATGATATCGTAACGGTCCTCAAACATTTTCCTGGACATGGAAGTTCTGAGACTGACACACATAAAGAATTTACTGACGTCTCTAACACCTGGGTCGTGGAGGAGCTTTTTCCATATCACAAACTTATACTTGAAGACAAGGCCAGCGGAATTATGACTAGTCATGTGGTAAACAATAAAATTGATGAGAGCTTAGTCCCGGCAACCCTATCTGAGAAAAGTATCAATAAGCTTCTTAGAGAGTTTCTTGATTACGATGGGGTAGTCTTCTCAGATGATATGCAGATGGGAGCAATAATGAGGAACTACGGACTTAAAGAAGCAATTTTTCTTGCTATAAGTGCCGGTGTAGACGTGTTAATTTTTTCAAACAACATGCTGTATAAGGACAGAGTAGAGCCGAATGAAATTATATCTATTATTGAGGAAGGAGTGAGAGATGGAGATATTTCATTACTTAGAATTAACGAGTCATTTAGAAGAATTCAGAAGCTTAAAAAGAAAATAAAATTGATCAATTAGGATTATAAATTCTCACCGCCCCCTCGTATATCTTCTCTCTGTCTAGAGTCATTTTCTTTGTCTTCTTATTTACATAAAGATCCATCTGATCAGTATAATGTGGGCTCCTATTATTATTTGAGTTTCCATAAGGAAGTACAGTCTCTATCTCTACATCTTCTCCTGAATACTTTACCAACATGATATAAGACTCCCCTGATACTGATTTGAATCTACCCTTATCGTTCCTAACTACATAAGTCGGGGCAATCATATCTATTAGACCTGAGACAGGTAAGTTGACACCTCCCCTTTCATGTCTCTGCAACTCTCCTAACATTACATCAACCTTACCAAAGTATTTTATGAGGTGTCTTTTAGATTTTTTTAGAGCTTCAATGTGGAGATCAATAGAAATTGAGTCTGTTAACTCAACTTTATTATCATAAAGGATGCTCAACATATTCTTGTAGTAAAGACTCCACTGTGCTGCACCTACATTCTCATATCCCCCTCCTCTGTCCCAGTCTTTAATTAATTTTAAGATATCGTCTAGGTATTCGTCGTCCAACTCAAGTTGGAATATATCATTTAAGTTCCCTATGTTGAGAATTGAGTCGGGATATATCTGATCATATTTTATTTTTTTAAAGTCGTCGAAACTTACCCTATCATAATCTGAAATCAATTCCATAAAACGGTGACTTCTGTTGTTCTCCTTCTCTCTAAAACTAAATGTAGTCGGGTAACTATCCTCATCCAAATTATATTCCTCTGAGGTAGAGTTAAATGGAGAGTTGTTGGTGTTAAATAGGTACCCACTATTAGGATTTAAAAGTTTTGGCAGATCTTCATAGGGATGATACTTATCTAAAATTAATGAAGAAGTGTCTCCAATAATTAATTTTCTCCAGTTTATGGCGTTATCTCTTACGGATAATCGGGCATTACTCATATAAAAGATATTATCTTCACGGTCAGCATATACGATATTAAAACGTGGAATTCCTAATAACTTAAGCGACTCCTCGAACTCTTTAAAGTTAGAGGCCTTATTCATTTTTAGCCACTGCTCTATCGCACTAATATTATTTAATGACTGAGAAAAGAAAGCAAAGTGCCCTCTATTATTTTTTATAACTGGTCCAAACGCAGACCAAGTGATTTCTCTCTTCACATTAAATTTTATTCCAAGTAATGATTTAACCTTAAGCTTAACCTCTTTAATTTCAAAATTTTTCCACTTCCCGTCTAACATGTACTGTCTCTTGTTTTCGGGGTTAATTACAAGCTGAAATACATCGTTCATATCTGGGTAGTTATATGTGTGTGTCCACCCTAAATTTTGATTTGTTCCTATCACAGGTAATGGAAGACCAGGAAATAATCCACCAAGCATATTCCACCCCTCTTCACTTACTAGGTGAGCTTCATACCATGAGAAGGGACCCTCTAGTGGCTGGTGAGTATTAATATTAAGGTATGCTTTAGCGTCTACAGTCTTAGTACTATTAAAAGCAAATCCATTAGAGCCAATACTTGATCCTATATTATCTACGCCTGACATCTCATCTATTGGATCGATTGAGTTACTTAACAATTGCCCTATAATATCTCCCGTGTCAGAGAAAAGATGAAGCATAAGATTAAGTCCAGTGAGGTAGTCGTAAATACTAAGAGGGAATGAATTTTTCACTAAAATCTTATCTGGAAATTTTTCTGCGTACGCGTTAAGACCTTCTAGGTAACCATAGATTACACTTAATCCTTCTGGTGGGAGATTCTTTAGTTCCCTCTCAGCTACTTCTCTTGACTTGAGTAACTCGACAGCAAAATCAAGGACTGCGCCTCTTGTTCCTTCTAACCTCCCAAGCATTCCCTTAGCTGGAAGAAAAGTTTTCTGAATTGTAGAGAAGTCATCTTCTGCGTGTGACCAGGCCAGGCCGTACGCTACCTCTCGATCAGTCTTACCAAAAATATGTGGAACTCCCCACTTATCTCTTACTATCTCAATATTGGTAGTATTTACTTGAGCACTTACTGTCAAGCTTGAAAAAATAAAAAACAATAAAATTTTAAATTGGGACATTTACGTGTCTTTCAGCATGGTATGAAGATCTCACTAACGGACCTGACTCTACATACTTAAGGCCTCTCTTTAGACCCTCTTCTCTGTACATATCAAAAATTTCTGGACTTATAAAATCATCTACCTGTAGATGCATTTTTGTTGGCTGGAGGTACTGCCCGACAGTCAGTATGTGCAGTCCATGCTCTACCATGTCATCCATGGTCTTAAAAACTTCCTCTTTTTTCTCACCAAGACCAACCATTATACCCGACTTGGTCCTCATGCCTCTCTCTTTAGTTATTTTGATCTGTTCAAGACTCCTCTCATACTTGGCCTGGGGTCTCACCCTTTTGTACAACCTTTCCACTGTCTCAATATTATGGGATACTATTTCTTGTCCAGCGTCTATCATCCTGTAAAGAGCTTCCCAGTTACCTCTCACGTCTGGGATCAAAGTCTCTATAGTAGTCTCTGGCGATAGCTTCTTAGTCTGTGACACAGTCTGATACCATATCTCCGCTCCCCTGTCCTTTAACTCGTCTCTGTTAACAGACGTGATGACAGCATGCTTTACTCCCATCTTCTTTATAGCCTTTGCAACTCTTGTTGGCTCAAGCTCATCATACTCCGGTGGCCTACCAGTAGCGACAGCACAGAAGGTACAGCTCCTTGTGCACACATTCCCTAATATCATAAAAGTTGCTGTTCCTGCTCCCCAACACTCTCCCATATTAGGACAGTTTCCACTTTCACAAATAGTGTGAAGTTTATATTTATCGACTATATTTCTTACCTTCTTATACTCCTCTCCAACGGGAAGTTTGACCCTTAACCATTTTGGCTTCTTGAATCTTGGTGATTTTGATTTTATCTCTCCCATCTAGATGCAATTTTAGTCAAAGAATATGAAATATTAATATTTTCTACCATAGAATAAAGTAATAAAAGCGGTAGGGTAAAAACTATAGTTTTCCGATGTAGGCATCATCACTATTTCCTTGGAAAAGATGTCTGCAAGGAAACCAACTTCTACAGCAGTAGCAGACCTGCTGCCTCCAAACTCAAAATTTATGGCCGCCTTAAAATTAAGTCCAGGCTTAATTTTAATTTCGTCTAAACCCTCAAAAAAACTTGCAGAGCTTATGACATTATTAAATGTATGTATTGATGAGTCAAAATTTTCAATCTCCATCCTATTATTTCTGCTGTATTTAATGTAATAAGGAACCATTAGCCCTATAGAAGGACCCACTGCAACTTGGGCATTTATTCTAATACCCTGGGGGTCTTTCTTATTAATTAAGATCATCTCCCTACCGTACTGACCCCTAATAGAAAAAAGATAATTTTTTTTACCCCACACAAAAGTCCTACCATACCCTAGAGCAGAAGAGTATTTATTTTCTTTTGGGTGTTTAATGTTTACAGCCTCTAACCCTATAGTCTGGTACATATTATTTGATATCTTGTTAGAGAACTTTAAGACGCCTCCTCCAATTAGCCCCCCCCAGGAATTTTTATTGACTCCCCAGAACACTTCTCTTTCAGTATCAAAATATTCTGAGCTCTGAGAAAAAGATATCTCCGTATAAAGAAAAAATAAAACAAGTATTGAAAGGGCTTTTATTTTCATAATATAAAATTAACAATATTCCTATAACGAAAAAATTAGATTTTGATTTAGAAATTTTTAAAAAAATTAATTTAAGTTTAATTAATGAATCACTCAATAGAAAATAATTATGTTGGAAAGCTAAGAACATCCTCTACACATCTTCCATCTGGTGACACTATAATTACTGATGCCCCAACCGATAATAATGGTAAGGGTGAGGCTTTTTCTCCCACTGATCTTGTGAGTTCAGCCCTTTGTAGCTGCATGACAACGGTAATGGGAATATGTGCCGAAAAAGGAAATTTTGAGATGCCCAACTCATCAGCAAAAATCAAAAAAATTATGTCTGCTGAGCCAAGAAAAATATCTGAGATAATTGTTGAGTTATCATTTGAAGAGAATAACCTAACAAATTCGCAGAAAAGAAAACTCACAGAAGTTGCTGAAAATTGTCCGGTAGCAAAAAGTTTAAATCCAGATATTAGGCAGACTATAAAATTTAATTTTTAGAAGGACTACCAGTATACCACCAATAAAATCAGTGTGGCAAATAATGCAGCAGAAAACCATAAAGCATTCTTACTTTTCTCAAAAAATGGCCATGTAACTTTATCATTCCTCTGAACTATTATTAATATAATATTAAAAACAAGAAGCACAATGCATATATAATTTATGATATCAGACTTAGTCATTACCTGAATATTTGCAAGAGATGAGTCCACGAAGTACCTATTACCAATAGCACCAAAAATTGCTCCTAAATTCAGCGATATCCTAGAGTCAAACTCTTTCCTAGGAATAAAAAATGTCAACCAAGATATTATGAATGCACAGAATGAACCACCAAATAATTTTGTGAACAGATAAGAACCAGACCTATCTATTAAGACATTGAAGGTAACTTTAGTCCCAACCTCTTTACGAATATCACCCGGACCAAATTCTGCCTCGTATGGTGTCTCAAAGTATGAAATTTCTGATGATATATCCAATATCTTATACCCATCCCTGAAGTTGTCCATGTTCATATTAAATGATGGAGGAAAGTTATCTGCCTCCTTGATAGTCACAAATGAAGTGTCTCTTGGCGTTATAAACTCTATCTTCAGAAGCTGTTCATCAAAGGGGTATTCTCTCAAATTCCACTTGTGATTAAACACATTTTTATAATTTAACTCGTAGGCGTAGTTCTGATATTTTATATCTTCGTCATACCCCCAGTAGTACCAGCTATCAACGTAATCAGATAGGGCATCCTTCGTCTCTAACGATATATAATCATAAGGATAAAGGGGGAAAACATCTTCATTTACGGTGGTGAAAATAGTGTCGTAGTCAGAATATACTCCTGCAGTTATCTCGGCAGTAAAGAAATTGTTTTTTATATCTAGATCATATAAGTCATTAACAAAAAGTTCAATTTCATAAGTTATAGGATATAATATAGAGTCTTCCTCTGTCAGCACAACATAGGGAAAGTAATCCCCTGTCCTCGAGTAGTCTACAGTATCTTTCTGCTCTTGCGCAAAAGCAAATATTGTAGTACTTAATAATAAAATAAGGTATATAACTATAGATCTCATCTACTTATTTATTGACAATAAAGCTAACTAAAAAAAATTATTTTTGGATAATAACCTTAACTCTGCTATGTCCTAGCTTAGTTGTTACGTCGAGCAGGTAGATGCCAGACTGAAGTGACTCAGTATCAATCACAGCCTTATCTCCAGTTTGCTTAAATCTTACATTATCTAATACCTTACCTGAGAAGTCAACGAAGTATAGTTTCTCAATCTCGCCAGCATTATCAGCTAAGTCAACGTATAGTACTTGCGCAGCAGGGTTAGGATATATCTTATCAACAGAGTTGATAATAATTGGCTCAACAGTTAGTGGTTGAGGTTCTGCCTCCAAGAAGAATGGACTTGACCTTATCACCTTCTTACCTTTTAGTCCTGTAGTATTTGTAATGTAACTGCTACCGTACGTAGGGTTGATATATGTTGCACCCTCTTCAAGCATTGAGTTAGGTATGTACACGTTGTCAATGTCGTCAAAGTCATGGTGCTCAATTGCGATTCCTCCGCCTTCAGCGACACAACTTACATCAGCCTCGAAACCTATGAAGTACTGGTATGCGTTAGCAGGATCTACATTAAAGTCAGTATAGCTTAGTGTGTTAGAAGATACTTCCTCAAGTAATTCATAATCACCACCATTAGTCTGCTTATAGATTTGGTAAGTAGGAACAAACAGAGAACTCTCGTAACCACTCCAAGATAGATTTATCTCTCCACCAATTCCCTGACTAGCTTGCAGGTGATTAGTTACGTGCTGGATACTACTCTGAGTAGATAAATTACCACAATTATCTAGTATACCAACTTTATATCTGTAAGCTTTGACCCTGTTATCTACATCATCTAAGAATGATCCCTCGCCTGAGGTTACATCAATCTCACCAACTTTTTCGTAAACATTAGCAGAAATTCCCTCTCTGTATATTATGAACTTGGCGATGTTGTAAGGGTTCTGACCCTCGTTAATAAATATTCTATTCTTAGTTATATCTATACTATCTGCAGTAACGTAACATATGTCAAGTCCATCATATATAGGAAGCGACTTAATTTCAAAGTTTTCAGTAATTGTACCTACATCATCTTTTATCTCAACAGTGTAAGACCCAGGAGATAGATCACTTACCGTAAGTCCTTCAAGTCCGTTGCTCCACGTTGCAGTGACATCACCTTCATTGTCTTTCACCTCAATTGCTATAGCGCCTGCAAATCCGTCACAGTACGAGTCTTGCTTGTCTACAGAAGAGATTCTCATATCCCACACGTTCTCAATATTTATTGTGACACTTTCTTCTGAAGATACAAACACTCCGTCGTTAGCAGTTAACGATAATGTCCTTGAGTTTTCTACTTCGTGATCGAGCGCCAATGAGTTATTAACATAAATAATACCAATATTGTCTATAGCGAATGCGTTATCATCATTTCCTGAACTTATAACCCAATCAAACCCAATGTTTTCTCCGCCGTTTGTTGTCAAGTCAGACCACTTGATTCCGTCGTCTCTAGTTATTGTACTTCTTCCGTGTTCACCCACAGAGTTACCCCATTCTATTACTAGAGTCTCGTTACTCGTCGTTAATCCATTAATCTCATACGTCTCACCCCACTGACTAGATCCCTTAATTTTAATGCTATCATTTTCAATGACAAGTCTTAGTGATCCCGATGGTGTGCCGTCAAATCCATCGAAGCAAGTGAAGTAACCTCCCATACTAAAGTCATTCTCTAATCTCTTGCCACCAGAAGTTATGATGTTTATTGTGTACTCACCATCACCAGAAACTTTCTCAAATTCTACTTTTCCTGTGAAAGATTTATTTGTGGTAGTGTCTCCAGTAACACACCAGAGGTTATCTGTGGTGATATCAAAAGTACCACTCAGGTCAGACTGAATATTTTCATCTAGTACGTTAACTGTTCCAACTAGAGTTCCTTCAGGCGAGTTCTCAGGGACACTTAGTGTCTGTCCAGTTGATATTACAGGCTCATCATTCACCGGGTTAATTACTATAGATACAACTACAGTATCAACTCCACCTAAAGTATCGGAGACAACATATTTAAACTCGTCAAGAGATGAATTACTTCCGTCGTGGACATACTCAAAAGATCCATCGGTCGAGATCGTAACCGTACCGAAGTTAGGGTTAATACCTTCTGATGCGTAAAGTGAGTCAGAGTCTATGTCTGTGTCATTAGTTAATACACCATTTATGTTGTCTACAGATAATGTTCCTCCCTCATCCACTGAGTACTCATCAGGTAACCCAGTAGGGTTATCATTTCCAGCAGTTATTGTAATAGTCGCAGTCGATGTGTCTGAAACTAATACTCCGTCCGAGGTAGTATATGTAAATGAATCTGGACCATAGTAGTCTCTCTCAGGACTATACTCAAAACTACCGTCAGAAGAGAATAATAACTCCCCTTTAGTAGTTGTCTCGACTAAGGTAGCTGTAAGATCATCTGAGTCCTCGTCTACGTCATTAGATAGCACACCCGTAGTAGATAGTACTACTAATAAGCTATCCTCACCTACAGTATAACTATCGTCGTTCGATACTGGCCTAGAGGTAATTATAAGATTTACAAAAATTGTATCTGTAACAAATAAACCATCTGAAAGGTTGTATTTAAATGCGTCAGTACCAATATAGTCTTGGTCTGGAGTATATGTAAACCCACCACCGTCAGTAAGTACTAGTGAACCGTGTTTAGTTGAGTCAAGCAGTGATGCAAAGATGGAGTCACCGTCGACATCAGTATCGTTTGATAAAATTCCTAAGCTATCAGGTATTGTAAGGGCAGAGTTATTGACTAGTCCATATAAATCATCTCTTCCTATAGGCAGATCGTTTGCAGGCAGAATTGTTATAACAACTGTCACCGTGTCTGAAAGGAGATATCCGTCTGAGATTACATACTTAAAGGAATCTGTTCCATTGAAGTCAGCCTCAGGGCAGTAATCAATTCTTCCGTCACCATAGAATGTAAGGGCACCGTGAGATGTTGTCTCCACAAGTAAAGCGTAGATTGAGTCACGATCTATGTCAGTGTCATTTGCTAGGACACCTCCAACAAAGTAAGTGTAGTAAATAAAAGATCCAACATCTTGATTTCCTGCGAAGTTTCCTGCTCTCATACAGTAGTCTTCATTGATCTCAAAAGTATCTGCAACTGCAATAGGTCTTGATGTTACAGTGATTTTGACACTTGCAGTGTCAGAGGTAGCGGTGTCTGCAGCAGCGTAAGTGAACACATCTACTCCAACGAAATCACTCTCATCTGTTACGTACTTAAATGTTCCGTCTGTTTCTAATGTAATGGTTCCATGCGATACACTATCTACAACAGAAGATGATAAGGAGTCTCCGTCTATGTCAGTGTCATTACTTAGCACACCTAATGAGTCAACACCTATCATAATACTATCTCCAGATTCTAGAATATACTCATCATCAAACGCTTGAGGAGCATCATTTACAGGAGATACCACTATCAAGACATTCACGCTGTCAGTCACATTAGTCTCATCTTTTGCCACATAAGTAAAGCTATCATTTCCGTAGAAGTCTTTCTCAGGAGAGTAAGTTAAAGATCCGTCTCCGTAGAAGTCTAGAGTTCCCTTATTAACATCACTCATTAACTCTGAAGACAATACGTCGCCGTCGACGTCAACATCATTACTTAGGACTCCATTAGCTGCACTAACTACCATCAACTCATCTTCATTTACATACAATGTGTCACCGTTTCCAGTAGGTGGATCGTCAACTTCGAGAATAGTTATCTGGATAAGGGTAGTGTCTGACAATGAAATTCCGTCAGAAGCAATGTAATACATCTCGTCGCTACCATAGTAATTATATTCAGGTACGTAAACAAATATTCCGTTAGCATTAAATAATGTCACCTCACCATTTGTAGGGTTTTCAACTAAGGATGCGGTTAAATCTTCACCGTCAACTTCTATATCATTTGCGAGTACAGTTGCGAAAGAGGTTGAAGATAAGCTGTTGATCTCATCAGATTCAAGAACTCTATTGTAGACAATTAGATCATCAATAGAACCTTTGAACCACTTATATAGAGGATAGATGTACACATAGTCTCCATTCTGGTTAGGGTTAGCGCCTATCGTGAATACTTTGTCTGTAGTCTCATTATTTATATCGCCTAAATTATTAGACACAACCACCTCACCATCAAAGTATATTTTCATCATTCCTGCGTCTGTTGCCGAAGTATCAGAAACATCTGATGAAGAATAGGTAAGTATGATATTATGCCACTGGTCATTGATTGTATTTCTATCGTATGAGTACTTAGTCCTAAACCTGTACCCACTTCCTTGGTAGAACTGTCCACCACTCACCTCAAAACTATTTGATGAAGGAAGTGCAGGGTTATCAAAACCAAGGTTAAGTGAAGGGCCACCATAACCGAATAGTTGTCTAGCAAAGCTATTTCCTCTTCCTACATCCTCGCTCTTGAACCACAGTGATATCGAGAATGATTGGTTATCTGTAGGGAAGATACTCGCATCACCTAGCATAAAGTCTTTCTCTCCGTCGAAATAGAATGCAGAGTTAAGGTTACCAAATCTATCTTTTGTTGGCTCTGGGTTTCCGTATACTGAGAGCTTAACATCATTCGGGCCGTTATCGTCAACGTTACCATCGAAAGGATAGTAGACTACCATTCCAGTCTCAGGAGCGCTGAGAGAGAATCCAGATATTGCCTTAAGAGTGTCATCCTCAAGAATAGTGTAGAAGTCTCTGACCGCTATCGGAGGATCATCTACTGAGTTAACCGTAATCTTGACTTCGGTCGTGTCGGAGTACTGGATACCGTCGAAAGCAAAATATTTAAATGTGTTCTCCCCAAAGAAGTTGGCGTCAGGGACGTAAGTAAATGAACCGTTAGAATTTATTGTTATGTCACCATATATCTTAGTTCCGGTTGATACTATTCCGTCTTCTACCCATGTCCATCCTGAAGAAGGTTCTTCGTAATCAGGAGCGTCTAGGTCTTGGTAGAAACCTATCCAGAATGTTGCGTTGTAAGAAATGTTTGATACGTACTGATTCTCAGCATAAGAGTTAGGAATAAATAAGTAACCACCATCATTTTGAGCTTGAAGATTAGCATTTTCCCAGTTAGACCAGTTGTCAGATATGAAGTAACTGTGACCGTTCCACTGCCCAAGGTAATTAAGTTGAGACGTGCCCCCAATAGAAGTTCTTAGATCATTAAACTCGACGACATATCTGCTCTGCTCATTGTATCCAACATCCTCCCAGAATCCTTCATTATTAACTCTTGCAAAATCATCATTATCATAGTTATCAGGCTCGTATGGTAACCTCCAGTTAGTGAAATTGTAGTCTGCATGGTACTGCTCATCTATCACGAGTACTACCTCAAGTGGATCATTCTCAGAGTCAGAGTCGTTACTTAATATACCAGTCTCAGCAGGTACAGTTAATGTACTATCTTCGTCTATGACGTATTGGTCATCAACTCCTGTAGGTGGCGTAGACACACTGATTAATACTTTCGCAACTTCAGAATCATTATCTCCATCATTTGCCTTGTAAGTAAATTGGTCGTAACCACTGAAGTCTGTGTCCGGAGTATACAGAATAACATCACCATTAGAGTCAAGTGTCAGGCTACCATTAGCGGCGTCATCAACTAACTGAGCTGACAGCATATCTCCGTCAAGGTCGATGTCATTATAAAGAATATTTTGTGTAGACTCAAAATTATACAATGCAAGTACCTGCTCCTCGGCAAGGGCTTTATCGTACATCACTATATCATCTAACGAACCATTTAGAGCATCCCATTTCTCTCCTTTTCTACCACCTATATACAAAGGCTGATTGTATGGTGTAAGGTTATAATCTTTATTAGTTTCAATTACTTTTATACCATCCAGATACATGTAGAATTTCTCAGTGCCAAATACTGGAGTCTTCTGGTAGGTGATTGCCACATGGTGCCACTCAGTATCGTATATCCTCTGGGCATTACCCATATAATCGTTATTATAATTAAACTCCAGTCCACTCCACGGAGTATGTGAAATTTCCCAGACATAATCATTAAAGTCATCGTCGTGAGATTTAGAAATAAGCACTGCCTTTCTATTTAAACTTAGAGAGTCTAGCTTAAACCAGAACGATACCGCAAAGTCATCGTCAACATTCAGGTATACTGAGTCTTCTGTATCCTCTACTATTAAGAAGTTCTCACCAGCGAAATGAGCTGCAGTATTAGTCTTTCCAAATCTGTCCTCAGTAAATTCAATGTCTCCAGCTACCAATATATCTTGATCTATAATAGTATAAGGAGTA
Organism: uncultured Marinoscillum sp.; assembly: GCA_964467915.1. GTDB lineage: Bacteria > Bacteroidota > Bacteroidia > Cytophagales > MED-G16 > MED-G16. Next base: position 21,957 of record CAYXSW010000011.1, read on the forward strand.
GCATATAAACCTCCTCCAATACTTTGGTAATTATTATTAAACTCAAATCCTGCTGTTATAGACTGGTCTTCAGGGTACTGGTCTAGTGTTATACTAGAATTGATAGGCACTCTCAAGGTGTCGTCTACTGCCCTTGGTAAAGTGTTTAGGGTGTAGTCTTTAGTAGGTAAACTCTCATGACCTTCTACCATGTCATTTTCTCCATTTGCATCGCTATCGTAAGCAGTGAGAGCTACGTTAAAGTTCAAGACGTCTGGAATCTGTATATCAGTCTGAGTAGATGTGCCAATATCAACCTTGTTATCTAAGTTGGACCCAGTGTACAAGTTATATCCCGAGACATCACTCTCAGTGTTTGCATTCCAATTTAAAGAATAGTTATTAAGCGTACTCTCTGTGATCACAAGACCCCTTGGAGGAGTGATTGGCGTGTCATCGTCAGGAATTAGGAGGCTGTTATCATAATTTACATCACCTCTCCTATCTATCTCATCATCATAATCCCATATACTCTTCTCAACTAAGTTGGATGGAACGTTTTCCCAGTAGTTATTCCTTAGGTTGACAACCTCTTGCTCGTCATCATAATTTTGTCCCCAGAAATTCACATCATATCTTACACTGTCATTTATGTTTATGTTACCATTACCTATAACAACATTAAACTCTTGTTCGGTATTGTAATTTAGCTCACCTACAAAACTATTTCGTGAGAAGGTAGGCTTGGTACCGATTAGTAAAAGGTTTGCAGTAAATCCACCTATTTTATTATTTCTTATGGTATGATTATCACCTTCTCTCACGAGTAAACCAACAAGACCTTGTGACCCTTTATAGTCTCCAATTATATTTTCAAGAATTATAGTATTACTTCCATTAACCACGACTGCAGCATTTCCACCACTAATATATTGGACTATATTATTTCTAAATACTGAATTATTGTGTAAGGTAACTGCTTGGGTTCCGTAAGAATTCCTGCTTCCAATATTATAGAGTTCATTTCCATATATTGTCGAGTTATTTGATGAAATTGCTGTTCCTCTAATATCACTAAATTTAGAGTATTCGACTGAAGAGCTATCATTTAACTGAATAGCATTATTTACACCATAAATATGAGAGTTTGAAATTGTAGTGTTTCTCAGCTGTAACTTACTCTCGTAGCTATCAGATGACTCGTCAGTAATTCTGACATATTTTAAGCTAGATCCACCACTAGCATTTTGGATATTTATTTTATTCCAGTAGTTTCCAGTGAAAGTAATCGAGTCTTGCTCAGTACCTTCTGCAATTAAGTTACCATTAACAGACATGAAAGTTTCTGGACTAAATACTACAGTCACACCTGGTTCTATTGTCAGAGTAACTCCTTCCCTTACTACCAAATTACCTGTGATATAATACGGGTTACATAGGTTATATAGTGTTAGATCTTCTTCTAAAGAACCGCTGATTAAATTTGGAATAAATTCACAGATATTAGACGCTATATTTATCACGACACCCGAGTTAGAAGAGACATTTACTGAAGAGTTCTCATCAACAGATATTTCTATCGACTCGTCTTCTTCGTTATCATTTCCATCAGCCTTAGCTGTCACAGTAACATCAGAACTTAACGTACCAGCTATAATAGTTACTGAGGATGATGACAACTCATAATCTTCATCTTTAACAGCTGTTCCTTTAGTTACAAGGTCAACTGAAATATCATCAGGGCTAGGAGAAGAAAGTGATACCCTAACTGTAGTAGTATTAAACTGTGCAAGTTCTGCAATATTATTATTATCTGTCGACACAGATATCTCGACACTAGCAGCAGGATCTGCGAACCAACTCTCGTGTCCCTCTACCTGATCGTCAACTCCGTCAGCTATAGTATCGTAGGCTGTCAGATAATATGTGTTATTCACGTTACCTCCTACAAGTACATAAGATGACCCATTTCCAATTTCCATGCTATTTACAAATGTTCCGTTATTCTGTCTTCCGTAATAAACTTTGTATCCGTCTAAGTCTGCCTCCTCGTTTGGAGTCCATTTGAATTCAACTCCATTAGGGTGTGCAAACTTAACTACATTTCTTGGAGGTGATATAGGAGCATCTGAAGAAGGAACAGTTAACTGATTACTAAAGTCAATATCTCCAATAAGATCAGCTCTGTCATCATAGTCATATACTGATAAAGAAATCTCTTGCGTGAACTCAACATTAGACCAGTAGTTTTCTTGCATGTCAACAACCTGTCTGTCGTTACCATAATCCCAACCCCAGTAGCTATTATTATCTAAATAGTCTGGATAATTTTGATTTTCTGGAGTTAGGTTGCTACTTGCTACTCTCACATTCATGTGCTTACTTTCTGAGTCTAATTCACCCATGAACGTATTATCCTTAAACTCAGGTCTTGTCCCAATAAGAACAACGTTAGTCTTGAAACCACCAATTCTATTTTCAAGTACTTGGACATTACTTCCCTCTCTTACAAAAATTCCAAACTTACCGTGTATACCTTTATCTGATCCAATAGTGTTTCCTGCGATGATACCACTAGACTGTGCGGCAACTGCAATCATATTAGGATCATCTAATGTTGAGTATACTTTATTGTTAAGGAAGTATGATATATCATAGGCCTGAACTGCAGCATTATAGTTCATGTCGGTACCGATATCATATAACGTATTTCCGTAAGCAACAGACCTCTGATAGAGCTGAATAGCCTCGTTTCTTATGTCATGGATTTTAGACCTTGAGACAATAGAGCTGTCATTAAGTTGAATACCTCTTGCTCCTCCGTAGATATGTGACTTATCAATATGTGATCCAGTTAATTTTAATAGATAGTCACCCTGAGAAGAGTTACCCTCTTCTATAATTCTTGTGTATTGTATTATAGAACCTGGAGACTTGATATCGATTCCTCCCCAAGCGATGCCAGATATAGTTACAGAATCTTTTTCTGTTCCGAGAGACATCAACTTAGCACCGTCGATTGTACTTATTGAGTATGGTCCCTCAAACTCAATTTCAACGCCTGGCTGAATTGTTAGTGTGGCACCATTGGCTACTATTAGATCACCAGTAATTGTGTATGGCATACATAAGTTGTACAAGGTCAAGTCTTCTATGACATTACCTTTTAAGTCTGTCTCTATAAAATCACAGACGTCTTCTGTTATAATAAGTTCAAGAACTTGTTTTATAGTATCACTAGCATTCTGCACATCAACAGCCCTGATAATAATTTTTTCGTTTGATTCAACTAATGAATCTGCAAGAGCTGTGATAACAACAGACCCTACACTATCATCAGCATTAATTATTACAGTATCTAGGGTAATACTATAGTCTAATTTATCTGCTGATCCAGTGATCACAAGAGGAATTCTTACCTGCTTAGAGACTGGATTGGTTAGTGTTGCGGTTAATTTAGCTGTATTAAATCCATCTGATTCACCCACATAATCTTTACTTAGTGATAGTGACATCTCAGGGGCGTTGTCATTGTCAATGATAAGGATATTTACATCGGATGAAGAATTTTCACTTCCGTAATCAGTAGTATCAACTACTAGTGAGAGAGTCTCGTCTCCCTCAAATATATTATCATCTTCAGC
>CAYXSW010000011.1:25679-40379 GCA_964467915.1 uncultured Marinoscillum sp.
ATTTCAAAATCAGTAGCACTTGCTGTTCCAGAAGACCCAACAGATATGGAGACATCTTTGGTAGTAGCTACACTAAGTGTTGCCCTTATTACTGCAGATGAGTCAGTTCCCTCTGTTAAAGTCTCCCCAGAGACCAATGATAATGTAATGTCTGGCCTCACGTCATTATCAATAATTGAAGTTGATATAGAGTTAGATACACTCGACGCTTCTCCGTTAACGACTGAGTCTATTGTGAGTGTTAACGTCTCTTGTGGCTCGTCAAATACATCATCATCCTCAGCGTATAAGTATACAGTACTCGTGACGTTACCTGATGGGATAACAAGCTGATATCCTGTCTCCGTCTCACCCTGAGATAGAGCATTATTATCGTACAATTCTTTAATTTCTTCGTCACCTAGGGCACCGTCATAAATTCTTAGGTCATCTATCCTTCCCTTAAAGTGATTGCTTGGAGTTGGACCTGACATTCCCAAGAAAAGACTTGTACCTATCTGAGGAACTTGACGACTCCAATAATCATAAGTCATTTCTTCATTAATTAGCTCTCCATTGTAGTATCCTCTAAATTTGTAGACGATATCATAGTTACCAGATTCAGCAGGAGGCGCTTCGACCTGCTCAGCAGTTAAGGTGTATGTGATCATGTACCACTCTTCCTGTGAGGCTCTATATCCGTCAACAGGGCAACAATCTAGTCCCTTTTTGTCTCCAAATCCAGCTGATTTAGCACCCCAAGCAAACTCACCTATGTCCCCGTACACTCCGTCGTTATAGCTATCATTTATATCTAAACTGAAGTAATCATCTTGAGCAAAAATCACATAGTTATCTCCTCCACTCTTCTCAACATTAATCCAGAGATTCATTGTGATCTCGTCCTCTATCTGCAACGATTTAGAGATAGGGATCTCTACGTAGTCATTAACTCCGTCAAAGTAAATGGCACTACTGTCATTACCGAATCTATCCTTTGCGAAGGAAGCTCCGCTTATAGTACCATCATTTCCGTTACCACTCAGATCATTCACATTACCGTTAAAATCATAATACGTCGCAATCTCAGCTTCTTTAGGTGAGAATGTATTCGTATTTACTACAGTGTCTATCTCCTGAGAAATATAATAATCAGATTCTAGGGCTGTTCCAGATCTCTTAACATACACAGATACATCTCTTGTGGTCACAGCATCAATTCTTAACTCTAGAGCAGAGTAATCAAGCTTTCCTTCTGTGACAGAACTACTAGACGATGAGACGCTAACTGTCGGCTTGTAGTCATTATCCTTAACATTCATGGCAATAGTTGAAGAAGTACCTAGTTTTCCATTTATAACAGAGTCGATTTCAAGTGTAACAGACTCGTCACCCTCGTCGAACACATCATCATCTTCAGCAAAAACGAAAAATATTTTAGATGTTGTACCGTTTAATATTTTTATAGCATTTATTCCTGCACTTTCAGAAGCTTCTTTTGAATAAAGCTCCGCAACATCAGCAGAGTCTAGGACACCGTCATAAATTCTTATATCATCTAGTTCACCTCTAAATGCATTTTCAGAATCATTGGTTCGGAATGTGCCAATAAATATATTGTCTGGATTATTATAACTTCTATCCCCTCTACCAATATTCTCTTCTGTAATCAAGTCTCCATTTAAATATATTTTATTTTTAGAGTTATTATCTCCATCTGGCTCTTGCGTGAACACAACATGATTCCATTCTGTTCCTATTGCAGCTAAATCATCAGTCCAAGTTTCTTGATTTATAAGCTGCGCCCTAGCGCCAAAAGACCATCCATTATTTCTTTTTTGAGCATTGAACTGATATATACCATCAGGACCATTAATTACAGTTCTATTTTGCCAAAGCTCTTCATTCGAAGGTAACTTAATCCATAGACTCATGGTAATATTATTACTTATCTCAAGAGTATTGTCCCAAGGTACTTCAATATAGTCTGGACTACCAGCAAAGTCATACGCACTATTTGCATTCCCAAACCTGTCAGCTACAAGAGAAGCACCAGTAACTTTTCCATCATTATTGTATCTTGTCTGGTCTTCCACATCACCATCAAACTTATAGTGGGCAACGAGAGTAGCGGAGCTATTACTTGAAGTAATTGTATCATTAGGGTCATCACTAATTCTAAGGTCGGCAAAATCAGCGTCACCAGATGCCTTCAGTACTACAGAAACATCTACAGTTGTAACTGAGTCGAGTGTTGCCTCAATTTGCACATAGTCTTGTTTTCCTTCTGTGACATCAAAACCTTTTACCTTCGTCATTGTTGCCGAAGGAGCGATATCATTTTCTTTAATGGTCACCTCAACACTAGAAGTGCTTGACTTGTATCCATTAACCAGACTATCAGCAGATAGTTTCAGTATCTCATCACCCTCATCAAATACTGCATCATCCTCAGCGAACACATAAATTTCTCCAGATGTTAAGCCAGGAGCTATCGTTATGGCATCTGCTATAACACCCTCCGCCTCTTTATCATATAAAGTTTTAATCTGACTAGAACTTAGTGTGGTAGAGTAAATTCGAATATCATCTAGTTCACCTCTAAATGCATTTTCAGAATCATTGGTTCGGAATGTGCCAATAAATATATTGTCTGGATTATTATAACTTCTATCCCCTCTACCAATATTCTCTTCTGTAATCAAGTCTCCATTTAAATATATTTTATTTTTAGAGTTATTATCTCCATCTGGCTCTTGCGTGAACACAACATGATTCCATTCTGTTCCTATTGCAGCTAAATCATCAGTCCAAGTTTCTTGATTTATAAGCTGCGCCCTAGCGCCAAAAGACCATCCATTATTTCTTTTTTGAGCATTGAACTGATATATACCATCAGGACCATTAATTACAGTTCTATTTTGCCAAAGCTCTTCATTCGAAGGTAACTTAATCCATAGACTCATGGTAATATTATTACTTATCTCAAGAGTATTGTCCCAAGGTACTTCAATATAGTCTGGACTACCAGCAAAGTCATACGCACTATTTGCGTTTCCGAATCTATCTGCAACAAGAGAAGCTCCGCTTACTGTACCATTATTATTATTTCCACTGACATCATTTGCGTTACCATCAAAGGTGTAGTGAGCAACTAGACCTCCATTCTCAATAGATAATTTATCATCAGATAGTCTGTAATCTGAGGCGTCAACATCAGAACCCTTGAGGTAAACAGAAACCGTCTTCTCTGATATCTTATCAAGTGTGGCAGTAACTGTTGCGTATGTATCAAGTCCCTCTTTTAAAGGATCCGAAGATACAGCTAAGCTCACAGACGTCGAGTCGTCATCACCGATAATGATAGTAGCTGACTGGTCTCCTGTCTCAGAGGCACCTGTTGTTGTCAGTATCTTTGTTATTATAGTCTCGTCAGGCTCGTCTGTTGCGTCGTCAGTTCCTTTTAACTCTAAAGTACCAGTAGTACTTCCTTTTGATATAGTGATAGTTGCGTTTACTTTTTGTTCATTTAGGTTAGTGTAAAGAGTACTAATTTCCTGAGCAGATAATGCTTTATTATAGATCCTTATGTCATCAATTATCCCCTTTAAGAAGTTGTTATCATAACTAGATGATCCAAAGGCTAAACTTCCACTAGTAGAAATAGAATTCCTGTTACCTGTCCTTGTTTGTGTTGACTGGAGCTCCCCATCAACATACATCCTAAATTCCTTTGAGGTTGTGATCGCATTATTTTCATCTTTTGAAGAAGTTGAGGTAAAGGTTAACATGGTCCAGGCATCGTTTGATATAGCACCAACTCCTGCAGAAGCATCCCAAGATGAGGCGCCACTACCATAAGGCTCATATTGACTACCATTGCTCCTATCATCAAGCCTCATTAAGTAGTATTCACTTGGAGCAGCTAGAACATAAGCGGTCCAGTCTGTGGACTCTCCGCCACCCTTAACCCACACGTTCAGGGTAATGTCTTCTTCTATCTGAAGGGAGCTTGAGAAAGGTACTTTAATGTTGTCGTTAACACCATCAAACTCATAGGCTGCATTTGCCTCTCCAAACCTATCGGTGGTAAGAGTTGCTCCGTTGACAGTACCATCATTATTATTAGAAGTGGCATCATCAGCGTTTCCGTTAAACGTATAATTTGCCACAAGACCCCCTGATAGTACAGTAGTGATATCCACTTCATTACCACCAGCCGTGTAGTCTGAAGAACCTGCTGTTCCCTCCATCACAACACCAACCGAAACGTCTCTTCCAGAAACTGTTGATAGTGTCGCAGTAAGGTCAGATGTCCCACCGTTCTCTAAGATAGTATCTTTTGATGCTGTCAATGTCACACCAGGTAAAGCATCGTCATCCTCAATTGAGATAAGTATTGTGGATCCACTCTGACTTTCAACTGCGTAGGTCGACGAAGTGACAGCGATTCTTACAGTGTCCCTGTCGTTCTCATCTAAAACGTCTTGAACTGTAGTGAAAGTTGAAGTTTGAGAAGTTGAGCCAGCAGATATTGTAATTATATTTGAAGATAATGTGAAGTCGTCATTCAATGTCGCAGAGCCACCATTTTTAATTGTAATTGCCACATCTTTATCGTATACCCTGTCCAGAGTTGCGGTTATAGTTGCAGTAGAGGTAGCTTCTGGAAGTCTTATGTCAAACCCTGTTTTTGGCTCCTGCTCAGATACCCACTTCCAAATTCCAGGCATAGTGTAGCCTGAACCTTTCTTCTCAGAATAGTACCCTACCCAACCATACTGGCTGAAGGACTGGAGAGCAGACAACTCGTTATCATCATTTATAACGACTATGTATGCTCCGTCAGAAGTTGTTTGAGTTTCTTGGTTTGCAAAATTATCACTCCATGAAGTTCTAAAGTAAGAGTGTCCATTGTGCTGACCCAAGTACTGATAAGAGCCAGATGACCTTGAAGTTGATAGAGAGGTAACTAACTGGTTAACCTCAACTAAAGCACGATTAGAGTTATGTTTATATTGAACCGTAAGACCCCAGACCTGAGTCTCACAATTTGCAGTACATCTTGAGTCAAAAGAAGCTCTGGCATCTGAATAAGAATCATAATTCCAATTTGTAGCATTGTTATAGCTGTCATTATAAGTTGCGGAGTCACCGTCATACCCAGCAACTAGCCACTTGTCATAAGTACTAGCCGAACCGATAGTAGTGAGTCCATCAGAAGATGTAACCGTCAGAGTAAAAGAAAGGCTAGTAAACTCGAAAGAGTACCAGCTCTCGTATCCCTCAGACTGGTCGTTAGTTCCGTCTGCGTTGTCATCGTAAGAGGTCATGACATAAGCGGTAGAAAGATTTCCTCCCGAAACTGTGTATGTCGTCAAATTCTCGTCAGTCACATCCTGGAGAAGAGTGTACGTGTCACCAGACTTCGTGTAAATCTTATAACCGGCAAGATCCGAGGTAGTGACTGCGTCCCAAGTCAGAATTACATCTGAGCCAGAGACTGCCTTGGTGAGTCCTGAAGGAGAAGCTATAGGGGCAGAAGTTGATGCAGAGGTACTATATGGAGTGTAATCTATTTCACCGTTAACGTCAAACGTCTCGTCGTCATCAGTGTCTTGGATTGAGGCATCAATCACTGAGGTTGTGGTAGTACCCCAGTAGTTATTCTCAAAATTAATACTTTCTTCATCTACTGTCTCTCCACCATAACTATAATTAGGAATGTTTGTCGTGTGCCAAGTAGTTCTATTATTTCCGTCATAGACGACCACGTGTCTCTGGTTTCCGGTAAGGTTTCCTACAAACGAGTTGTTAGAGAATGTGTAGTCTTGCGTTCCAGAACCGTGCCCGTGTACAGCGACATTAGCCTGGTAGCCACCAATATTATTATACCTTATTGTTGCGTTTCTATCGTAAGTAATTGCAATACCCACGGCACCATGCTGGCCAGTCGGACCTCCTATGGTATTGTTTTCAACAGTAGGGTTTCCGCCAATATAAAGGGCAAAGTTTTTGGTGGTATTAGTTGATGAGTAAATTCTATTATTCTTGAATGTAGGTTCTCCATGAAGCTCGACATATGGTTGATTATCTGATCCTAATTGAGAGTCATAAATCTCATTTCCGGTTATTGTAGCAGAACCATTAGTGTAAAGAGCCACCCTTTGGACAGAATGGATTTTAGAATTCTTGATTGTTCCAGTTTCTATACTAATACCATTTCTACCTCCAGATATTGTTGAGTTCTCTATACTTGAGCCATCTCTAATAAGGATCATGTAATCCCAATTATCAACATTACTGTTGATGATATCAGCATACTTTATTGATGAGGCTACAGTAGAGTTAAGCTCAATGCCTGGACCAGAGCTGTTGTTTGTGTTCTTTTCCCAAGACTCACCAGTTATTGTGACCCTGTTCGAAGCTGTTCCTTCTATTACTAGCTCACCATCCTTATCCGTAAATATATATGAGTCTTTTGACATGTTGATAGTAGCGCCTTCTTTGATTACGAGCTTACCTTCAATAGTTAATTTTGCTTCTTCGTTAGTGAAAGTCAACACAGCATTTTTCTCCAAGGTTACCGTGTATCCTGCCTTGATTTTTGCGCCAGATCCTCCGATAGTGTAAGGGCTACACAGCTCGAATAGCGTCATGTCCTCCTTGATATTTCCTTTTAATTCCTTATCTACAGCATCACAACTTGTCTCAGTAATTTTTAGAGTTACAGACTGGGTTCCGTCCTCAGTAGCACCAATTACACTAGCGATAGCAAGAGTTACATTCTCTTCTCCCTCCGTAGGCTCATTTTGAGCTAGCCACTTAGCAGTAACATTTATAGTACCTGTTAACGAACCAGGCAATATAAATATGGTATCACTTGAGAGTTCGTAGTCTGTGCCTTTAGTTCCTGTGCCAGATGTAGAGATAACTACTTTAATGGTATCTCCTGCAGTGCTTGTTGATGTGGCAGTAAGTACGGCCAGCTTAAAGTCTTCACTCTCCCCGATAAAGTCTTTGTTACTTGTCAAAGTAACCGAAGGCACACCGTCATTATCTTCAATACTTAACTCGACACTTGTGCCAGATGACGCTGCCTGACCATTATCTACAGAAGATATTGATAACTTAGCTGTCTCTGTTCCCTCGTAGACGTCATCATCTACAGCGCTTAAGTATATAGAGCTAGAAGTCTGACCTGTAGGAACTGTGATAGAGCCAGAGACAGGTGCCGCATTCTCCACTGAGTAAAGAGTTGATACCTCAGAAGTAGTGAGCGCTCTATTATAAATTCTAACATCATCTATAGATCCTAGGAACGTATTATTGTTAGGACTCCAAGCACCAATATAAAGTGACCCAGAACTAGGAAGAGAATTATTCCATGTCCAAGACCTGTACTCTTTAGCAGACAACACACCGTCAACATAAATTCTTAAGGTGTCAGACGTGTAGGTATAGATTACATTTTTCCATTCTCCTTCTTGCACATTAGTGCCGACAGAGTACCCATGACCTCCTGATCTAGCGTAGAGATCTCTATTATTAGTTCCGTCTCCTCCGTTCCAGTTAAGATTCATCTCGTAGTACTCATTAGGAGCTCTTATTATCCTGCCATAACTTCCGTAGTAGTTACCGTCGTCACTCTTGTCTTTGATATTAATCCAAGCACTCATGGTGATATCATCCTGTACCCTAACTGAGCCGTTCCAAGGAACTTCGACATAGGAGTTGTTACCATTAAAGCTGTAAGCCTTGTTAGCATTACCGTGCCTATCTGTGGTCAGTGTTGCATTGTTTGCAGTACCATTATATGAGTTACCAGACTCATCATTTGCGTCTCCATCAAAATCATAGTAGGCCACAAGTCCATTTGTGGTAGCCTGGACAGTGTCAGGAGTCTCATCGTAGTCACCAGAAGAAGCAGTACCCGATAATGACAAGTTAACCTTAACAGGTTGAGTTGTCGCAGCAGATAATGTGGCGGTAACTTTAGAATATTTTCCGTCTCCCTCTTTCACAGTAGCAGTACCTATGGCTAGAGATGCGTCAGGCTTAATGTCATTATCAACGATCGTGATATCTACTTCATTACTTGTACCAGCGACACCATTTGTTGTCTGGTCTATAGATAATTTCATTGTCTCGTTAGGCTCTCCCATTACCTCATCATCCTCTGCGAAGACATACACAGTAACTTCAGTAGCTCCTGCAGGAATTACTACCTCGCTTATTTCTGGATTAAATACTGACCCAACCCAAGTCCATCCGCCAAGAGGCTCAGAGTAGTCAGTGCTTGACCTGTCCTGATAGAAGCCAATCCAATCATTGTCTCTAGAAACATTATCAGCTACAAAACTTAGCTCAGCCTCAGAAGAGATGACAAGAAGATATGCTCCCTCTACCGCATCAGCAGAAGCTTTTGCACCATTCCATCCTGACTGATTATCTTGATTAGATCGGTAGTAAGAGTGTCCGTTATATTGTGCCTTATATTCAAAACCAGAAATAGCATCAGAAGTTAAATAAGGAAACTCTATTAAAAATCTTCTTGAATTATTCTCATTTAAATCATTGTACTGGGTTGCGTTATTTGTTAAGTGCGCATAATCTTCAGTTCCACCAGAGTTATTTGGTTCACCTGAGCCCCAGCTTGGAGGTAACCAAGTAACATTTTCACCGGTTACTAGAGTAGCCTCTTTTTTCAACACAAAATCTGTAGAGTCGACACCGCTAAATTTCAGTTTGACAGTAACAGGCAATTCAGATGCCTTGTCTATAGAAACTTTAACACTAGCATAGTCTTCTGATCCCTCGGTAACTGTACTAGAAGTTACAGATAAGCTCACTGTAGTACTGTCGTCATCAGAGATAAGGATTGTAGCAGACTGGTCTCCAGTCTCAGAAGCTCCCGTTGTAGAAACTATCTTAGAGATAATTGTCTCGTCAGTCTCATCAGTCTGGTCGTTAACACCTTTTATCTCAAGTTTCCCCGTAGTCTGACCCTTAGGAATTGAGATAGTAGCATTAATTTTTTGGACTGAACTGTTTGAGTATAGAGTGCTTATATCAGCACCTGAAAGGGCCTTGTTATATATCCTCAGCTCATCCATCTTGCCTTTGAAGTTGTTATTGTCCCCGTTCTGGTTACTACCAATCATTAGCTGCTGAGATGTATTCATCTCAAACCTATTTCCTATCCTTGAGCTAGTATTCCTTAACTCTCCATTCACGTAAAACTTAAATTCTTTTCTTGTAGTATAGCCAGAGGTATCTGTCTCTGATGTAGAAGTGAAACTAAGCATCACCCACTCCCCGTTATCAATGTGGTTACCACTTCCTACGTGATCCCAAGACGCGGCTCCTCTACCGTAAGCTTCGAAGGCAGTGTTGTTATCTCTCTGGTCAATCCTCATCTCATAGTACTCATTAGGAGCCCTGACAACAAAGTCTGTCCAGTTGTCAGAAGACTCTTTGTTAACCCAAACACTGATTGTTATGTCTTCCTTTATTTGGAGAGAGCCAGAAAGAGGTACACTGATGTAGTCATTAACTCCATCGAACTGGTACGCACTATTAGCTTCGCCAAATCTATCAGATGTAAGTGTAGCTCCACTAACAGTTCCGTTGTTATTATTAGATGTCCCATCCTCAGCATTCCCGTTAAAAGTATAGTTCGCCACAAGACTATCAGCCAATACCTCGCTGACATCAATTACGTTCCCACCAGCAGTAAAGTCACTAGAACCGGCAGTTCCTTGCATCACAAGACCTACAGTAACATCTCTTCCAGACGCCGTAGATAATGTAGCAGTCAAATCAGAGGTTCCTCCGTTTTCAGAGATTGTATCTTTAGAGGCTGTGAGAGTGACACCAGGCATCTGGTCATCATCCTCGATAGCTATAAATATTTTCTGGTCTACAGTCTCTACAGCGTATGTAGATGCAGAAACTTCAATTTTTACAGTGTCTCTGTCGTCTTCATCTGTATTATCCTCAACAACGGTAAGAATTGAAGTACCAGTAATAGATCCAGCAGAAATTGTTATGGCCTGAGTACTTAGCGTGTAGTCATCAGTGATTGAAGCTGAACCAGACGTCCTCAAGGATATAAACACATCTTTAGAATATTTTCTGTCAAGAGTTGCTGTTAATGTTGCAGTGACTGCTGCCTCTGCTATTCTCAGATCGAATCCTGTGTCTGGATCTCTCTCCTCAACCCACTTCCATGTACCGGGCATAGTGTAACCAGTTCCCTCTTTCTCTGAGTAGTATCCCACCCAACCGTCTGCACTAACAGAACTTAAAAATGCTGCCTCGTTATCGTCATTGATTACAACAAGATATGCACCATCCAAGTTTGCTTGGTCTCTATGCTCACTCCAACTGTAGTTACTCCAAGACGTCCTGAAGTATGAGTGTCCATTATACTGACCTAAATAATTGTATGAGCCACTACTTTTACTTGTTTTTAAAGTTGTGACGAGTTCGTTTACCTCTAGCAAGCCATGAGCACCCCAATTATTATAATTAACTACAAGTCCTCTGGCTGAGCTATTACAATTTGTAGTACATTCGTACTGATACCTTGCCCTTGCACCTGATCCGTCACTCCAGTTCCAGTCATTTGCCCTGTCATAACTCATGGAATAAGTAGCAGAATCCCCATCATAACCGGCAATTATCCATTTATCGTATGTACTTGCTGGTCCCACAGTTGTGATGGCATTATCTGACTGCACAGATAGGCTGAAAGACAAGGCACTGAACTCAGAAGAGTACCAGCTCTCAGTTCCTTCAACTTGGTCATTATCTCCGTCAGCACCTGTATCATAAGCAGTGATCACGTACTTTGTGTTAATGTCTCCGCCAACAACAGTGTAAGTTGTAGAGTCTTTATCGGTAACGTCTTTAACTAGAGTATGCACCTCGCCTACTTTAGAGTAAATTTTATAACCTGCAAGATCAGAAGCAGTGACAGCATCCCAAGACAGGATCACATCAGACCCAAAGAGTAGTGCCTTTGTCACTCCACCAGGGATTGATATAGGTGCCTGGCTTGAGGCAGCAGAAAGGCTAGGATCATAATCAACTATTCCCTTCCTCTCGATCTCATCAGTATAATCATTTATAGACGCGGGAATATCAGATGTGTTTCCCCAGAAGTTATTCTCAAGATTTATTTTAATAGAGAGTATTCCATTATTAAATGAATCCCCCCACTGATTATAACCATCGATATCAGATTGTCCGTTTTCAATTGTGACATTCCTCTGCCCTGAAGAGGTTTCCATCTCTCCAAAGAAAGTGTTTCCAGTAAATTGTAAATTAGATTTATAACCGTGAATTACAACATTTGAGGCGTATCCACCTATGTTATTATACATTATAGTATGATCTATATCGTACCTCATTGCGATTCCAACTGAGCCATGCTTCCCTGTGGATCCACCAATGGTATTATACATAAGGGTTGAACCTCCTTGAGATATTACTCCATAATTTTTTCTTGTGTCAGACGTCTGGTATATCCTATTGCTATTAAATGTAGAATTATGTACATACACATGATAATTTGAAGATTCACTTGTATTATTATCATAAATCTCATTACCCGTAACAGTAGAATTACTATGTATTTCAAGAGCATGCCTTCTGACATTATGAATTTTACTATTTAATAATTTTGAACTGTTACTAACATATGCCCCATTTCTAGAGTTAGATATTCTAGAATTTTCTAGTGTAGACCTGTTCATCAATTTCACAAACCAGTCACAGCACTGATCATCTCCGACATTTAAAATTTTAGAGTATTTAATTAAAGATCCTTGAGCATTTGCCCAGACCCCATCCCAGTTTGTTCCGGTGAAAGTTACAGAGTCAGACTCTGTACCATTAACCTCTAACTTACCAGAGTTCTCTGTTTTAATATATGTGTCTTTGGCCATGTTAAAAGTCACGCCTTTTCCAACAACCATAGTACCTCTAACATCAAAATATTTTTCAGATGTAACAAAATTCACTACCACCCCATCTTCTATGGTAAGTTTTCTTCCTTCTGAGACAATGATAGACTTGTCGATTGTGTAAGGACTTTCATTTTTTGTTAGGACAAAATCAGCAGTATCAATCACCTGAGGGATAGACGTACTCTGTCCACTTGAGTTGTGGGTAAAAAAAGAAAATAATAAAAAGACAAGTAGAAGTCTAATCATATATTAAATTTCATTAAATAAATATCTACTGTAAATTCAGTAGCACAATAACTCTTACTTAACGAAAACTACTACTTAACGAAATTGAATACCCAGTTCCCATCCTTAAGTCCACCAGAGACAGTAAATGAAGTTCTAAGTGTTGTCTCAGTAACTGATATACTCATTGCAACACCATCATTCCTTAGCATCTTATATTTATCTCCGTTCTGAAAAGTCCACGAACCTGAGTTAGGCCATACCTCTGTACCACTGTCTTCACTATGACTAGTACTATAATTTCCACCATTTTTGGTTCCTCCAGAAATACTAAGTGTCATTGTAGTAAATACATCTACAATCGTTCCATCTTTGGTAACAGAATTAGAATCCTTTACCTTCCAATTTCCATTTAATAACGATGCCTGCGCGTCAAGTGGGTCTGTTGGTGTTGGAGTGACTCCTCCTCCTCCTCCTCCTCCTCCTCCTTCATCACCACATGAAATTAAAAGAGAAGCAAAAAGTAATATAAAAAAACTTAGGTTAAGCTGTAATTTTCTCATTATGTAATACACTTTATAAATTATTACAAGTATTAAAATAAATAAATAAAAATTGATATCATATTGAAATCGTAATAAATATTTAATTCTAAAGTGTATTTTGTTTAAAAACTTATATAATTAAAAGTTTGATCTATCGGAGAATCTCTTTACCTGTAAAGAGCACAAAAGTATTAGTTTGGCTTAATACAATAAGTATATATAGTTTAATTTCTAGTAGGATTTTTTAGAAATTTGGTTGTCAACAGAAAATTTTCCAGGACCAAGTAAAAATATAGCGACATAAGAAGCTAAGAAGAGCAGGCCCTTCTCCATCTTAGAGAAAGGATCATCCCAATGAACGTCGAATACAACAATTAGGAACATGTACATTATTGGTATAGTAAAAAATCTAGTTCCAAGTCCAATGGCAACAAATATCGGACATATAAATTCAGTAAACGCCACAAGAGACATTGAGATTTCCTCACTAAAAAAAAGATGAGTTCTACCCCAAATATTTCCCTCTAGTATCCTCAGAAACTTAGCATAACCATGGGTCATCAGAGCTCCACTGACTACTACTCTAAAAAATAAAAGAGCCATATGATTATAATGGCTCTTTATTGAACATAAGAAAAATAAATTTTTCATATAAACTATAAATACGTAATTAATTGAGTTAATGTTCATAGTATTAGAAGACAATAATTTAATTTTCTTGCGATATCATATACATTAATAATAAATTTGCCTTATGAATGACCCTAATTACAGGATAGGACACGGTTATGATGTCCACAGACTTGAGAAAGGTAATAAATTTATTATTGGGGGGATAGAGATCAAACACTCCAAGGGTGCTGTCGGTCATTCAGATGCGGACGTTGTGCTTCATGTCATATGTGACGCACTTCTTGGAGCAATGAGTTTAGGTGATATAGGATCTCACTTCTCTGACACAGATATAAAATTTAAAGGAATAGACAGTAAAATTCTACTTGGAAACGTTGTGGAAATTATGAAAGAAAAAAAGTTTGAAGTAGTAAATATTGATGTTACTGTGATGTTAGAAAAACCAAAACTTAGAGATCATATCGACACAATGAGAAAAACCATAGCTGGTATTATGGGGTCAGACATCTCTTGTATTTCAGTAAAGGCAACAACAACGGAAGGACTCGGGTTCGTTGGTAGAGAAGAAGGTGTGGCCGCTCACTGCGTGTGCCTATTAAAAAAATGAGTCTTGAAATCATAAAAACTTCCGATGGTTCTGATACTATATATAATTCAGAACTTAACGAAACTTATCACTCAGTCCATGGCTCAATTAACGAGTCAAATCATGTGTACATTGAGGGAGGATTAAACTATTTTCAGAAGAATGTAAGTAGAGAGAGATACAAAATATTTGAAGTTGGGTTTGGGACAGGTTTAAATTTTGTGCTTTCTTATCTTTTCTCGGAAGATAAAAGCATAAGCATCGACTACCACTCTATCGAACCATTTCCTTTACCTGATAAGGTAATAAAAAATTTAAATTACTTTGAAACCGAAAATAAAATAAGAAAAATCTATCAGAGGTCTCACTCTCAAAAATTTAATGTGAAGGTTCCCTATTCAGATTCTTTTACTCTCACAAAAGAAAAAGAAACTCTGGAGGAAATAACAATCAATAATTCTTTTGATATTATTTACTTTGATGCCTTTGCGCCAAGCAAGCAGCCAAATATATGGAGTTCTAAAAACTTGCTTAAAGTATTTAATTGTATGGTTGAAGATTCTGTTCTAGTAACTTATTGTTCTAGCGGAAAATTTAAAAGAGACCTAAAAGCAATTGGTTTTAACGTGGAGATTATCCCTGGTCCTCTGGGAAAGAAGGAGATGGTAAGGGCAACTAAATAAGTTTACCATTCCCTATTATACAATTCTATTTTCGCTATCTCATCTTCATCAAGTGTATTCCCCAGGCCATGAAC
>CAYXSW010000011.1:40479-48332 GCA_964467915.1 uncultured Marinoscillum sp.
TCAAACTTTGTTACTGCCCTCCTTATAGGAGGTATGAACGGAATGCCATCTATGACCGCTCCCTCTGAAGAGGCTCCAGCATCAATACAAGTTATTATGTCTCCCAATCCAACTTGTTTCTGACCATTCTTAAAACTTTTTATCCAGTAAGCGTCCCCTGGGCCATCTTCTTCTCTTGACCAAAATTCAGCATAGTAAGAACCTTCCGGAACTTGACCTCTCACAAAGTTTACACTGTCAATTTTTGATGTTCTGTTGAGTCTTGACTCTGAGAGAATTTGCTTATCCTGGTAATTAATTTCCATAGAATAACTAGTTCCCACAACACCTATATTTCTCTGAGAGCTGTCTGGAGTCCACACGTATTCACCAACACCCCTCTCAGAAAACTCAAAGATATTTCCGAGATCATCCCAAACTTTTACAGATGCTCCACCCGCTGGCTCAGGTGAAGAACTTGAGAGGTAATCCTGTGTATACGATAGATTAATTACTTGTTCTTTCTCTAAATTATTTATCCATGCATCTACCACAAGAATAGGCTCATTTGTAGGAAGATCAGGAGTGATTATATCTTCACATGAGATTAATAAAATAATAGATACAGATAAAATAATTTTTCTTATCATAACTTGAAATTATATGTTATTGATGGAACAAAAGATCCTATAATAGATAATCTAGTGACCTCACCAGGCACAAAAGAATCTGTCACATTTCTCTTTCCCTGTGAGAAATAAATAGAGAAAGGATTTCTTCTATTATACGCGTTATAAACACCAATTATTAGAGAACTGTCGTTTCTTCTCTCTTCCCCATTCTTTTTAAATTTCTTTCCATTAATTGTCACGGATAAGTCCAGACGATGGTATTCAGGTATTCTGAACTGATGTCTTGAGTTAGATGAGTTATACGGAATTGCAAAACCTTGAATAACAAACTTAGAGGAAGGAAATGTTACTGGGGTGCCAGTGAGATAAACAAAGTTACCTGATAACTGGACTCTTTCATTAATTTTATAAGTGGATGTTATCTTGAAGTTATGAGTCTGGTCATATCTAGTGGGATACCAATTAAATTCGTTTATGCCCCTTATCTTAAGTTCTGACCTACCTGCAGTGTAGCTAACCCAGCCGTTAAACTTTCCCCTGTTCTTTTTTAATAATAACTCTATCCCATATGCCCTACCTATCCCTGAAAGCAGGTCTCCTTCTATATACTTATTAATCAAAAGATCTGCTCCGTCTATATAATCAATTTGATTTTTCAGATCTTTATAATATAATTCAACAGAGGCCTCAAATTTGTTATTGTTAAAATTTTTGAAGTATCCTAGCACATAAGAGTCAGCAAGTTCAGGCCTTATATTATTCGTGCTTGGTGTCCACACATCAAGTGAACTAGATGCAGCTGTATTAGAAAGTAAATGTATATACTGTGCCATTCTATTATAACTTGATTTAATAGATGAAGAATTTCCAAGCCTTATATTAAGAGATATTCTCGGCTCTATATTAGAATAAGATTTAATATTTTCATTTCCTTCAACAGATTCCTCAGAGACAAGTGGTTTTCTTCCTCCACTTAATGTAGATACTCCAAATTCATACACACTACCTGGGCCGTAGTAAGAGTAGACGGAGTACCTTAGGCCATATGCTAATGTTAAACTTGATATCTTCTGTTCGTTACCCACATAAAAGGCCCCCTCAAAAGCATACTTCATTGGGAGTGTGATGTCTGTCTTCTCACCATCACTTACACCAATTGCGTTTGCTGGTTCAAATCTATATTTTATTAATTCAGCTCCTATTGAAAGTTCATTATTAGCGTCAACAAAATATGTAAACTCAGGTTTAAAATTAAAAGTTTCCACATTTGAGTCCCACTCAAACTTATTTCTGTCGTCACTCCCAAAAGCTAACTGATAATCATAATTACTATATATGGCAGTAAAGTTTGAGAATAATCTGTCGTTAAACAGATGATTCCATCTTATAGTCCCTGTTTTATTGCCCCAGTTAAACCCTTGTCTTGCATCAAACTTAAACACATCTCTACCCACATAACTTGAAACATATAACGTGTTATTTTCATTTAATTCAAAATTTGTTTTGGCAGTTAGATCATAGAAATTGAGCGCTGCTCCATCTTCAAAAAAATTGGAATTTTTAAGGAAAGGTCTTGCTAAGATATCTGCGTATGACCTCCTAAGTGCTAATATAAAAGATGATTTATCTTTAACTATTGGTGACTCAAGAGTTAACCTACTAAAAATTGTTCCAATTCCTCCAGATAGGACTGTATTCTTCTTATTTCCGTCTTTCATCCTAATATCTAAAATAGAAGACACCCTGCCACCATACCTTGATGGGACTCCCCCCTTATATAATTTCAAGTCTTTCACTGCGTCTGGGTTAAACACCGAGAGAAAACCTAGAAGATGTGATGAGTTATACACTGGAGCTTCATCTAAAAGAACTAAGTTCTGACCAACAGATCCTCCCCTCACATTAAAACCTGAGGCACCTTCACCTACAGAACTTACTCCTGGAAGAAGCTGAATTGCCTTAATAATATCATTTTCACCTAAGAAAGTTGGAATCTCGGTAACTTTTGACATGTCTAGTTTAGAAGTACTCATTTCAATACTAGAGATATTATAGTCTTCAGCTAAATCGCTTACGATAACTCCCTCCAACTCTATGTCCAAGCTTGAAAGTTCAATATCTACTTTTGTGTTATCAGATAATTCTATCTTTCTCGAAATGGTTTTATATCCGATATATCTGAAATCAACATTATAAGCACCTTCGCCTAATGTTATAGAATAAAATCCATAAGGATTAGTTATTGTACCCGAACTAATTTCATTAATATAAACTGTAGCCCCTATAAGACTCTCACCTGATTCAGCGTCTCTGACATATCCATTTAAAGTAAATTTATCCTGAGAAAATAATTGAGTTGATAAAAAGAAAAAGAAAGATAATAATCGTAAAGTATTCATCACCACGATTATAATACGATAATTTATATTAGGAGTTGTTTTTTTTTATTTCTTCAATAATAATTTTTGAATGATCTCTAGAGTTCTCAATAAACCACTTATTGGTTTTTAATCCTCCACATATTACTCCGGCAAGATAAACGCCGTCAACATTCGTCTCCATAGTATCAGGATTATGGAATGGTGTTGTATATTCATCTTCTCCTATTTCAATTCCAATTCTTTTCAGAAAAGAGAAGTCTGGCTGATATCCTGTCATTGCGAGAACAAAATCATTTTCAATCACCAACTCTCCTTCTGGTGTTGATATAATTAAGCTTTTGTCCTCTATTTTTTTAATATTGGAATTAAAATATGACTTAATAGAGCCCTCATTTATTCTATTCTGTACATCAGGCTTAACCCAGTACTTTACAGTCTCACTTAAACTTGGTTCTCTTACTATCATTGTAACTTCTTTAGCTCCCTTCCTATATGTCTCAAGAGCAACATCAACTGCCGAGTTTGCAGCACCTACCACAGCAACCTTCATCCCAAAATATGGATGAGGTTCGTCATAATAATGTTTTACTTTATTCAAAGTCTCTCCTGGAACATTCAATTTATAGGGAAGGTCATAGAAGCCTGTAGCTATGATTACATTTTTAGAGACATATCTTCCTTTTGATGTAATAATCTCAAAGTTTTCTGTTTTTTTAATCTCACTTACTTCCTCATATAAATTCACTTTTAACTCCCATGAACTGACAACTCTTCTGTAGTATTCTAGTGCCTCAGACTTAGTCGGCTTTGAGTTATGAGATATGAATGGAACACCTCCAATCTCGAGCTTATCAGATGTCGAAAAAAAGGTCATGTTTTTCGGATAGTTATATAAGGAATTCACAAGACAACCCCTATCAATTATGACATAGTTAAGATTATTTTTTTTTGCCTCTATAGCACAACAAATCCCAATCGGCCCTGCACCTATAATACAAACATCAAAATCCATACTACACCTTTAAAATTTTGAAATTCAAATCTAGTGGGTCTAAATTTTTATATAATTCATCTACCAATGAAGAATTATAAAAAGTGATCATGCTTTCTTTTCTCTCTTGTATTGAGTTATCCGGATTTAGATTATCATATAAAAGTTTAATGTGAGAAATAGAATCAGCGTTATTTTTTTTAATTCTGTTGACGTATCTCCTCTCTATCTGGCTCAATGTTTTTTCTATTTTTTTCCCGGTTGCTAAAACATGTGGCTTCATCGTGGAGTCAACATTACCAAATTTTAAAGATAAATTTGAGATAGCATCTTTTATATTTTTAATTTCATTACTAAAATTTTTAGTGTCGTCATCATAGGCCCCAATTGATTTAGATTCCATAACATGCCTACTCTTAAACAACTCATGATTAGAAAAATTATATCTGCCTATTACCTTCTGGGATTTCTTAGAAATAATGAGACAGAAATCTCTTGGGACAAGTACAGGATAATTAATGTTATAATGTTCAAAGAATTTTTTAAAACTCAGCCAGTATACTATCTCTGCGGGGCCTCCGATATACGATATATTAGGTAATATGGATTGCTGGAAAAGACAACGAGTAATAACATTTGGACTAAAATTTTCTGGAGATGAGTGTATTAATTTTTTCATTTCATGTTCGTCAAAAGACTTTGATGTCGAGAGAATTTTATAGTCCTTATCTCTCTCAATTCTATCTCTAAATTTTGAGTCTTGAAAGAAGAAATTAATTTTTCTTACTAACACACTGGATTTAGTTTCAGAAGACTTTTCAATATTAAATATTGAATTATTAATAATGTCATCTTCAATTACATCAATAAAAGATTTCTTAAAATTTCGAGAGTTAGGATCAAGCACTACAAGGCCCCTCTCACCAAAAAGAAAATTCATATATTTTCTTACAGCCTCTGACAAAGATTTACTAGAATTATAAGCTTCTAAAAAAAAACTAGGAACGGAAGGTTCTTTCTCCAAAATCTTAGCAAAAGATTTAGGATTAATATTGCCTACAGGTCCAGAAGTATTAATATCCCAATTATAGCTTTTTCCCAAAGTGTAAAAAGATTTGATCTCATCAAAATCATGATCTTCAGACGCCATCCAGTATATTGGCACAAAATTATAATTTGGATATTTTTTAGAGAGACTGTCAGCTAACTTGATAGTGGATATTATTTTGTAAATAACATAAAGAGGACCTGTACATACATTTAACTGGTGTCCAGTGGTTACAGTGTAAGAGTTATCTGATAAAAGTAGTTCTATATTTTTAGTAAGCCTATCACTTATTTCTATTGGTCCATATTGAGAGGTTATTTCAGAATGAAGTGTTTTTCTTTTATCTGTGCTGAAATTAATTTTTTCAATTCCACGTATAATGTTTTTTTCATTAGGAAAATGATCTTCTTTTTTATTTCCTTCAATAAAATCCAGAAATTTTTTAGAAAAATTTCCCGTATCCTGAAAACATATAGTCTCTTTCTTCATTTTATAACTTCTCCAATTAAATCGTAGTCACTTGCTGAGGTTATCTGAACATCATAAAACTCTCCAACTCTCAGATGAAAATCTTCTGCAGGGATTATTACTTCATTATCAACCTCAGGTGAATCAAACTCAGTCCTACCAAAATAATTATTTTTATCACCTCTATCAATTAATACTTTAAATGTTTTCCCTATTTTCTTATTATTCAATTCATGAGAAATATCCTGTTGTAGTGACATTATCTGGTTATATCTCTTTCTTTTAAGTGTTTCAGGGACATCATCTTCATATGAGTGAGAATGAGTTCCTTCTTCATGCGAATAGGTAAATACTCCTAATCTATCAAACCTATTTCTCTCAACAAACTCATACATTTCTTGAAAGTGTCTTTCTTCCTCTCCCGGATGTCCAGCAATCAGTGTAGTCCTAATTGAAATTTCAGGGTTGATATCTCTAATATCTTTAATTAGAGCGTCTGTCTTCTCTCTAGTAATTCCCCTTCTCATAAGTTTTAATATTTCTGTTGACCCGTGCTGAAGGGGTATGTCCAAGTAGTTACATATATTTTCTCTTTCTCTCATGACATTGATTATTTCGAGTGGGAATCCTGAAGGGTACGCGTAGTGCACTCTAATCCAATCTAGACCTTCTATATCAGAAAGTCTCTTTAATAACTCCGGAAGTTTTCTTTTTCCATATATATCTAAACCATAATATGTAGAGTCCTGAGCGATTACCATAATTTCTCTTACTCCATTTTTAACAAGGTTTTTTGTTTCTAAAACCAAATCCTCTATTGTCTTAGACCTGTGTTTTCCTCTCATAATAGGAATAGCACAGAATGAACAGGGCCTGTCACAACCCTCAGAAATTTTAAGGTATGCATAGTGAGAATCCGTAGTAATTACCCTATCTCCTAATAGTTCATTTCTATATTTTGCTTGAAAATTCTTAAGGAGTTCAGGTAAGTCTCTTGTTCCATAGAAGCCATCTACCTCTGGAATATCTTTCTCTAAGTTTTCTTTATACCTCTGAGATAGACAACCTGTCACAAAAAGTTTTTTAATGCTTCCTGTCTCTTTCTTTTTTGCGTATGATAGAATAGTGTCGATTGACTCTTGTTTTGCGTTATCAATAAAACCACAAGTATTGACTATTACTATGTCTGGGTTTATGTCATCTCTATGATGATAAGCATTCTTGTCATTTCCCTTTAGCTGCGTGAGCAGCACCTCAGAGTCGACAATATTTTTTGCACAACCTAATGTTACAATATTAATTTTTTCTTTAGACTTAGTTTGCATTTGTTTAGATAAAATAAAATTAACGAATTATCGGTAGTAATAGTTAAGGTAAATTGTTTAACTATCTATCTCTGACTTTTTACGATATTAAAAATTTTTCTCTTTCCGGTCTTATCTTCGATAACTTCAATAATGTAAGATCCGTTGTTATATTTTTTCATTTCTAGGGTAAGGTCAGAGAAAGGTAAGGTCTTTTGTTCAAGTACTCTGCCGAGCTTATCTACTATTCTTATGTGGTAAGTTCCCACTGGATCACCCCCCTCAAACATTACCCTATCATAAGTAGGGTTAGGAAATGCCCTTATTTCAAGTAATAAGTTTTTTTCGATAGATGTAGGGATAACGTCTACTATTAGAGGTTGGTGGAAACCTTGAGTTAAATCTGTCTCGTCAGCTCCAAGAGTGGAGATGACACCCTCACCAATAGTCCAACTCAAGATAACTCCATCAGCTTCAGATGTGTTCCCTGCAGAAGAAATCACCTGCTGCGAATTAGCAGAAAATACTGATAACATAACTAAACTAAGAATAATGAACCTCATAACTTAAATTTACAAATATTTATTCATTAAACATTGATTTTAAAGTTTGAACTTCTTTCTGAAGTTCTTCTATCATCTGCTGTTGTTCCTGCATAGCCTTAATCATAGGCATCATGATTTTTTGATAGTCCATCCTATGTATACCATCTTCCCCAACGGATACAATCTTATTATCAAAATCTAGCTCTTTACTAATCTCTTTTACTTCTTGTGCAAGGAGTCCAATTTCATGGAGCATATTTTTAGATGTACTAGAAGAAGAATTAAAATAATCACTTACTTTCATTTTCAAATACGATACTGGATTCAATTTCATAATAAAGTCTAAACCATGGGTTAGAGAAAGAATATTTTCTTTGAGTCGTGCATCTGATGTGTTAATGGTTCCATTAGCGTACAATACTGCATCACCATCTTCAGCGGCATATACACTAGTCACATCAGCATTACCTAAAGTAACAGAGTTGTCTACCTGTCCTGTTGCTCC
>CAYXSW010000012.1:0-45978 GCA_964467915.1 uncultured Marinoscillum sp.
GGCCTTGTAATTTTCTACTTGATGTATGCACATCATCTTTGATAGTTAGTCCAGCCTTAGTTGCAGTAATTAAAGAATTTACAACTACAGAAGGAGGTACTCTTCTAACTCTCATAAATACAAGTTCTAATAAACCAATTCTTACACCAGAAAACTGGGCAGTAATCCAAAGATTAACAGGGACAAAATATAAGAAAATAAATACTAGAACAGTTATTCCGACAATCAATAGAGCAGTTAGTGCCATAATTTATTTAGTAGTTTTAACCAAAATTTTATCTTGTAAGATATTAATTATTTTTATTTTTTTATTCTCTTCTATAAAATTTTCTAGAGATTTAACTTCGTATGTTTTGTTACCAAAAATTGCTTTTCCATATGGTTTCAGAGAAGAACTTGATACGCCTAAATCTCCTTCCTTAAGTTCATCATATTTATTTTTATTGACACTATCTAAGTGTACTTTATTTAAAGCAATTTTTTTCCATGTATCTGATTTTAGGGCATAGACGATAACAACTAAACATATTATAGCATTTATTACAGAGTATATAATTGCTGTATTAGAACCAAAATATGTAAAACTTAGATAGTCTGATGAAAAAATTGCTATTACACCTAAAATACCAAATACAGTAGTCCCTGGGATAAAAAGTATTTCTATTAAAATTAAAATAATACCAATGACAAATAATAAACCTAGAATAAATATTTCCATATGATTTTAATATGCTTTTCCAAAAACTACTAATCCTTTTGATTTTTTTCCAGTTACAATACATTTTCCTGAGCCCTTTTCATTTTCAAGAGGTATAAATCTTATTGTAGCTTTAGTTTCTTTTTTAATTATATTTTCTGTTTCTTTTGTTCCGTCCCAATGTGCGTAAAGAAATCCACCTTTATCTTTAATTATTTTTTTAAATTCATCGTATTCTTCCACGTAATGAGTGTTACTATCTCTAAAGTTCTTTGCCTTACTGAACAAATTATCTTGTATTTCATTTAACAGCTTTGGAATTAATGAATCCACCTTTTCTAAGTCAATTATTTCTTTAGTTAAATTATCTCTTCGCGCTACTTCTACTGTATTTTTCTCTAAATCTTTAGGTCCTATAACCAATCTAATAGGAATTCCCTTTAATTCATATTCTGAAAATTTCCATCCTGGCTTATGATTCTTTCTATCATCTATTTTTATAGAAACATTTTTCAATTTTAATGTATCAGCCACCGACTTTATTTTTTCAGTGACAGATTTATATTCTTCATCTGAGTTAAAAATTGGAATTAAAACTACCTGAATTGGTGCTAGGTTTGGGGGAAGAACTAAACCTTTATCATCTGAATGAGTCATTATAAGTGCACCAACTAGTCTAGTTGACACTCCCCATGATGTACCCCATACAAACTCTTTTTTACCTTCTGATGTAGCAAATTGTACGTCAAATGCTTTGGCAAAATTTTGACCTAGGAAGTGCGATGTCCCAGCTTGAAGCGCTTTTCCATCTTGCATAAGTGCTTCAACACAATATGTTTCTACTGCACCAGCAAATTTTTCATTTTCAGATTTTAAACCTTTTAATACAGGAATTGCCATTGTTTTTTCTAAAAATTCAGAGTATATATTTAGTATTTTGATAGTTTCTTCTTCAGCTTCATTTTGATTTTCATGAGCTGTATGTCCTTCTTGCCATAAAAATTCAGAAGTTCTTAAAAAAAGTCTAGTTCTCATTTCCCATCTGACAACGTTTGCCCACTGGTTAACTAAAACAGGTAAGTCTCTATATGATTGTATCCAATTTTTATAGGTATTCCAAATTACGGTTTCCGAAGTTGGCCTAACAATTAATTCTTCTTCTAGTTTTGCTTCGGGATCAACAATTACACCTTTGCCATTATCATCTGACTTTAGTCGATAATGAGTGACAACAGCGCACTCCTTAGCAAATCCTTCCACATGATCAGCTTCTTTACTCAAGTAAGATTTTGGAATAAATAACGGGAAATAAGCATTTTGATGACCTGTTTCTTTAAACATTGAATCTAGTTTTGTTTGCATTTTCTCCCATATTGAAAAACCATACGGTTTAATAACCATGCACCCCCTGACAGATGAGTTTTCTGCTAAATCAGCTTTTTTTACTAATTCATTATACCAACCTGAAAAATCATCTAGTCTCTTTGGTAATCCTTTGCTCATCTTTTAAAAATTTATACAATCTTAACTCTTAATGACAACTATAAAAAACAATAAAATTATTTTTTTACGTTAGAATTATGTAATTTAGGCTATAATAGCAATGAAAATTAATTATTATGAATAGACTTTATATTATTATTTTATTCTTATTATTTGCACCAGGCTATGTTTTTGCTCAGGAGGTAGATGATATGTATTTTACAAGTAAGGATAGATACTTAAAAAAAGATGAAAAAATAACACCTGCTCATGCTATATTATCTAAATACAGATCAGGTTCCTCTGAGCTAAATATTGATAAAAAAATTAGCGCAGCAATTATAAATAAATATAAAACCACTAATTCTTTAGGTAAAAATTATAAAGGTATTGATAGAAATAGTGTTAAATCATTGAAATTTAATCGTGATGAGTTATTTAGGAGCTCTTATTTTAGCAAAAATTTTCTTGATTTTAATACATTGATTTTATTTAATAGAGTTCAACCAAACTACTATAGTTTTTATGATCCTTATTACTCACCATTTAATAATAATTTGTTTTCTTTCTATAGCTATAGATGGATGCCAAGATCTTTATATGGAATTAGAAAACTTGCAGCTTATGATCCTATGATGTTTTTCTCAAATCCATACCTAACTTATTATTATCCAACGATGTCACCTTCCTTGTGGAATGTTCATCATCCTAGTTTCTCAACTTATGGTTGCAGTAAAACATACTCGTCATGGATATGGACTTCAAATGGAACCGGTGGAGGTCTGCAACATACTCCTACAAATTATCACCATTACGTTAACGGTTACTCAAATAATGAGAATGCTAAAACTGTTGTAAAAGGTCCAAGATCAGGTAGAGGATCAACATTCAATGGAGAAAATATAGGAAATATTTTGCCTGCTGATAGATATTTAGGAAGAAGAGAATCTGGAATTACAAATAAAAATATTCAAAGAGATACTAATGATCCAATTGATCAAACTCAAAATGCATACTTTAGGGGAAGTTCATCTGTTCAAAATAATTACGCAACAAGATCACTAAGAAGTAATTCTATACAAAATTCTAACAGAAGATCTTTAAATAATCAAAATAGGAATTTTGAGTCAAGAGTGAACGCGTTAAATGATACATTTACTAATAATTCTTTAAGGTCTAATAGAGGTAGTAATACCTCTGATTATGAAAGTAATAATAGTGGAAGAAGACCATCATATTCTGTGCCATCAAATTATGGTAGCGATAGGTCTGGTGTGTTTTCATCCTATAACGCCAACAGAAATTTATCGTCAGGAATTGGATCTAGAAGTAGTAATTCTACGACCACAAGCTATGGAGGAAATACTAGTAGAAGTAGTGGTTTCTCAGGTGGAAGTTCCTCGAGTGGGGGATCAAGTTCTGCTGTAAGTGCTGGTAGTAGTGGAGGATCCTCTAGAGGTAAAAATTAAATCTTATCTTCTTGTTAAATAAGCATATTAAGTTTTCATTAACTTTAATTTTTGCATTATTTATATATAGTGATTTATTTTCCCAGGCTTATGGTTATTATAAAGACGTCTTAAAATTCAGTCATCATTTTAATGGAGGATCTGCGAGGATTCAGGCAATTGGTGGGGCTTCTTATTCACTAGGAGGAGATATAAGTTCAATTTCATTAAATCCTGCAGGATTAGGTTTTTTTAATAAAAAAATTTTCTCATTAGGATATAGATCTAAGAGTATAAAAAATAATTCATTATTCATAGGAGAGTCATCATCATCAGAAAAATCTTTTCAAGATATTGATAATATATCTATTCTATTCCCTGTAAATAACAGATCAAGTAATTTTAATCCAGGTGTTGTTGAATGTCCAGATTGTCCTAAATTAAATATTGGGATATCATTTAGTCGTATTAAAGATTTTACAAATGATAGATATTATAGAGGATATAATGATAATAATTCAATTATTGACTATTTCCTTTTTGATGCACAGGGTGTTCCTCTATCTCAGATATCAAATTCAAATCCTATACAAGGCATTGGTCTTCTTCAGGAAGCTTACGATCATTATTTGATTAACCCAGACTCAGATCTTCCTGGTTCATATTTTTCTTTTGTAGGAGGTTATCCATTACAAGAAGAAAGAATAATTAATGATGGGGGAATAAATAAGTTTTCAATAGCTGCAGGAACTAATTTAAAAGACAAAATTTATCTTGGAGCTGGCGCTAATATTTATTTTATAAACTATGACCAATCCAGAATTTTTTTTGAAAGTGAATATGAAATTTTAAATGATGATGGTGTATGGGAATTTGAAGGGATTCTTGATTTCATAAAATTAAAAGATTTTTTTAAGATAAAAGGCAATGGATTATCTACATCTATCGGACTGATTTTTAAACCAATAAATGAACTTAATATTGGATTAAATTTTGAGTCAAAGACAAAATATCTTTTAAAAGAGGAATTAGATAGTGAAATTGAAACAAATTATTTTGATTATTATTTTCAACCAGAAGATACTATACTTGGAAATTCTATATCTGGCACAGCTTTAAATGTAGCCCAATATAACTTTAGCTCTCCATCAAAGCTAACTATTGCATCTTCATACTTTATTAAGAAATATGGTTTTATATCTGCTGATATTGATTTTATTAATTACTCATCTGCAAGAATTCAATCGTATGATTTTAGTCACTATAATGATAATCGAGAAATAGCCAATGTATACAAGTCATTAGCAATAAATTATAGATTTGGTGTTGAGGCACGTTTGAGAAAGTTTTATTTAAGAGCAGGCTATAATTATTTGTCGGATCCAAATAGAATTTTAGACGACACAAACAATGAAAAGATAAAGAAAAGTATAGGTATAGGTTATTTATCAAAAGGTATAAATTTAGATATTGCCTATACAAGTCTTAACTCGGATTCTAGATTGTCTTCTTACCCAATACCATCTAATCAGCCTATTGCTAATTTTTCTACGAAAAT
The DNA here is from genome assembly GCA_964467915.1 of uncultured Marinoscillum sp. Classification (GTDB taxonomy): domain Bacteria; phylum Bacteroidota; class Bacteroidia; order Cytophagales; family MED-G16; genus MED-G16. Next base: position 5,186 of record CAYXSW010000012.1, read on the forward strand.
TAGGTCTGTTATAATTACCTTAGGAATAAGAATTAATAATCGATAAGGTTTTTTCTCTGTTATTATCTTTTATCACATGTTTAGATGAATTGAAAAAAGAGCTTCTTTTTTCTAATAAATTAATCAAATCCTTTTTAAGGTTATATGAATTATTAAATAATGGTCTTTTATTGTTTCTGCTAATTCTTTCTTCTAAGACTTCTATAGATGTATTTAAGAATACAGATACTCCATATTTATTTATAAGTTCCATATTATTATTAAAGCATGGTGTGCCACCACCAGTCGCTAAGATAAAGTTTTCTTTTTCTTTGATTATTTTTTTTAGAACTATCGACTCAATTTTTCTAAAATAACTTTCACCTTTATCTTTAAATATATCTTTAACTCTCTTTCCTTCATTATTTTCAATTTCTAAGTCTAGATCATAAAAGGATAAAGATGTTTGATCACATAAGTATTTAGCCATAGTAGATTTTCCAGAACCAGGCATACCAACAATAATAAATTTTTTCATCTATAAAGATATATTTACACCTTGTAAAATTTCCTTTGATTCAGGGAAGCTATTAAAATGCCATTTTCCTTTTACTTTTCCATTTCTCATTAGAAAAAAACCAGGATTAGATCTAATAATTGTTTTTAATACTGTTGCATCACCGTATACTGTTTTTAAATTAAGATCAAATTTTTGTTTAAAATCATTTATTGATTTCTCATCACTAGAAGTTACAATTATTGTTTCCACCCAAAAGTTTATTCCATTTTCTAATAATTTAACTTTATTAACAAACCCATTTAAGTCCCTATCAGAAATACCCATTTTATTTACATCGTGAATTATTATGAATAATTTATTTCCTAAAAAGCTTTCATTTGTAAAATCTCCATTATCATTCCATAGGCTATAATCTGTTATTTTTGGTTCTGCTTCAGGGTTTAATAACTTTATTTCTTTGAATATATAAGTGTTGTTTAAAGGATAACTATCAAATTTATAAGTATTGCCGTCTTTTTCCATTATATAACTATATTTAAGTTCTTCGCTAGGTTGCATCATTTGAGGGATATAATTACCAATTTTATATGTTCTAAAATCAATAAATGGAAGGAAATTAATTGCGGTGTAGCTTACTATTAGACAAACTGTAGTTAAGAAGATTATAACTCCATTTCTGAAGTTTTTGTCATCAAATATTTTTATATAAAAGAAACCAACTTGGTTTTTTAATTTTGAATGCAGGAAATAAATAATCAAAGAAAAAAACAGAAGAATTATGTCTTTGTAGAAAGACTCCCATGGAGTTAATTTTATGGCATCACCAAAGCAACCACAGTCTGTGACCTTATTAAAATATGCTGAATAGAAAGTTAGAAAGCTAAAGAAAATTATTAGATTAAGTGTCAGTTTTTTAACAAATTTCATCTTGTAATTCATTAATAAGGCTACTCCTATTATTATCTCCATGCTACATAAAATGACAGAAAGAATTAGGGCAAATGGAACAAACATTTCAAAAAATGGATGGAAATCTGCGCTAAAAACCTCAAAGTATTCTTTGAGTTTTATTTGAGTTCCAACTGGGTCGTTTATTTTTATTGCACCTGAAAAGACGAATAATGTTCCTACTAAATATCTAGATAAAGTATATAAGATTCTCATTTATTATAAATTAAAAGTTTTATTAAGCAAAAAATTGAATAGTTTACGATGTCTTGATAATTTTCTTTTATACCTTCTGATATTAAAGTTTTTCCATCATTACTTTCAATTTGCTTAGTTCTATATAGTTTCATTAAAATAATATCTGTCATTGAGCTAATTCTCATCTCTTTCCAGGCCTCATCATAATCATGATTTTTATTTGAAAGTAATTCCATTATCTCAATAGTATATTTATCATATAATTTTTCAAGTTTCTCTATCTCAATTTCTATTTTATCATTCTTATATTCTATCTGAATAATTGCCATTATACAATAATTAATTATACCTATAAATTCATTTTCAATTTTCTCTTCAACTTTCATCTTCTTTTTTTCTTGAATTGATCTTATTCTCTGAGCTTTAATAAATATTTGATCAGTAAGTGATGTAGTTCTTAGAATCCTCCAGGCAGAACCATAATCTTTAGATTTTTTTATATAGATATCTTTACAGATATTAATTACTTTTTTATAATTATTTATTGTAGATGTTTCCAAATTATTATTAATTTTTTCAAAAATATGAAATCGTCATTAAATATAAATCAATTATCTAGCAAAAGATCATTTAATGTTAATGGTTATTTGTTTGAGTATGAAAAGCCTCAAATAATGGGTATTCTAAATATGACTCCAGATTCCTTTTATGATGGTGGTAAATATAATTCCTTAGATGATGCTATAAGGAGGGTAGAAGTTATGATTAATGATGGAGCCTCCATAATTGATATTGGAGGGTGCTCTACAAGACCTGGATCTGAAAGTGTTTCAGTAGAAGAAGAATGGAAAAGAGTAAGTGGAATAATAAAAGAATGCTCAAATAGATTTACAGGTATTCTATTTTCTGTTGATACATTTAGATCTGAGGTAGCTAGAAGATCTTTGGAAGAAGGGGTAGATATTATAAACGATGTTTCTGGAGGTAACTATGATAAAAAGATGTTTGATGTAATATCTAAATATAAAAGTCCTTATATTCTTATGCACCTTAAAGGAACTCCAAAAAACATGATGTATAAAACCAACTATGAGGATTTAATATTAGATTTAATAAGTTATTTTAGAAAAAAAATCGATAAGCTAAACTCATTAGGTATAAATGATATTATATTAGATCCAGGTTTTGGATTTGCAAAAAACTTTGATCAAAATTTTGAGATTTTAAAGAATTTAAATTTATTCAAAATTTTTGATATACCGATTCTTGTTGGTCTTTCTAGAAAATCATTTGTCAAAAAGAAATATGGAATTAAAAATTCTTTAGAAGGCACTGTTGAATTAAATAAGATAGCAATTGAGAATGGAGCTGAAATTATAAGAGTTCATGATGTAAAGGAACACATAAATCTAATATAATGATGTATAATTTTAATATTGGTTTTTTAGAGTTAAGATTTATTGATATAGTTGATATTTTTCTAGTTAGCTTATTATTATATAATATATATAGGCTACTTAGAGGTAGTGTAGCAATTAGAATTTTTATTGGATTTCTTATTTTATATTTTTTTTATTTGATAGTCAGGGCATCTGAAATGGAGTTGTTAACTAATATATTAGGGCAATTCATGGGTGTTGGTGTTTTGGCAGTATTAATTCTTTTTCAAAAGGAAATAAGAAGGTTTTTACTTTTTTTAGGTAAAACTAATTACATAAGAGATCAGAGAATTTTTGATGTCTTTTCTCCTTTTTTTTCAAATCAAATCAAAAATAAATGGACTAACTTGATTAATATTTTAGTTGATTCATGTAAGTTAATTTTAGATAATAAAAATGGAGGGTTAATTGTTATTTCAAAAGATTCAGAATTAAAATTTTATTCGGAATCGGGGGAAATTTTAAATGCAAAAATCTCAAAAAGATTATTACTTTCAATTTTTAATAAGAAGAGCCCACTTCATGACGGAGCAGTAATAATTCATGGTGAAAAGATTATTGCTGCAAGATGCATATTACCAGTCTCAGAGAACCAAAACCTTCCTATGAGTTTTGGAATGAGACATAGGGCAGCTTATGGTATTTCTGAAGATACAGATGCATTAGCAATTGTTATATCTGAAGAACATAACACAATCTCTATTTTTATAAATGGTGATATAAAGCAGAATTTAACAATAGTCCAGTTAAGGTCTTATATTGTTGAATATTTAGATAGTGATTATAAAAAAAAGGGTTAATCTATAATTTTCAGTTTTTTTCCTACTTCTTTAAAAGCATTAATAGCTATATCAAGTTCATTTATTGAATGGCCTGCTGATAACTGGACTCTTATTCTAGCTCTATCTTTTGGAACAACCGGAAAATAGAAACCTACGACATAAATTCCCTTCTCCAATAATTTTTCAGACATCTTTTTAGCAATAACAGCATCATATAACATTATTGGCACTATTGGGTGTGTCCCATCTGCTATATCAAAGCCTAAATTTCTCATCTTTTCTCTGAAGTATGCAGTGTTTTTATGTAGCTTTTCTAATAAAGAAGTATCTTCCTCCAACAAATCGAATACTTTTAGTGATGCGCCAACTATTGATGGAGCTAAAGTATTAGAAAAAAGATATGGCCTTGATCTTTGTCTAAGAATTTCAATTACTTCCTTTCTTCCTGATGTAAATCCTCCTGAAGCTCCTCCCAGTGCTTTTCCTAAAGTTCCTGTTATAATATCAATTTTACCCATAACATCTTTTAGTTCATGAACACCTCTTCCCTTATTACCCATGAATCCAGTTGAATGACATTCATCGATCATTATTAAAGCATTATATTTTTTTGCAAGAGATGATATTTTATCAAGCTGTGCAATAGTTCCATCCATAGAAAAAACACCATCGGTAACAATTATCCTTGCTCTTGATTTTTGAGTTATTTTTAATTTTTCTTCCAAGTCACTCATACTATTATGACTGTATCTATGTCTTTCTGCCTTGCATAGTCTAATGCCATCAATAATTGAGGCATGGTTTAATTCATCTGATATTATAGCGTCTTCAGGTCCAAAAAGAGGTTCAAACAAACCACCATTCGCGTCAAAAGCTGCTGCGTATAATATAGTATCTTCAGTTCCTAAGAAACTACTTATTTTTTTTTCTAAACTTTTATGAATGTTTTGAGTTCCACAAATAAACCTTACTGATGACATTCCGAAACCATGAGAATCTATAGATTCTTTTGCTGCTTCTAGTACATCAGGGTGTGAAGAAAGTCCTAAATAATTGTTAGAACATAAATTAATTATATCTTTCTGCCCATCAGTATCAATAACAGAACTTTGAGGTGACACTATGATTCTTTCATTTTTATAGAGGCCCGTCTTCTTTGTATTTTCAATCTCTTTTGTAAGATGAACTTTAAAATCTTTATACATTTTTAAAATTTAATTAGATTACATATTTTAATGTAAATTAAAAATTATAAACTATAACCCATAATGAGTAGAATATTAATTATTGGATCTGAGGGACAACTTGGTTCTGAATTATCTACTTTCCTAAAAAAAAAGAATAATATAGATGACATTATTCTATCTGACATTAAAGATACCTCCTCCTCTGACTTAAAATATGAAAAATTAAATGCTCTAAATTTTAAAGATCTAGAATCATTGATTAAAGATTATAATATACAGGAGGTTTACCATCTTGCAGCAATTCTATCTGCTAAAGGTGAAGATGATCCTATGTTGACATGGGATCTAAATATGAATTCATTATTTAATGTACTGTATCTTGCAAAAAATAAACTTATAAAAAAGGTTTTTTGGCCAAGTTCAATTTCAGTTTTTGGGAATAATACTCCTAAAACTAATACAAATCAATTTTCAATTAAGGAACCAAATACAGTATATGGTATAAGTAAGTTATCTGGTGAGAGGTGGTGTGAATATTATAATGTTAAATACGGTACTGATATTAGAAGCGTAAGATTTCCTGGAATAATAAGTTCAAATACACTCCCTGGCGGAGGAACAACTGATTATGCTGTCGATATTTTTTATTCATTTTTGAAAAATGATAAATATAATTGTTTTTTAAATAATGACACGATGCTACCTATGATTTATATTGATGATGCTATAGAATCAATTAATAAAATTATGAGAGCTAAAAAAAATAGTTTAACTATTAAATCAAGTTATAATCTTTCAGGTTTTAGTATGACTCCAAAAATGATTGAAATTGAACTAAAGAAGATTAAAGAAAACTTTATCGTAGAGTATAATTCTGATAATAGACAAGAAATTGCTGACTCATGGCCAGATTCTATTGATGATATCTTTGCACAAAATGATTGGGGATGGTATGCTAAATACGATTTACGTAAAACTATTAAAGAGATGATAAGAAGATTAGAAAATAAAAACAAATGAAAAATTTCAAAAATATAATATTTGATATAAGAGAAGATTATTATTTAATAAAAGTAAATAGACCCAAAAATTTAAATGCTCTGAATCAGGATACTATATCAGAATTAAAACAATCCATAGATTATATTCGAAAAAATTCTAAAGGATTTTTTGGTGTGATAATAACAGGAGAAGGAGATAAATCTTTTGTGGCTGGAGCTGATATAAAAGAATTTACAGGTCTAAATAAAAAAGCATCTTTTAAATTTTGCAAAAATGGTCATGAATTATTTAATAGTATTGAGACTATGTCAATTCCAGTCATAGCATTAGTAAATGGTTATGCTCTAGGGGGTGGATGTGAATTAGCATTGAGTTGCCATATCAGAATTGCTACTAAAAATGCACATTTTTCACAACCTGAAATAAATTTAGGAATAATTCCAGGTTACGGTGGAACTCAAAGACTAACTCAGATAATTGGAAAGTCAAAATCTTTAGAGATGATGTTAACAGGAAAAATGATTAGCGCAGATATTGCATTTAATTATGGACTAGTAAATCAACTGGCTAATGACAAAAATGATGGACTAGATAAATGTGAAGAGTTTATAAAAACCTTGAAGAGAAAAGCTCCAATAGCAATTAAAAATGTTATAAAATCGGTAAATAATTATTATGATAATAGCTCTGATGGATTTCTTGAAGAAATAAACTTGTTTTCAGAATGTAGTTCAACTTCTGACTTTGAGGAAGGGGTTAAAGCTTTCATAGAGAAAAGATGTCCTGATTTTAAAGGTGAATAAGAGGAGATAATAGATTCCGAGTAGGAAATTTATTATTACTTTTGCAAAAATGTCTTTTAAAAATTTATATATACTTCTTACTATATTTTTGTTTGTTTCTTGTAAAAGAGATTTTGTTAGTATTGAGTCCTCTAAGATAGCTATTGATGATTTTATTGTCGAGGAAATTGATTACAAGTATTTATCTACCAAATCTAAAATTCAATATAAAAATGATAATCAATTAATAAATGCTACCTTAAATATGAGGATAGAGAAAGACAGTAAGATATGGTTTTCAGTAAGGGTTGCGTTAGGTGTTGAAGCTGCTAGGGGATTAATTACAAAAGAAGAATTTATAATAATAGACAGAGTCAACAAGCAGGTTATTATTTCCACACCGGACATTATAGAAAGGGAATTTAAGATTAAACTAAATTTTGAGCAACTAGAATCTATTTTTACAGGAAATTTATTATATGACATATCAACTTCTGACGAGTTATTAAAGGAGGGAAGTTATTTTAAAATTGTTCAACAAAAGGAGTCTATTCAATCCCAAAATCTTGTTAATACTAAAACTTCCAAAATTGAAAAATTAATTTTGTTTGATGAAATAACAAATTATTTACTTACTGTAGATTATGAAAACTTTAAGCCTTTAGGAAAAATTTTATTTCCAGGAAGGCATCTTTTCACTTCAGTTAGCTATGTTGATAATAGTAGTGTGCCGGTTATTACTAATATTAATTTTAACTTTAAAGAAGTTGAAAGAACTAATAAACCTCTAAAATTCCCTTTTAATGTTCCTTCTAAATATGCTGTCAAGAAGATATAATACTTATTTAATATTATTTTTATTCTCTTTTCATCAATCATTTTCTCAACATTCTAGAAATTCACTTGAGAAAGAGAGAGATATTAATTTATTGAAAATTGAAGAAGCTGAAAAAATTATTGTTGAAACAGAAAAATCTAAAAAAATCACTGTTGGAAAATTAAATGTTATCAATAAACAAATTAAGAATAGACAAGATTTAATTTTAAATCTTAAAAAGGATGTTAGAGTTCAGAAAACTGAAATAGTCACCCTGAGAAGTCTAATCTTTTCTCTTCAAAGTGATTTTAAGATTTTAAACGATGAATACGCAGAGATGATTTATCATTCCTATAAGTCTCGTTCATCTCTTGATAAATTAAGTTTTATTTTTTCTTCAGAAAATTATAATCAAATGTTTAGAAGATTTAATTATATTTTTCAATATTCAAAATTTAGGAAAAATCAAATTAATGAAATTGAAAAGGTATCTGCAGAGTTAAGTAATCAAGAGAACAGGTTAATAGAAGTTAACAAGAAACAGAATTTTCTTCTGCAAGAAGAAGTTAGTGAAAATAATAAGCTTCAAAAATTAAAAGGAAGGCAAAAAAAAATCATTTCTGATTTAAACAAAAAACAAAGGAACCTAAGAAAGGAGATAAACGATAGAAAGATTGCTCTTGAGAAACTTGATAAATTAATTAGAGATATTATTAGAAGAGAAAAGGAGTCTTTGTTACTAAAAGGAGATGATAATATTGATCTACTTAAATTAACTGAAGGTTTTGAATCAAATATTGGGAAATTACCTTGGCCTGTTAAATCTGGTTTTATATCCAATAAATTTGGAGAGCATCCACATCCTGTTATAAAAAGTGTAAAAGTAAAAAACGATGGTATTGATATTCAAACAAGGAAATCATCTCAAGTTTTTTCAGTTTTTTCTGGTAAAGTTTCAACTGTAGCATTTATTCCTGGGATGTATAATGTAATAATTATTAATCATGGGGATTATTATACCTTATACGCGAAACTTAAAAATCTAAATGTTGTAAAAGGAGATATAATTAAAGAAGGTCAAGTTTTAGCTGAATTAGTAACAAATAATGATGGAATTACTCAATTACAATTCCAAATATGGAAAAATAATATAAAGTTGAATCCAGAAAAATGGATTATCAAAAAATGATTTTGCTATATTTACATATTAATTATAAACTATGAATGTAATTTTTGCAATTGGTATGCCTGGAGGCTGGGAATGGATAATAATTGGACTTATTGTTGTGATTTTTTTTGGAGCTAATAAGATTCCGGAAATTTTTAAAGGATTTGGTAAAGGAATCAGAGAGTTTAAAGACGCTTCAAGAGAGATAAAAAAAGAAATAGAGAAGGAGTCTAATACTGATACGGAAAAAAAATAAATACTAACTTTTAATAGTTACTATCCAAATAGCCAAGAAAACCAACCTGAAGATTTAGAATTAGTAATTCCTTTATTATTTATTATTTCTGCAACTTTTTCAGGACTATAACCTATAGAATTTGCTACATGCCCAAGTAGAAAGAATTCATGATCATGCACATTATTGTCAGATTTAATTAAACTAACCAACTCACTAATAAAAGTTTCTTTTTCGTCATCTTCAAGGTTTTTTCTTATAACTTCACCGTATTCTGAATGAATTTTATTGAAAAAATTTCTTGTGTTTATAGTATCTACCTTCTCGTGGCCATATTTCTTTAGTATTTCACTAGAATTTATAATATCCATTTCTTCATTACCAATACTTCCATCAACTCTTGCTATTTTTGCAAAGCATGAAGTTATTGCTTTATTTAAAAGTTCATTGCTCATTTTAATTTTTTTTAATTTTTTAAAATTAATATTAATATTTATAAATAGTAAATAATGTCAAACAGAATAAAATTAAATATAAAAGTAATTATTTTATCTATTATATGTTCATGTTCATATAATCCTCAATCAAATGTAGAAAATTCTTCCTTTTTGCCTAAGGCCTCAGGTAAAAATAATGAAATGTTAATTGTAATGGATTCAACAAAATTTAAAGGAAGATTAGGAAGAACATTAGTTGAAACTTATGGGGGATTTATAGAGGGGTTACCTCAACCAGAAACAAAGTTTGACTTAAGATATATAAAGCCAAGAAAGTTTAATAATATTTTGAAGCATGCTAAAAACATTGTCATAGCTTTTACTCTTGAAGGGAAAAGTATTGACTCACAAATTCTAAGAAAAAATTTTAATTTGGAATCTTTAGATAAAATTAAAAGTGATTCTGAAATTTTTTATTTTTCAAAAAGAGATCAATATGCTAAAGGTCAAACCATTTTATATTTATTTAGCAAAACAGATGATGATTTGTATTATAAATTAAGTCAAAATAAAACTTCAATCTTAAAATATTTTGAAGATGAATTGAAGAAAAGAGTTAGTAAAGAGATATTTTCAAAGCAAGAAAAAAACATATCTAATAAGATATTTGAAGACCACAAAATAAAAATAAAAATTCCCTATGGATATGATTTAGCAAAAAATAGTATTGGAGATAATAAGAATTTTTTTTGGTTAAGACAATTAGATTCTGAATTTGAAAAAAATATTTTCCTTTATTATGAAGATTATGAAGAAAGTCAATTGAAAAATTTTTATGAAGTATTTAATACTGAAAACCCCAGCATCAAAGGTATTAGAAATAAAATCTCAAAAATTTATTTAAGAGACTCAGAAAATTCTAAAATATATATGAGTATTCAGGATGTGTTCCCTATTCAATCTCAAAAATTTAATTTTAAGGGTAATTCTTCTGTAGAATCTAAAGGTTTATGGAAACTTAGTGATATCTCCGCAGGTGGTCCTTTCCATTCTATAGTTATTTATGATTCAAATAAAAAGAGAATGTATTATTTAGAGGGATATGTTTATGCTCCAGGATCAAAAAAAAGAAACTTAATGCAAGAAATATCTTCTATATTAATGACATTTGAAATATGATTTCATTTATAAGAGGCAAAAAAATTGAAGTTGATCCAGCAAAATTAATTTTGGATGTTAATGGAATAGGATATGAAATAAATATTTCCCTTAGAACGTTTTCAAAGATTAAAGATAAAGATGAAATAAATATACATACTTACTTAAATGTTAAAGAGGACTCTCACACACTTTATGGTTTTAATAATAAAAATGAGAAACAAACATTCTTGAGTTTATTATCCATTAATGGGGTTGGTCCCAGTACAGCTATAATGATTTTATCCTCTATATCAGCTGATGAATTTAATAAAGCAATTATAAGCTCAGATGTCAATAAAATAAAATCTGTAAAAGGAATAGGTTTAAAAACTGCTGAAAGAATAATACTAGAATTAAAGGACAAAATTTCTATAGATGATATTAGTGATGATTTTTCTGATTCTTTAGACAATACTATTAAAGATGAAGCGTTATCAGCTTTATCTTCTTTGGGTATTTCTAAAAATATTGTTGATAAACATGTTGATGATATTTTAAAGAGAAATGAGAATATTTCTCTAGAAGACTTGATCAAAGAGGTACTCAAAAGATCATAATGTCATAAATGGCTTACTTTGAATTCAATTTTTAGGTTTTTATTCATTTTATTACTCTTTTTCCTGGATGGATTATCTCTTTTTTCTCAATCATCATCCCAAAAAACTGATTCGATTATTAATTATGAACCGACAAATTTTACAAATTATTCTTTAAAAGACAGGTTTTCTGATCCTTATTCAAGTCTGTTTTCAAATAATGCTTTTTATTTAAACTCAAGTTCAATTGAGTTGGGATCAATATATGATACTGCAGGAGTTTTTTATTTATCTGAAAAGATTGGAAATTTAAATTATAGACCATCAATATCAATACCCTTCTCTAGTTATGATAATTACACTACAAAGAGAAATATAAAAGAATATTTTAAAAAAAAATCATTAAGTCTTGATGGTGAAAATGTGTTAGAAAGTGGTAGGTTGATACCAAAGATTTATATACCTGAGTCTTTGGATAGAATTTTTGGAGGTAATTTCATTGACCTCCAAGTTAATGGTTTTGTGAATTTAGATTTTGGTGGAAAATTCCAAAAAGTTGAAAATCCTTCAATCCCAATTAGACAACAGAGAAATGGAGGGTTTAATTATGATCAACAAATAAACTTAAATATTAATGGAAAGGTCGGAGAAAAGTTAAAAATTGCTGCAAATTTTGATAATAATAATACTTTTGATTTTCAAAATAATTTAAAACTTGATTATACTGGTTTTGAAGAAGAAATAATAAGAAAAATTGAAGTTGGAAACGTAAGTATGCCAGTAAAAAACAGCTTGCTAAGGGGAGCTCAAAGTTTATTTGGACTAAAGACACAATTACAATTTGGGAAATTAAGTATTACTGGAATTTTATCTAGACAACAAGGTAAAAGTGAATCAATTAAAATAGATAATGGTTTCCAGGGGAGAGAGTTTGAAGTTTTAGCCTCAAACTACGATAGAAATAGACATTTTTTTTTAGGACACTTCTTTAGAGGAAATTATGAGAGATGGTTAAAATCGCTCCCACTTGTTAGTTCAGGTATAAATATAAATAGGGTCGAAGTATACATCTTAAATAGAACAAATAATTCAGAATCCTTAAGAAATTTTGTTGCATTTACAGATTTAGCTGAGGGGGATAAGATTTTAAAACCTAATAATCCAAATATTGGATTTGGAAATTCAACTCCAGCTGATAACGGTTCTAATTTATTATTTGACAATATAACTGGTAATAATAGCTTAAGAAGTTTAGATTTAGTTGATGACATTTTAATAAATCAGTTTAATCTTTCTAAAACAATCGATTTTGAGAAAGTAACCTCTGCTAGAAAGCTAGATACAGATGAATATGAAATAAATAAATCACTTGGATATGTATCATTACTTAGAAGGTTGCAAAATGATGAAGTTCTAGCAGTTTCATATGAATATACCTATAACGGTAATAGATACAAAGTAGGAGAGTTAACTGAGGATTATCAAAATAGAGACGATAGTGAGATGATATTTCTTAAGCTTCTAAGGCCATCTAATATTAATACACAAATTCCAACTTGGGATTTAATGATGAAAAATATTTATAATTTAAATGCAACTCAAATTGAAAAAAATAATTTTGAGTTAAGAATTAATTATAGAGATGATGCTGTTGGATTTAATAACCCAAGTTTAAATGAGGGCATTTTAACAAGAGACAAACCTTTAATTAGGTTATTAGGCCTAGATAGATTGAACTCTTCTAACGATCCTCAATATGATGGAAATTTTGATTTTATTGAAGGGTTTACAATTAATTCAAAAAAAGGGAATATTATTTTTCCAGTTCTTGAACCTTTTGGATCAAAATTAAAAAGCTATTTTGAGGACAATAATGAAACTGAATTATCTGAAAAGTATGTGTTTGATGAGCTATATACTCTGACTCAAGATGAAGCTCAGAAAATTTTATCAAAAAATAAATTTTTTATTGTTGGAACTGTCTCCTCTGGTTCTGGAAGTGAAATAAATCTTCCAGGTTTGGACATATCTGAAAATTCTGTGGTTGTGATGGCTGGAAATATAAGACTTATAGAGGGTACTGATTATACAGTAAATTATAATTTAGGTAGTGTAAGAATTTTGAATCCTTCAATCTTATCTTCAGGACAAGAGGTGACTATTTCATTTGAGAAAGCTGATCTTTTTAACTTTCAGACTAAATGGTTATCAGGAGCAAGGGCAGAGTATAAAGTAGATGAGGATATAAATCTTGGGTTTACTGTATTTCATTTGAATGAGCGTCCAGGAGGAATTACTAGGTTTAGTGTTGGAAATGAGCCTGTAAAAAATACTAAGTACGGATTTGATTTTAACATAGATAAAGAGAGTGAGTTCTTAACTAAAATTATAAATACAATTCCATTTTTAGCTACTACTGAGAAATCAAAAATTAATTTAAGTACAGAGTTTGCTCAGATCATTCCCGGTACATCAAATATTATTAACGGTGAAGGTATTACTTATATTGATGATTTTGAGAGTGCTGTAATTCCAATCTCTCTTGGTGGTTCATCAATATCTTGGAAATTGGGTTCAACACCAGAAACAAAAAATAATAGTTTTGATTTAAGTTCCATATCCTCTGATAATTTAGGTTATGCCTTCAAAAGGGCAAAGATTGCTTGGTATACGATAGACAATATATTTTATCTAAATGGTGGTTCTCTGAAGCCTCAAAATTTAAGTTTGGAAGATCTTGAAAATAATTATACTAAAGCAGTTTCTCCACAAGATATTTTCAGAAAACAGGACAGGCAATTGATAAATACAAACTTATCAATTTTTGATGTAGCTTATTTTCCTAATGAAAGGGGACAATATAATTACAGTACCGATTTATTACCTTCAGGTTTATTGAGAGATCCTAAGTCAAATTATGGTGCTATAACCAAAAGCATTTCAAATGATACTGACTTTGACAGAACGAATATACAATACATTGAATTTTGGTTGATGGATCCTTTCATAGAAGGAGAGAATGGTAAGGTTTTAGATGGTGTCTTTAATAAAAACAATGACACAGGAGGCAAACTTATTTTCAATCTAGGAAATGTCTCTGAAGATATAATGAAAGATAATGTCCATGCATTTGAAAATGGTTTGTCTCACGATTATTCAAATGAGGGGATTAAATTTAATGAGTGGGGAAGAGTAACATCTAAACAATACTTAACTAATTTTTTTGAAAATAATAGTGCCTCAAGAGAAAATCAAGATGTGGGGCTAGATGGTTTGAAGAATGATGATGAAAAAAATTATTTTAAGGATAATTTTTTGGACAAAATGAATTTAACTATTGAAGGTAAATCTAAAATTGAACAAGATGTCTCTGCAGATAATTTTAGATATTACCTAGGTGGTGATCTTGATGAATCGAATATGAAAATTTTAGAGAGGTACAAGAATATTAACGGAATGGAAGGCAATACACCTCTAAACTCTGGAACAAATTTTTCTGCTCAAGGTTCTCCATATCCCGAGAATGAAGATTTAAATGATGATAATACATTGTCTGACACAGAAAGTTATTATGAATATGAAATTGATTTGAACCCTGGCGAGCTAGATGTTGGAAAAAATAATATTGTGGATAAGATAATTGATAAGTCAGGTAACGCAACTTGGTATCAGTTTAGAATTCCAATAAGATCACCAGATAGAGTTCATGGTACTATTTCTGATTTTAAAACAATTAGATTTTTAAGGACATACTTGACAAACTGGGAGGAACCAGTCGTATTAAGATTTGCTAAACTTCAGTTGGTAGGAAGTCAATGGAGAAAATATGAGGAGTCAATATTTCAGTCAGGTTTAAACGAAGTTTCAGAGCCTTCAGAGTCCGATATTCAGATTTCTGTGGTCAGTATAGAAGAGAACAGTATTGGATCTGAAAATAAATCCCCTTATGTAGTTCCTCCTGGTATACCAAGAGATATTGATAATACGACTATAGTTCAAAGAAGGACTAATGAACAATCACTTCAAATTTGTGTAGATGATTTATCTGATGGAGATGGAAGAGCAATTTTTAAAGAATCAAATTTTGATTTAATTAACTATGGTAGAATTAAAATGTTTATTCACGCAGAACCAAAAAATGGAGATATTTTGGCTGATAATGAAATTAATGCCTTTCTTAGGTTTGGTTCTGATTATGAAAACAATTACTATGAGATAGAACTTCCTTTAAAAATTACACGACCTGAGTTATTAAATCAGTCTAGTGCTAACTTATCGAGATTAGTATGGCCCCAAGAAAATGAAATTAATTTTTCTATTGATGAATTACTTTCTTTAAAGTCAGAAAGGAATAGGGAAAAAATTGATATAAATACTCCATACACAAAACTCTCTAGCAATGGGAAATATAAGATGAGAATAAAGGGGAGACCATCTTTAGGTTCAATATTAAATTTTATGATAGGTGTTAAAAATCCTTTATCTGAAGATAGAGCTTCCAAATCAGCATGCTTGTGGTTCAATGAATTAAGGTTAACAGATTTTGATAAGACTAAAGGTTGGGCTGCAAATGTGAGCTTAAATGTTAAATTATCAGATATTGGTACTGTCTCGTCTTCTCTTAGATATACTTCAGTAGGATTTGGGTCAATTCAACAAAAGATCTCAGAGAGATCTAGAGAGGAAAAATTACAGTATGATGCATCAGCCAATCTTAATTTAGATAAATTATTACCATCAAACTCTGGAGTTAAACTTCCATTATATATTTCAACATCAAATTCTATAATTACACCAAAATATGATCCTTTAGATAAAGATATTCCTCTGTCTGCTGCCATAAAATCATTTGATACAAAGAAGCAACAACAAGAATATAAAAGTATGACTGAGGAGAGAATAGAATCAAAATCAATAAGTTTAAATAATATAAGAAAAGATAGAACAAATCCTGAGTCTAGAGTGGACTTATGGGATATAGAAAATTTTTCAACTGGATTTTCATATAGTGAGAGAAACAGTTCAAATGTTACTACTCAATCTATAGAGACTAAAGAACATAGGGGTAATATTTCATATAATTTTTCTCCAAAAAGTAGAAGTTTAGAACCATTCAAAAATTTGAAAATTTTCGACTCAAAAATATTTAAATTAATCAAAGACTTTAATATTAACCCTTTGCCATCTAATATAAATATTAGGGGGGATTTAAATAGAAGGTTTAATAAAACTCAATATCGAAATTCAGATTTAACTATTGAGGGGGTAGATGCTATCTACGAAAAATATTTTTCAATTAATAAATCATATGGATTAAGGTGGAATATTTTTAATAGTATGAATATTGACATTAATGTTATCAATAATTCAGTAGTGGATGAGCCAGAGGGAGAGTTAGATACTCAAGAAAAGTTAGATAGTATGTATTATAACTTAAAGAGATTAGGTAGAACTAATAATTTTAATCAAAAAATTTTGGTAAACTATAAATTACCAATTAATAAGCTCCCATTTCTTGATTGGGTAACATCAAATGCTAAATACTCATCTAGGTATCTTTGGTCAGCTGGTTCTTATCAACAGTCTGATACTCTCGGAAATGTTGTTGAAAATAATAGAGAGTATTCTTTAAACTCAAAATTAGATATATCAAAATTTTATGATAAGATACCTATCCTAAAGAGCTTCAATAAAAAATATCAGGATAAAGATTCTATTAAATCAATTTTTCAGTCTAAAACTTTTGATGGTATAATGAAGTTACTTATGTCCCTGAGGTCAATTAATCTGACTTATAATGTTTCTGAGAGAACAGGGATGGCAGGTTTAGTACATTCTCCAGGAGCTTTTGGTCTGAATAATTTCTCAAAATCACCAGGATGGAATTTTATTTTAGGTTCTCAAGATTCTAATATTAGAAATATTGCAGCAGAAAGGGGATGGCTTGTAAAAAATGATTATTTAAATTCTCCTTTTATTCAATCAAGAAGTAAAAATTTTCAATTTAGAAGTAGCATCCAACCTTTAAGTTCTTTTAGAATACAATTAGATGCTAAGAGAATTGTATCTGAAAACTTTCAAGAGACTTTCAGGTTTGATTCACAGAAAGATTCGTATGTCTCATTGACTCCTACTAGGGGTGGGACTTTTTCGTTATCATTTCTTGCCATAAAAACAGCATTTATTAAAGATGGTGATCAAAATATTTCTCCAACTTTCTCTCAATTTGTTGAAAATAGAGAAATAATTAGAGATAGATTAAATAATTTAAATACGCAAGGTGAATACGGATTAAACTCACAAGATGTATTAATTCCAGCTTTTATATCTGCTTATTCTGATTCAGACCCTAGATCTTTTTCATTAAAACCATTTCCTAAAATTCCTATACCTAATTGGAGAGTTGACTTTTCAGGTTTAAGTAAAATAAAAGCTTTAAGTGAAATATTTACAAATATTACCATATCACATGCATATCAGAGTATTTACTCAATTGGTGAGTTCTCAAATTCTCTTCTTTATGTTGATAATCTTGATTTTAATAATTCAATAATGAATTATCCATTAGCATCTGAACAGACAGAAAATGGTTTGATCCCATTTTATATTATAAATCAAGTTAGAATTACTGAGAGGTTTTCTCCACTAATTGGAATAAATGTGAGAACAAAAAATAACTTAAATGCTAGGTTAGATTATAAAAAAGACAGGAATATAATGTTGAATTTGTCAAACTCACAAGTTTCAGAAATGATAAATTCTGATTTTTCATTAGACTTTGGATATACAAAAGAAAAATTAAAACTGCCATTTAAATATATGGGAAATACAATTATTCTTGACAATGAAATAGAGTTCAGATTAAATTTTATTATTAGAAACACAAAAACTATTCAAAGGAAGATAGATAAAGAAAGTGTTTTAACAAATGGAAATTATAATTTTCAATTAAGGCCAAATATTAATTATACTGTAAATAATAGAGTTAATTTGATAATTTATTATGATAGAGTAGTTAATAAACCGCTTGTCTCTAATTCTTTTCCTAGATACTCTTCATCATTTGGAGCAAGGCTTAGATTAAGTCTAAATCAATAATTTTTTTTTTTTTAAGATTAAATAAAATCATTTATTATCTTCGTCAGATGAATTTAAAAGATCTTAAATACACTAATGATCACGAATGGGTAAAAGTAGAAGATGACATAGCTTATGTTGGCATAACAGACTTTGCTCAAGGTGAATTAGGAGATATTGTTTATGTTGAAATAGAAACTCTGAATGATAATATTGAGATGGGTGAAGTATTCGGAACAGTTGAAGCGGTAAAAACTGTATCAGATTTATTTATGCCAATTTCTGGTGAGATAATTGAAATTAATGAGAAGTTAGAATCTGAACCTGAACTTGTCAATAGCGATTCTTATGGAGATGGTTGGATGGTAAAAATTAAATGTGATGATCTTTCTCAACTTGATGATTTATTAGACTTAGAAGCCTATGAGTCTCTCACAAAATAGAAAATTTTATTTTTATTTTTTGTGTTCAGCTATCTGGTTTTTAGTTATCATATATCTTACTATTTTCTATAGAAATACTTCTAATGTTATAAGCTTTCCATACTCAGATAAGATTTTGCATTTTATTTTATTTTTTGTTCAGTCAACTTTTATTACTAAAACATACATTGCTAGAAATTTTAAGTCGAACAAGTTGATGCCTAAAATTATTTTTTATTTTTTAGTATTTTGTTTTTCTGTAGAACTTATTCAGGTATATATTCCTTATAGATCCTTTGAAGTTCTTGATCTAACAAGTAATATAATAGGGTCTCTTTCAGGTGCATTTTTTGTGTTTTTTTTAGAAAGTAAAATATAATTTAATTAACTTCAACTATGGAAATTAAGAAGAACCCTAACGCAGACCTTGAAAAAAAAAGTGGATTATTCCTTAATATAGGACTATGTGTAAGTCTTTTACTTGTAATAACTGCATTTGAATGGAAATTTTATGATCGTGGAGCAGGAATGGATTTAGGTTCTATTGATGATGATTTTGAAGATTTGATGGAAATTCCACCTACAGAACAGCCACCACCACCACCACCTGTTATACAGCAGCCAGAAATTATTGAAGTCCCTGATGAGGAAGAGATAGAGGAAGAGATAGAAATAGAAATTGATGTAGAAATAACTGAAGAGACAGTTATTGAAGAAATTGTTTTTGAGGAAGCTCCTGAAGAAGAAGAAGTTGACGAAATCTTTACTATTGTTGAAGATCAGCCTACGCCTCCAGGTGGAATGGGTGTTTTTTACAAATATGTAGGCACAAACTTAAGATACCCAGCTCAGGCAAGAAGAATGGGAATCGAAGGAAAAGTTTTTGTTCAATTTGTTGTAGATAAAGATGGTAGTTTGACAAACGTAAAAGTTATTAAGGGTATAGGGGTAGGTTGTGATGAAGAAGCTGTAAGAGTAATTGCAAAAGCAAAGAAGTGGTCTCCAGGTAAACAAAGAGGAAGACCAGTTAAAGTAAGGATGATATTGCCTATCACATTTAAGTTAGGATAGAGACCTAAAACACGTTATAATTATTCTCTTTTATTTTCTCTAGATATTCTTTCATATTAATTACTGATTTTTGAATTTTAAAGTCAGAGCATTTTGATCCTATTGTATTTATCTCTCTCCCAATTTCTTGGCTGATAAAATTTAGTTTTTTACCAACAGATTTTGAACTATTAATAGTTTTATTAAGAAGTTGAATATGTTTTTTTAACCTGACTAACTCTTCGTTTATATCTATTTTCTCTAAATAATAGAAGACCTCTTGCTCTAATCTATTTTTGTCAAATTTTATTTTATTTATTTCAGCAATCTTTCTTTTTAAAGAGTTTTTTTTATTTTCTTTTCTTTTAACATCAATATTTTGAATTTTATATAATTCACTACTAATTAATTTAGAATATTTATTTATATCCTTATAAATAGCTTTACCTTCTTCTTTTCTAAATGATAAGCATTCATTTAGAGTTTTTTTTATTTTAGCAAGTAAAACCTTATTTGAAATATTAATTTTTTTATTTGAAGTAATTAAATCAATATTTTTTAAAACATTATTAAAAATAATTTTCTCATCTATTTTTATTGATTTATTAGAAAGGTTTTTTATTTCATAATAAAGCTTATTAAATTTTCTTTTATTAAAAATTTTTTCATTTTGATTAGATAGAAACTTTATGTTGATATTTAGATCAACTTTTCCTCTCTCTAATATTTTCTTAGAAACATTTCTGATTTCACTTTCAAACTTTCCAAGATCCTCAGTACATCTATAGTTTAGATCAAAGTATTTTGAGTTTAAGGATTTCACTTCTACCTCTATCGAATATTCCTTCTTTGAAATAGATGTGAAACCATAGCCTGTCATTGATTTTATCATAGAATTAAAAACTATAGCCAAATGAGATATGATATTTTGTGTTACCAATTTGATAATCTTCAATTGGTTTTGCAACATCTAGTTTAATATAATAGTCTGTGATGAATGACCTTAATCCAAATCCATAACTTGCAAGCCATGGGTTCTTTGAATTTTCTATTTCTGCTTGAAAGACTGATCCTGGTTCCTTAATTATCCAAGTATTAACATCATTCTTTTTGCTAAATGGTGAATTCACATTCCATGATGATCCTAAATCAAAGAAACCAACAAATTGTAAACTATTTAAAAAACTACTGGATACATTTTTCCCTGTTATGAATTTTAAGATTGGGATTCTTAATTCAGAATTTAATGCTAAGACTTTGTATCCGTCGAATTTGTTGAAGTTATAACCTCTTAAGTTTATATATTCTCCAAAAATAAAATTATTATTATTATTTCCATTTACAACTTGTAATGGGTCATTAACCCCTTTGTCTTCTGATGTGTTAGATATTGAATTTTTAACACCACCTAAAAAATATTTAAATGGATTATTTCCAAATGAATTACCATAAAATATTTTGGATGAAAAAAATAAATTTTCTGATATTCTTTGATGGTGCGAGAAGTCAAAAGTCAGATTTTTAAAACTTTTATCTTTGTTATTTTTTGATATGTAATTTTTAAAACTTAATTGTATTCTACTTCCTTCCTCCAAGTTTGAAGATACACTTTTAGTGTTATCAAATTTGAAATTGAAGAAGTACCCATAGAAATTGTCTTTCTCATAATAGATAAATTGAGGTGGAGTGTTATTAAATATTCTATAATCAAGATCATTAAATTTATGAATTGCTATAAATGGAGATATTTCCAAACGAGAAAATTTAGAGATAGGATATGAAATATTTAAGTTAACTCTATTAAATAAGTACTTATGATAGATATATCTCTCAGAATCTTCAGTATATAATATTTTTCTATCAAGAGAAACTCTAAAATCTAACCTGTGTTTTAGATAACTATATTCTGTAAATATGTCAGTGCTTTTTAGACTAGATATAGGGATGAAAGACCTGGCATATAATTTGTGATCCTCAAATAGCTCAATGAAATCAGTTTCAATCATAGATCCTAGTCCTTCTAAAGGGTCAATTCTTAAAAAGTTATTAAAATTATTTTTTACAAAAGAATATCTATACTTTGATCCGAGATTTATTGGTGATTTTTTATTTCTTTCAATATTTTTTAAAATAGAAGATTTTATCCTTTTCTCATCTTCAAAGTTAAAATTGTCTGTAGACTCAAAATTTATATTTTCTTTTTTCTTCTCAGCCCTTTTAATGGCTACGTTTTTCTTCAAAGAATTTTGTAATTGCAAATAGTCAACCCTAGCAGTTTGATTCCCAAATTTAGATTCATTGATATTAAAATTTTGAATTTCTCTAATTATGATCTCTCCGTTATATAAAGAATTAAATATTAATTTTTTTTCATTTTCATCATAATCAAAATTTAAAATATTTGTATTAAAATCTGTGATTTGTAAAGAGTTTGAATATAAATTATGATTATATAAATTAAAAATACCTTTTTTGTCACTCACATAAAGCACATCATTATTTGACAAGGTTTTAATTTTTATATTATTATTCAATTCATTTGTTAATTGAAATAATTCATTTGAGGTAGTATCTAAGTTGTATATATATAAATTATATGATTCATTCTTATTTGAAGAATGACTCTCTTCATTAAGAATAGGATTAGACCTATTAGAACTGAAAGCAACTGAAGTAGAATTCTTAAAAAATGTCGGATGTATATCATCATAGATATCATCAGTTATTTTTTTCATGTTTGAGCTATTAGCACTTAGAAGATAAATATCTTTTTGGTTATTAATACTACCGCTAATTGCTATCAAGTTCTCATCAGAATTATATGAAAAGCCATTAATTCGTTCAAACTTTTCTAATGATTTATATTCTTTTTTATTTGAAGTAGTATTATTTATAACAATAAAATTTTTACCTTTTATTGATTTTAAATAAGCGATCTCGTCCTTATTTTTCCAGGTTATATAATAAGACTCATTGCTACTATTATCTTTTATTCTATCAATAGACTTTAATTTTTCTGAGTTTATATCATAAATTAAAATCTTCTTAAGATTTCTTTTTAGAGCAGTGATAACTAATTGATTTTTATTTGGATTGTATTTTAAATCAATTATTCTTCCAATATTTTTCTTTTTTAAATCAATTCTATAATTGTCATTGTTATCTCTAATAAAATTTGAAGAAATTCTTTGGAAATAATATTCTGACCATTCATTTATAAAATCCTCAAAACTAATTCCTAATGAGCTTGATATTGCTCTCTCTGGATTTCTTATAATCTTGGCAAGATTAATTATGTTTGAAATACTATTCTTACCATAAACAATTGAAATATAATTCCAAATGCTCTGTCCTATAAACCCTGATTTTCTTTCAGTTATTTTATTTATATTTTTTTTGTCTTCAGTTAGAAAATAATCTCTGATAATATTATCCATTGTAATATCCCAACCATATGCAGTATATCTAGCAGCTCCATCAGAGAACCAATTTGGAATATTAATAAATGATACTTTCCCAAATCTTTTAGCAAAACTCATATTGCCATTCATTAGATCATTTATAAGTACTTTAGTGAATTCATAGTTTAGCTTTTCTTTAAACTTTTTTAAGTTATCTGAATAAGATACTTTAAATATTGTCCTGTTATTAAAGTTTGAATTAGAGTTAAGATATCTATTTGTCTCATTTATGCCTATGTTACTTTGATCTAGATCTTTATCTGAATTATAAATAAAAACTTTTGTCTTCTGAAAAGGTTGATGCCCAATGTTTGTCGTAAGTTCAAAAAAATTTGATTCCAGATAAGAGGCAGTAGTTTCAGCTATATTTCTGCTATTAGAATTATAGTAGATTTCAAAATTATTGGAAAATAAGACCTCCCACTTAAATGATTTAAATTGAAGCCTATTTTTCCCTGCTTCATTATATATGCTACTTTGAGAGAAAGAGAATTGAGATGTTAAAATAAAAAGTATAAAAAGTAATCTTCTCATATTTAGAGCTTACGTTGCGAACCTATCTATGTTTATTTCTTCGTTTATTTTTTTGTTGTTTTCAATATAATCAAATAATTCTTTTGAACAATAAGGTGACTGACTTACTCCTTTAGAACCTAAACCATTAATTATAAACAGGTTATTTAATATCTTATGCTTGCCTACTATTGGCCTTCTATCTCTGCTTGCTGGTCTTACTCCAAAATATGATTTAATAATAGTAAACTCTTTATTTATAACATTTTTAATTTTATTTTTTAATATACTAATGCCTTTATTTACATCTCCATTATTATAAGTTGATCCGGCAAATATCTCATTTTTAGTAACATTAAAAACTGAAATTCTTTTGTTAATAATATTATCACTAAAAAATTCAGATTCAGCTTTTACACTATTTCCAGCTACTGGAGTGAGGGGTATTTTTGAAAAATAATTCAATTTTTTTTGATTTATTCCTATACACATAACTACTTTATTAAAATCATACCCACCAATATTAATATTATTATTTTCATTTAGTAACTCATTGTTTTTCAACTTATACTCTTTATAACGACCCAAACCTCTAAAATATTTTTTTGTCTCTTGTAAATATTTATTAACATCAAGGTATCCGCTACCTTTTGTTGTTATTCCCTTTTCATTGATTTCTTTTAAGTATTTTTTATATTTTCCATTTCCAAGTCTAATATTCCAATCATTTACATCTCTACTAGAATTAAATGGTCTAAATATGTTTTTTTTATATAAAATTTTAGTATTTAATGATTTCTCTACTTTCATATAAAAACTTTCTAATTCTTTAAAAAGAATATTTGCATTCCATGTCTTAATGTTTTTTCTACCTGTTATTGGATTATATATTCCCAGAGCAGCTTTTGATGCAGAAACGTCTGCTCCTGAATCTAGAATAATAAATGATTTTTGATTAAAATATAATCTCCATGCTAATGCTGATCCAGCAAGTCCTTGACCTATTATAATATAATCATATTTTTTATTCATTTATTTTTTAATAACTATTTAAAACTCAAATTTGCATATAAAATAAAAAAATGATCGAGGTTAAGTCATTTACTTTTAATGATTATCAAGAAAATACCTATTTAGCTATTTCTGGGAATAAATGTATAATCATTGATCCTGGTAATTATTACGAGGAGGAAAACCATATAATTAAAAATTATATAAATGAAAAATCATTAGAGCCACAATTTATTTTAATTACTCATGCCCATATTGATCATGTACTTGGAATAGATTTTCTATCAAAAGAATACTCAATAGATGTATATATACCTTCTTCAGAGAAAGAAATTTATAATACTATTCCATCTTATGCTCCTGTTTTTGGTATGAGTAATTATAAACATAACGACAATTTTAAATTAATAGAATATGGTAAGGATATCATATTTGGAAACAAAAAAATTAAAACTTTATATCTTCCTGGACATTCACCAGGACATCTAGGTTTTTACTTTGAGAAAGAAAAGGTTTGTTTTAGTGGGGATGTTTTATTTAAGAACTCAATAGGGAGAACAGATTTACCTGGAGGTGATTTTGATACATTAATTAGCAGTATTAAAAATACTTTATTTAGATTAGGTGAAGATGTTATTATTTACCCTGGACACGGAGTAAGTACTACAATAAATGATGAGATGAAAGATAATCCCTTTTTAGTGTGATAAAAAATATACCAAATATCTTTACTTTAGGTAACCTTATATTGGGTTTTATATGTATTCTAAATGTTTTTGTTAAAAATGATTTTGAGATAATATATGTTTTTTATTGTTGTCTTATTCTTGATTTTTTAGATGGTTTTACTGCACGAAAGCTAAATCTAACCTCAGAGTTTGGTAAGCAAATGGATTCTTTAGCTGACCTTGTTTCATTTGGCATTTTACCTTCGATAATTCTATATGATTATTTTGACTCTAATAATTTCAATCTATTTTTAAAATATTCATCTATACTAATTTTAGTTTCATCTTCTATAAGACTTGCAAGGTTTAATCTTTCTGAAGAAAATAATAACTTTTTTGTTGGTTTGCCCACTCCAGCAAACGCTTTATTTTTCATCTCATTGATTTATTATCAGGGAACCCTTAAAACTTATTTTGATGAGTATGTAATCCTAGCTCTAATTATTTTATTTTCTTTTTTGATGGTATCAAATTTAAAATTCATAAGCTTAAAATTCTCAAAATTCACTTTAAATGAGAACATTGAAAAGTTGGTTTTGATTTTACTAGGAATTATCATAATAATCCTCCAAGGACACTCTGGAATGTTTTTATTGATTCTTCTTTATATTTCCTACTGTATTATTAAATCTATAATTTCAACTTTTTTTTTAAAATAATTGATCTTAATTATAGTTTATAAGTATAATACTAATTTGTATAAATGCGATTTCGTTTAATTTTTCTTATTTTTTTATTTAAAGTTTTGCATATAAGTGCTCAAACGTCTCTTCTTTCAAGTGGAGAATGGGTTAAAATAGGAGTTGTCGAGTCTGGGATCTATAAAATCGACAAAAAATTTTTACAAGAATATAAAATATTGACAAATAATTTTGACCCTAATAAAATTCAAGTATACGGATCAGGATATAACGGTGTCTTACCACAATTAAATTCTCTTTCTAATAAGATAAACCCAGAAGAGATTCAGCTGAGATTTTTTGGAAATTCAGACAATGTCTTTGATAATGATGAGTTTATATATTTTTATCTACAATCTCCTGACAAAATTTATTTTGATAACACATCAAATAAACTTAAGACTGAAAAGAATATATATACTGATACGGCTTATTATTTTGTAAAGTTAAATGGAGACTTGCCAAGAGAAATAAATTCAGAGATATCTACAAGTAATTTTGAGGAGGAAGTTAATGATGTATTTTTTAATTATAGATACGAGAACGATATATATAATATTATTCAGTCTGGCAGAAATTGGTATGGTGAAATCTTTTCACCAGGAAACTTTCTCAATATTCCACTTTATGAATTTTTTTTAGAAAATTCTAAAGTGTCTTTGGAGTTTGGGCTTGTATCAAGATCGACAGTTCCCTCTTCTTTTAGTGTTAGCATAGATAATACTGAATTATCGCTTTTTGATATGAATACTATCAAAGAGGGTATATATGGTAATAAAATTATAAGCCAAGTTGAAATGACAGAATTCAATTTTTTATCTAATGAGTCGTTTATTAATCTAAAATATTCTGGTAATAATTCTGCTATATCTTATCTGGACTATGTAGATATAACTGGTACTGTAAGTTTAAATTATATGGGAGGTAATTTATCATTTTTTTCTGTTCCAGAGAATAGGATTTTATTTAAGAAGTATAATATTTCAACAAATAAAAATTATGGCATCGATAAGGATGGTAACCATAATTTAAAATTTTGGAATATTTCAAACCCTTACAATATAATAGAATTAGAAACTATTATAGAAAATGACAAATATTTTGTTATAAAAAATGATAGCACATATAGTAGAAATATTATTTTTGATATAGAAAATTTAAGTTATCCATTTTTTTCTAAGAACATTGAAAACTTAGATATCTTAAATAGTAATAATCCAGATTTATTAATTATTACTCACTCTGATTTTTTCCAAGATGCTCAAAGAATAAAAATACTGAGAGAAGAGGAGGGTTTAAATGTGTCTATTGCTAATATAAATGATATTTATAACCAATTTTCATCAGGTAATCAAGATGTTTCAGCTATCAGAAACTATATTAAATATATTTATAATACTTCAAGTAAGAAATTGAAATACGTTCTCTTATTTGGCGATTGTTCTTATGACTATAAGGACAGACTCCCAAATAACACAAATTATATTCCTATATATCAATCTTATAATTCATCAAATAACATATTTAGTTACTCTTCCGATGATTACTATGGGTTCCTTGATGAAGAAGAAGGAAAATGGTTTGAAAACTTATCAGGTGATCATAAATTAAATGTAGGTGTTGGTAGAATTCCAAGTAAAAGTACTAGCGAGTCAAAAGCTTATGTAGATAAGCTTTACACATACTCTTCTAAAAATAAAATTAGAGGAGACTGGAAAAAAAATATATATCTAGTTGCTGATGATGGTGATAACAATGTCCATCAGAATGATGCTGAAAATCATTTTGACTTACTAGACAATGAAAGTAAAGATTATAACATTAAAAAAATATATTTGGATAGTTATGACCAAACCTTAACAGGTGGAGTCAAGACATCTGAACAAGCGAAGAATAAACTTGATAAAGCTGTTGAAAATGGCTCTTTAATAATAAATTATATTGGACATGGGAATGAATTTTTATGGACAGAAGAGAAGATACTGGATGAAAACTCAATCTTCAACTGGCAAAATAGAACTAAGTTGCCTTTATTTTTAACCGCTACATGTGAATTTGGAAAGTTTGATGATCCTCTTATAACATCTGGTGGAGAGATGCTATTAAATAAAGAAAATGGGGGTGCTATTGCTCTATTAACCACAACTAGGCCAGTTTTTTCTCAAACAAATTATAGATTAAATAATCAGTTTTATAAAAATGTATTCAAAAAGGTAAATAATAAATTCTATAGGTTAGGAGATATTTTTAGAGAAACTAAAAATGGAAGTTTAAGTGGCTCTATTAATAGAAATTTTGCCTTATTAGGAGATCCTTCATTACAACTTAGCTATCCTAAATTTAATATTAAAATTGATGAGATAGACACATTAATGGCAGGAGGAAAAGTTTACTTATCTGGTGAAATTGTGGATGATAATAATATTAAAATGGAAGGGTTTAATGGAGAGTTATTTACTGAAGTATATGATAAGATATCTACAAAATTAACTCTAGGAGATGAAAGTGCTCCATATCAGTTTAAGGAATGGGATGATTTAATATATAAAGGTATTTCTACTATTAATAATGGGAGTTTTAAAATAGAGTTCGTTGTCCCAAGCTCAATCGAATATAATTATGGGAGTGGAAAAATATCATTATTTGCAACAGATACTATTAATTATTTAGAAGCGATTGATAATAATACCGTTATTATAGGAGGTACTTCTAATGAGTTTGATAATGATATTATAGGGCCTGAAATAGAAATATTTTTAGATGACTATGATTTTATTTCAGGTTCAACAGTCTCTAAAAGTCCATTACTTCTAGTTGATCTATTTGATAAAAATGGCTTAAATATAACTGAGACTAAAACATTTCATATGATGTCTGCTATCCTAGATGACACAACGGAAATATACTTAAATGATTATTTTTCTCCATTGAAGGACGATTATACTAGAGGATTAATTAGATATCCACTAAATAATCTTTCTGTTGGCAAACATAAAATTGAAATAAAAGTTTCAGATAATTATAATAATATGTCTACTAGTTCAGTTGTATTCATTGTTGGAAGTGATAATAGATTAAATATAACTAACCTTGTGAATTACCCAAATCCATTTAATCAAAGTACAAATTTCAAATTTAATAATGATGAGATAGATCAACCTCTTGAAATTAAATTAGAAGTTTATGATTTAAGAGGTAATATTGTTTTTTCTTTAAATAAGACCTATGAATTTTCTCCTGAAGTTATTGACGATATTCACTGGGATGGTAAAGATTTAAACAACTATCCTTTGCCTCAAGGTATCTATATTTATAAATTACAGGTTAATAATTTATTAAATGGAGCTACTATTACATTACACAATAAGTTATTTAAAAAGATATGAAAAAAATATTCACTTTATTTTTATTCTTACTTTGTAACTACTCTTTTTCACAGGTTTCTATACTAAGTGGACAAGATACTACTAGAAGGCCAATTGTAACAGCTGTTCCTTTCCTTCTTATTTCTCCAGACTCAAGAGGTTCAGCAATGGGGGAGACAGGTGTTGCAACCTCTCCAGATGTTAACTCAGTACACTGGAATAACGCTAAACTAGCATTCATTGATAAAAAATACGGATTTGGCATGTCTTATGTGCCTTGGTTAGGTAAGATAGTGGATGATATGTCAGTATCATACCTAACTGGTTTTTATAAAATAGATAAAGTTCAAACAATCGGATTATCAATGAAATATTTTGACCTTGGTGAGATTCAATTAACAGATAATCAGGGACTCTCTCTGGGAATTGAGAACCCGAAAGAGCTAAGCACAGCGTTTACATATTCAAGAAAGCTTACTAATGACTTATCAATAGGTGGAACAACACGATACATTTGGTCTAATCTTACAGGAAGTATATCTAATTATTCAGACGCAAAAGCAGGAAATAGTTTTTCTGTTGATTTAGGTGTTTACTATAATAAAGAAATTACTGTAGCAAATAGAACTTCAGAGCTAGCTTTCGGCTCACATGTCTCTAATATAGGTGGGAAGATAACATATGGCAGTTCAAAGAGCCTTGACTTTATTCCAATTAACTTAAGAATTGGCACATCACTTAAAACGTACTTAGATCAGTATAACTCATTAACCTTTGCTTTTGATCTAAATAAATTGATGGTGCCATCACCACCAATCTATGAGATAGATTTAAATGGAAATTATATCATTGATCCCTTAACAAACGAACCTAAAATTCTAAAGGGTAAAAACCCAAATAGATCGGTTTTGAGTGGAATGTTTTCTTCTTTTTCTGATGCGCCAGATGGCTTTAGTGAGGAAATTCAAGAAATTACTATATCAACAGGTGCAGAGTATTGGTACAGAGAAATATTCTCATTTAGAGGGGGATATTTCTTAGAAAATATGAATAAGGGGGGGAGAAAATTTTTAACCCTAGGAGCTGGTATTAAATACAATAATTTAGGTATTGATTTCTCATATCTTTCTACCATTCAAAATGATCATCCACTAGCAGAAACAATGAGATTCTCAATAGCCTTTATCTTCGATAAAATTGAAGAAGATATAGAAGAATAAACTATTTTGAAGTAACGTCTACTGCCAATCTATTTATTCCAATCAGTTCTTTATCTCTCATCGAATGTTTAACTAGAAGAATATATTCGGAGTTTTTATTTATAGGATCTATATTGGTTATTAAACTATCTAGAAAAAAATTTTTGAAAATGCCTGAACCTACAGGATATCCATATTTTTTTTCAAAGAGTTGGAACTCTAGCATTTCAGACTTTATTATATTTTTAGATGAGTCTAATAAAGAGTATGAGGTATAGAAGTTCTGATATGGGTAATCATTAGTATATGAGATGCCTAAATTCAAACTTATGTCTGTAGACTCATTACTATTAAAATTAAAGACAATAGAAGAATCGGAGTGCCATGTTTGATCTTTAAAACTAAAATAATTTGTATATATGTTATCCTTATAACATGATGATGAGACAAAAGAAATAAAAATTATTAATATAATTTTTTTCATTTTTTAAATTAAATCATTTCCAATATCATTTCTAAAATACTTATTCTTCCATGAGATTTTTTTTGCAACTTTATATGAATTTGTGAGGGCTTCATTTATATTTTCTCCAAACCCAGTACAAGCTAATACTCTACCTCCATTACTTAAAATTTTACTATCTAAACCCTTAGTTCCAGCATGAAATATTTTAGTATTATTTTCTTCAGAAAGATTTTTTATTTCATCTCCTTTATCATAGCTATTAGGGTAGCCATCAGCTGCTAGAATTACAGTAGTTGCAAATCTGTCATCAAAATCTAATTTTAATTCTTCTAAATTATTTTCTAGACAATCATTGATTATACCTAATAGATCATTTGTTATCCTAGGAATAACGACTTGAGTCTCAGGGTCACCCATCCTAACATTATATTCAATGACATATGGATTTCCTTTTACGTTCATCAGTCCAGCAAAAATAAAGCCTTTATAATCTAAATTTTCTTTCTGTATCCCCTCAACTGTTCTTTTAATTACTTCATCTTCTACCTTTTTCATAAATTCTTCATCTGCAAAATTTACAGGGGAGACTGCTCCCATTCCACCTGTATTTGGACCTGTATCCTTCTCCCCAATTCTCTTATAATCTTTTGCTTCGGGAAGTATCAAATACTTCTTGCCATCTGTAATTGCAAAAACAGAAACTTCAATACCATCAAGATACTCTTCAACTAACACGTTCTTGCTTGCTTCTCCAAATTTTTCGTTGAGTATCATATTTGATAATTCTTTTTTTGCTTCTTCTAGATCATCCAAAATCAATACACCTTTTCCTGCTGCAAGACCGTCAGCCTTGAGAACATATGGTGGGGATATTTTATCTAGAAATTCGTATCCATTTTCTAGATTATCTTTATTAAAAGTTTCTGATTTTCCACATGGAATATTATTTCTGAACATAAACTCTTTAGAAAAGTTTTTACTCCCTTCAAGTTTTGCTCCGTTTCTACCTGGTCCAAAAATTTTGATATTTTTTAATTCATTATCATTTTTGAAATAATCTACTATCCCTCTTACCAGAGGTTCCTCAGGACCAACTATAACTAGATCAATGTTTTTTTTAAGTACGTGGAGCTTTACTTCTTTAAAATCATTAATATCTATAGAAATATTTTCTCCTTCAATTCTAGTCCCACCATTTCCAGGAGCTATGTATAGATTATCACATAATTTACTTTTAGATATTTTCCATGCAAGGGCGTGTTCTCTACCACCTGATCCTAGTATCATTATATTCATTCTCAAAAGTATTATATAATTATAATAAAATCGGATTAAATTTGAGTAAATGAAAAAAGTAGCAATTAGTGGTTATTTTGATCCAATTCATGTTGGACATTTAGAGTATATAGAGCTTTCTAAGAAATTAGGTGATTATCTTATTGTTATTGTAAATAATAATTATCAGTGCAAGCTGAAAAAAGGCAAACCATTTATGGACGAGAAAGATAGAATGAAAATAGTAGCTGCTCTAGAGTATGTGGATGAAGTATTTCTTGCTATTGATAATGATAAAACTGTATGTAAAAGCTTAGAAAAAATTAAGCCAGATATATTTACAAATGGTGGAGATAGACATAACAAGGAAATACCTGAAGCAGTAGTCTGTAGAAAGTATGGTATTGAATTACTTGATGGAATGGGTAAGAAAATAAGAAGCAGTTCTGACCTTACAGGGTTAAAATCTATCTAATTTCTTTGTCTTATAAGCTCATAAAGAATTGCTGAAGAGCTAGATGACACATTTAATGACTCTATTTTTCCTTTCATAGGAATTTTAGCTTTTACATCACTTATTTCTAGTAAGTTCTTAGAAATCCCATCTTTCTCTGAACCCAATATGATACAGATAGGAGATGTAAAGTCTACAGAATAAATATCTAAATCACTTTTTTCTGTACATGATATGATCTTTAATCCACTTTCCTTGAGCTGATTTACTACACTTTTTAGGTTTCTTTCTTTACATATTGAAACATAATTTAAGGCTCCAGCAGAAGCTTTTATAGCTTCACTTGTTATAAGTGCTGATTCTTTCTCAGGTATTACTATGGCGTCAACACCTGTGGCTTCAGCTACTCTTGTGATCGCACCAAAATTTCTAGTGTCTGTGACTCTGTCTAGCACCAATATTATAGGGTCTTTACCAGATTCATAACAACTATGAACAATCTCACTTAGAGGTTGATAGTCAATAGGAGATATATAACATATTATTCCCTGGTGATTTTTTCTTGTTATCCTATTGAGCTTTTCTTTAGGGACAAAAGATAAGTTTACTTTTTTATTAGTTAGTGATCTTTTTATTTCATCAAAAACATCTTTTGATAAATTCTTTTGAATAAAAATTTTTTCTATTGTCTTACCTGACTTTATAGCTTCTAGAACTGGCCTTGAACCAAATATTATATCTTGATTTTTCATTTTATTTCAAAAGTAATACTTTATGAAGTAAGTCAAATTTTTTATAATCTTTTGATAAATTATTTGTTTTAAAATCAATAATGAATTTCATTTCTTCAGAATCAATTTTATGAATTGATACTAAGTTTTTAATAAAGTCTTCAGAAGATTTTTCGCCCTGAATTATTTTTATTGCTTCATATCCTAGAATATGATTTGTGCTAATAGTATTAATATTTTTTTCAGTATACTTAATTATATCTGATAAATACTTTTTTGATGATGAATCATCTAGTTTATTCATGCAGTAGAATATTAAATAGTCTTGGATTCTTTCATCAGGATCATAAGGTTTTCCTACACCAAGGTTTTCAGGCCATATCTTAGATTTATTTAATATTACTAAGGCTTCTTTATAATTTGAAGAAATGATTTTTTTCATAGCCAGTCCAAAGTATGCACTAGTATATAATTCTCGACCCTCTCCAGCATGTTCGTATGGTAAAATATGGAGATTATCTAGTACTGAAATTGCTGAGGCGTACTTTTCAAGCTTTACTAACGTTTTAACATAACCCATCCCAATTATGTAATTAGATTTATCATTATTAAATGCTTTCTTTAATATGTCGTGAGATAACTTATAGTTATTTGAATTAAAATGATAATTTGAGAGTGCTCTAGCTATCCTCCAATTTTTATTATTTAGTTCGTAAGATTTATTGAAATCATTTATTGGGTCAACATCTAATTTTTCAAGCATAAGTCCTCTATTAAGATAGAATATAGAGTTATCTGATAGTTCTTTAATATTAGATAATAAATTTTGAGAATCTTCATGCCTTCCCTTACCCCATAAGTTAAGGGCAAGAAGATAATCAAGCTTCCAATTGTTATATAGATTTTTTGCCCAAGTCAATGTTTTAATAGACTCTCTTCTAAAGGGAAATGCGAAATCAATATTTGAATTTGAGAGGGTATAAGTTAACTCGCTTTTATCGTTTTTGAGATACGCTTTCCAAATATTATTTATTATTTCATCGGGGCCAATTTCTAATATATTTATTGCCTCTTCTATAAGGCCTCGATTATAATAACTTATAGATAACTCTAGGAATGTCTGGTATGATAATTCAGATCGGTGAGAGTCTAATACCTTTATCTTATTTTCTTTATTAGGGGATGACAAGTATCTTTCAAATGATATGATATGATGTATTGGATCTAATTCTTCAATTTTTTCTAATGCAATTTTATGCTCATTTTGTTTTTTTAGAAATCTATTTGATATTGCTATTATTTCTAGAGAAGGTATGTTATTAACATTATTTTCAAGAGATTTTTCTGCGTATGATAATGCCTCCTCATAATTTTTTTCTCTAAGAAATATATCTGCTATTTGGGAGTATGCGTTTGATCTATAATTTGTTGATCTAGCGGCCCATCCCAAGGCTTCTTTTCCATTTAAGTTATCATTTAACTCTTTATATATAATACCTGCCACGTAATTTAATGATGGATGATATGTATCTAACTTTAAACCTTCTTTTACAACACTGAGTCCTTTATCAAACAGTCCCATCTTGAAATAAAGCTCACCTAGTAAAGACCTAGCATCTAGATTATAATTATCTTCCGCTACTATTTTTTTAAGTTTATGAATTGCTTGATCATACTCTCGGTAAGCAATATCTTCTTTGGCTTGTTGAAAAAGTTTCTGCTCTGTAACTTGAGATTTAGATACATCATCTGTCAGGAAGGATCTATCGATAATTTTTTTTGATTTTTCAGATTCATAGTAGATCTCTAACTCATCAATTTTTACTTCAAAATTTTTACTTTTATTTAAAAATATTTTTGAGGAGAAAACATCCATCGGGTCCAATATTAACTTCTCTTCATGATACAACTCTCCGTCAACTATAACTTCAAGTGAAGAATTTGTTTTGATAAAAGGATTCAATTTTATGGTGAGACTATCCCTATCCCTAATAGTATGCAGTGCAGCATATTCAGACGCGTCACTCAGACCATCAATTTGTTTAAGTGGGAACCATGCCTCTTTCCATCTGTCTACTCTGTAAGGTTCAAAGCTTACATTTGATATTGGGTTATGATCTTTAGTTGGCGAATATTGTACAAATAATCTGCCAGCTTGAAACTCAATGTATTGTCCATCTGTATCTGTTAATAAATCTTCCCATATCCCTCCGGCTCTAGACTGAGACCATAGCCAGAGTTTCTGACCAGGAATATCTTCATATTTACCCCAATGACCGAAACCATACTTAGATTCATGGTAATAACCACCAAAAAAGTCATTGTATTCTCCCACAATATGGTAAGACTTACTAGGACCAAAGTTATTGTTTCTGTATTTTGAAAGGTCTCTGCCATTATCATCTATTGGCCAATTTTTAACACTTCCACTATGCTCTAAGTACATGTCTCCAGGAGTGTAAAATTCTAGATCTGCTTTTGCTGGTGCAGCAGCAGTCATCCAATTATAGTAGGATTGACTAGTCGGTGAGGGATTATACCATAATGCGTCAGTAATAAATGAGGCCTTACTTTCTTCTACTCTTATCTCTACTCTCCATTGGGTTCTTGATGGCAGGTCTATATTTCCAACAAAGCATGAGACAGTTCCGTCATCATTTTTCCTGAATACATAATCAACAGGAGTAGCAGTAGAAGGGTGATGCCCAATTATACCAAAATTAAATTCTATTCCTCCAGAAGTCCATGGTCCTCTCATTGAAATATTTCTGAATTTTACGACCTCATTTTTATAAATAAATTCTTCTCCAGTTGACTTATCAATTGCTCCCCAAACTTTTCCTCCAAGTTCAGGAGTAACAAATACTTTTATGTGATTATTTTCTAGTTCTATAACCTTAAATAATTTATTTGTAGATTTTATATTATATCCATCAAAAGAGAAGTACGGGTAAATTTTATCATTTGAAACAAATATTGGAATGGGACTGGGATCATTGAAATCATATGTCTTAAGTTCTTGATTGTATTCTTTTATTGAAGTTTGAGATAAAAGGTTCTTGGACGCACTTAACAAAATAAATAAGCAGAATATTCTTTTTAAGACCATCATGTTTTTTACATCCATTTGAAAATATACTAAATATTTCATAACTAATTTTCATTCATTTCATCATAATCATTATTTAGAAATGATTTCATATTAATTTTACAATATGTCAATTTTTACAACTGAGATTACTTCAGATAAAATCCCATCTGATAACCCATTACATCATAGACTACTTAGTGCCTATGTTTTTGCAGAGAAATACATTAGAGGAGATGTTTTAGAGCTTGGTTGTGGAGAGGGTAGAGGAATTGATAACATATTAAAAAAATCAAAAACTTATACCGCAGTTGATAAGATCAACGAAGCAATTGTATCATTATCTGAGAAGTATAAAAATGAAAAATTTTTTAGCACATCATTTCCTCCTCTAACAAGCATTAATGATAATTCCTTTGATACTATCGTGTCTTTTCAGGTCATAGAACATGTACAAGATGATGACCTTTTCATAAGTGAAATATACCGTGTCCTTAGGCCAGGAGGTATTGCGCTTCTAACGACCCCTAATATAAAAATGACTCTTACTAGAAACCCTTGGCATATTAGGGAATATACTTCATCTGAATTGGTTGACTTAGCATCAAAGCATTTTGATAATATTGATATAAAAGGTGTATCGGGAAATAAGAAGGTGCAACAATATTATATGGATAATTTGAAGTCTGTTCAAAAATTTAAAAATCTAGATATTTTTAATTTAGAGAAAAACCTGCCAAATTTTCTGTATAAAATTCCATACGAGATATTAAATAGGTTTAATAGGAATAGTTTGAAAAAAAACGACTCGAATTTAGTGTCTTCTATCTCATCATCTGATTACAAATTATGTGATGATAATCCTGAAAATTTAGATTTATTTTTAATTTTAAATAAATAAATAAAATGAAAAGACTATATCTCTATTTTACTCTACTAGTTTTTTTATCTAGTTGTATATCTCAAAAAAAATTATCTAAATCTACTAGAGTTAATTCAGTTATAGGAAAGGCCAGAACATATATTGGCACTCCTTATAAGTGGGGTGGTAATGATAAAAAGGGAATTGATTGCTCTGGGCTCCTCGTTAGATCATTTGAGTCAGTTGGCATGAAACTTCCAAGGACAACTTCACAGCAGATTGATTTAGGAAAGAAAGTGTCTTTGAAAAAATCAAGAGAAGGTGATTTAGTTTTCTTTGCCTTTGGTAAGAGTAAGAGAAAGGTCACACATGTAGGTCTAGTCTCTAATGTAGAAAACAACTCTGATATTAAATTTATTCATGCCTCATCCTCAAAAGGTGTTGTAGAGACTCAGTTAATAAGAGATTATTATCTAAAGAGAATTAGAAAAGTCAAGAGGGTTTTTTAAGCTTTATCTTTTGTTAATAAACATATTTACTATAATTTGAAAAAAAATATAAACTATGAAAAATTTACTAATAATAATTATTTTGAGCTTTTCACAAATTCTTACTGCTCAGGATAAAGAAAAAAAGAAAAAATCAATAAAAGATCTAACAAAATCAAGTCAAAAAATTGATGGCTTGTTTCCTATATTTCAAGACTCGGCATCCGGGGAACTAAAGATGTTAGTTACCGAGGACCAGTTGAATAAGGATTTTATTTATTTTTCTCAAATTGCTGACGGTGTTACTGAAGCTGGAAGTTTTAGAGGAGCATACGGATCTGACGTCATCTTTCAGATACAGAAATATTATAATAAAATTGAATTTGTTGCTCCTAATACAAATTTTTATTTTGATTCTGATAACCCACTCTCAAGATCTCAAGAAGCAAATACAAGTCATGCTGTGATATCAAGCAACAAAATATTAGCTGAGGAGGAAGGCAAGTTTTTAATTGATGTTAATGCTTTATTTCTTTCGGAGACATTAAGTAGAGTTAAGCCTCCGAAGAGACCAGGTGCATCTCCTAATAGATTTAGTTTAGGAAGTTTTGATAAAGGCAAATCTAAGGTTAGAGAAATTAATAATTACCCTGAAAACACAAACCTTAAGACAGAGTATGTATATAAGAACCCCAATGTTCTAAACGGAGGTTCTGAGGCAGTTACTGATGCTAGATATGTTTCAATACAAGTTTTTCACTCTATGATGAATATGCCAGATGATGGTTATGAAATCAGACATGATGACCCTAAAGTTGGATACTTTTTAAATTTTGTAAATGATATGACTGAGACTGGCACCACAAATTATAGGGATATGATTAACAGGTGGAGGCTAGTAAAGAAAAATCCTGACCAGGAAATTTCAGAGCCTGTAAAACCAATTACGTGGTGGATAGAAAACTCAACTCCTCACGAGTGGAGAGAGACAATTAAGGATGGAGTTCTTGCGTGGAATGAGGCATTTGAGAAAGCTGGTTTTAAAAATGCAATGGAAGTAAAAGTACAGCCAGACGATGCTGATTGGGATGCTGGAGATATAAGGTACAATGTCCTCAGGTGGACATCATCACCTAATCCACCTTTTGGTGGGTACGGGCCTAGTATGACTAATCCAAGGACTGGTGAAATCATTGGGGCAGATATAATGCTTGAATTTGTACATTTTACTAACAGGGTATTTTATAATAAACTAGTTGGTGATGCATCTCAGAATATGGACTTAGAGAATGAGTCAAATTTATCAGCCTTTTCAGAAGATGGTGATAAGTTCTATTGCTCTATGGGTCACTTGATGCATGAGAATTTATTGTTTGGAAGGACATTTCTTGAGATGATGGACGCTTCTGATTATGACCTAGACAGAATTGAGAAGGAAGGATTAAAGTCTTTAATTATGCACGAGGTTGGTCATACAATTGGTCTTAATCATAACATGAAAGCAAGTCAGCTTTTTTCTCCTGCACAACTCTATGATGCAGACTTTATTGAGGGTAAGGCCTTGACAGGTTCTGTAATGGATTATGCTGGAATTAACCTTACGATGGAAAAGGCTTCACAAGGTCAGTACTATGATATGGCTGTTGGTCCTTATGACATATGGGCTGTAGAATTTGGGTATAAACCTTTCGAAAGTGACTCTGAAAGAGAAGAAATTCTTTCAAGATCGACTGAACCAGAATTAATTTTTGGAAATGATGCTGATGACATGAGATCACCTGGTAAAGCTATTGACCCGAGGGTGATGACAGGAGACTTATCTAATGATCAGATAACATATTCCATTGACAGATTTAAACTTGTAAATAAGATGATGGGAGAAATAGTATCAAAGTTTAGTGTAGAGGGAAATACATACGAAGACTTAAGAAGAGCTTACTACACTCTAAACTCTCAGGCCGCAAGGGCAGGAGATGTTATATCTAGATTTATTGGAGGAGTTTATGTTGATAGGTCAACTATTGGGCAAGAAGGAGGTCAGAACCCTTACACTCCAGTAAGTTATGCTGATCAGAAAAGAGCTATGAATGCTCTTAATACTTATGTGTTTGCTCCAAATGCTTATAAAGCTCCTAATGGAATATATAATTTATTAGCTAAACAAAGGAGGGGCTTTGAATTCTTCTCTGGTCCTGAGGATCCAAAAATACATGACCAGGTTCTTAGCTACCAGACTAGAGTACTCGCTCACATAATGCACCCTAATACTCTTCAGAGGATAATTGACTCTGAACTATATGGGAATCAGTATTCATTATCTCAGTTTATGGGTGATTTAAATAATGCAATGTTCAAAGTAGATATATCTTCTGATGTGAACTCATTTAGACAGAATTTGCAGGCAGTTTATGTCACCAGACTAATAGATATGGTAAATGGTAAATCTTCTAGCAAGTTCAAGATTCCTGCTCAGTCTATGGCTATTTATAATTTAGAACAAATAGCTAAATGGTTTAAAAAACCAGCAGGAAATACTTCTTCTATTGCTCACAAAAATCATATAAGGCACTTAATAACTAATGCTTTAAGCAATATTTAATTGTAATTTTATTCTAGTAGGGGCCATAGCTCAGCTGGCTAGAGTGCTTGACTGGCAGTCAAGAGGTCGAGGGTTCGACTCCCTCTGGCTCCAC
>CAYXSW010000013.1:0-45668 GCA_964467915.1 uncultured Marinoscillum sp.
CCACAACCCATAGCAGTGAAGGATTAAACCAGATGACATATAATAGGTGTATAGGGACTAGATATTGTGCTAATAATTGTCCTTATAAAGTAAGAAGATTTAATTGGTTTAAGTACCATGACAATGAGCTGTTTGATAAAAATATTTCAATGAATAATGATCTAGGAAAAATGGTTTTAAATCCAGATGTTACTGTTAGGTCGAGAGGTGTTATGGAGAAATGTTCATTCTGTGTTCAAAAGATTCAGGAAGGGAAATTACAAGCTAAATCAGAAAAGAGGAGATTAAAAGATGGAGACGTTTCAACAGCTTGTAGTAACTCATGTCCTACAAATGCCATTACTTTTGGTGATGTTAATGATAAGGATAGCAAAATAAGAAACTTATTACAAGTAGAGAAGATAGACAAGGCTACTCTCAAACTTAAAGAAGAAAGAGCATACGCTGTTCTTGACGAAATTAGAGTTAGTCCTAATGTTTGGTATTTAAGAAAAGTAAGAAACAAAAAAAGTATTTAGAAAATGCATGTAGAATCAAAAATTAGAAAACCGCTTATCACTGGAGGTAAAACTCTTAGAGATGTATCTAATGATATTTCTGCTAGGGTTGAAGAAAAACCATCTCTATCGTGGCTGGCAGCTTTAGGAGTTTCTTTATTAACTCTTGGTGTTGGTGCATATGCAGTTTATAGGACATTATGGGATGGGATAGGTATGTGGGGACTTAATAAGACAGTTGGATGGGCATGGGATATAACAAATTTTGTATGGTGGGTGGGTATAGGTCATGCTGGAACTCTTATTTCTGCTATTCTTCTTTTGTTTAGACAGAGGTGGAGGATGTCAATCAATCGAGCTGCTGAGGCAATGACAATATTTGCAGTTATTTGTGCAGCTATGTTTCCTATGCTTCATATGGGAAGGCTTTGGCTTGGGTTTTTTTGGGCTCTTCCACTTCCTAATACATATGGTTCTTTGTGGGTTAATTTTGCGAGTCCATTATTATGGGATGTTTTTGCAATATCCACATATTTTTCAGTTTCACTTGTATTCTGGTATATTGGACTTATTCCAGATTTTGCGACAATAAGAGATAGGGCTAAGAATGCTGGAAGAAAAATATCAGCTTTTATTTATGGTACATTAAGTTTTGGGTGGGATGGTGCTGCAAAGACATGGTCTAGATATGAGACAGTATCATTAGTTTTAGCTGGACTTGCTACTCCTCTTGTTCTTTCGGTACATACTATTGTTTCAATGGATTTTGCTACATCAGTTATACCTGGTTGGCACACAACAATATTTCCTCCATACTTTGTAGCTGGAGCTATTTTCTCTGGATTTGCTATGGTTCTAACTCTATTAATAATTACAAGGAAAGTTTACAAATTGGAGGATTATATAACAGTTAAGCATTTAGAGCTTATGAATATTGTTATTATTGTTACAGGATCAATAGTAGGGATTGCTTATCTAACTGAGTTATTTATGGCATGGTACTCAGGTGTTGAGTATGAACAGTATGCTTTTTATAATAGGGTAACTGGTCCTTATTGGTGGGCATATTGGTCAATGATGACATGTAATGTTATATCACCTCAATTATTCTGGTTTAAAAAGATTAGGACAAATATTGCTGCAACGTTTATTATATCCATCATTGTGAATATTGGGATGTGGTTTGAAAGATTTGTTATCATAGTGACCTCACTGCACAGAGATTACTTGCCATCGAGTTGGGCCATGTTTTATCCTACAATTTATGATGTTGGAATGTATCTGTTTTCTTTTGGATTTTTCTTTACTGCATATTTATTGTTCTCAAAATATTTTCCAGTAATTAACATGGCTGAAGTAAAAAGTATTTTAAAACAAACTGGTGAAAAAGTTAATAAAGTAAAATAATGGACGATAAAGGTAAAAAGTTTATTGTTGGAATATTTGAAGATGAGGATATCCTTCTTAAAGCAATAACAACTGTAAGAGATAAGGGAATCAACATCTACGAGATATACTCACCTTTTCCAGTTCATGGTATAGAAAATA
Source organism: uncultured Marinoscillum sp. (assembly GCA_964467915.1). Classification (GTDB taxonomy): domain Bacteria; phylum Bacteroidota; class Bacteroidia; order Cytophagales; family MED-G16; genus MED-G16. The sequence goes on from CAYXSW010000013.1 coordinate 2,046, forward strand.
AGCTTGGATATAAAAGATCAAGGTTATCTATAGCAGCATTCTGTTTTGGGTTCTTAGGTACATGTCTTGCACTTACTATGATGATTGGTATGATGACATTAGATTGGCCGATGATAATTGGCGGAAAAGATTTTTTACCATTTCCTGTATTTATTCCTGTAGTTTTTGAGATGACAGTATTATTGTCTGCTTTTGGAATGGTTGGTACATTTTTAGTTGTAAGTGACTTAAAACCATGGGGGAACCCTAAAACTTTTGATTTAAGATCGACGGATAATAAACATATAATGGCTATTCAGTTAGATAAAAATAAGATGAAAATAGATAGTATTGAGAAATTATTAAAATCCAGTGGAGCTTCTGAGATTAACGAAAAAACAATGGATATATGAAATTTATTTTGAAAAATATTTTAGTGGTTTATTTGTTGTTTTCTTGTTCAGCAGGAAAGGATAATCCAGGAGTAGAATATGCTCCAAACATGTATCATTCTGTTCCATATGAGCCATTATCTCAAGTTACAGATAAAGAGATTGGTTCATGGTTAGATTCTAATCCAGATGATGAACATGGAGAATTTTATAACTCAAATCCATATAATCCTTACGGTATGACTATGTTAGAGCCAGTTGAGAATACTGTCAAAAGAGGTTCTTATCTTCCATATCGTATACATAAAGATAGTATAGAATTAGCTGCAGTAGTTAAAAATCCAATAGAAGATTCAGATGAAGTTCTTAAGGAAGCTAAGTTATTATATGATAGGTATTGTGTACATTGTCATGGAGATAAAGGAATGGGAGATGGTTCTGTTGGAATAGTATATAAAGGAGTTACTACTTATAATTCTAGGGCAGTTAAAGACAGGTCGGAGGGGCATATTTTTCATGTGATTACCCATGGAAAAGGTAGGATGTGGGGACATGGATCTCAAATATCTGTTGAGGACAGATGGAAGATAGTTAAGTACGTACAAACATTACAAAAGCAATAAAATATGGAAGAAAGATTTAATTTCACAGCAGGAACAAAAAAGAATTTACTTTACCTATTTGTTGGTGGAATAATCCTTTCTTTACTTGGAATTTATATGATAATGAATTCTGGACATGGCCATGAAGAGGTTGTTCATGCTTCTACAACTTCTTCTCATTCAGAGTTTCATTGGTATCAAAGAGTTTATTCAAATCTATGGATAAATAGTCTCTATTTTATTGGTATATCTGTTTCAGCAATATTCTTTGTTGCAATTCAATATTCTGCACAAGCAGGTTGGTCAGCAGGAATATTAAGAGTTCCTCTAGCTATTGGAAGATGGTTACCTGTAGGAGGTGTACTTATGTTTTTAATTTTTGCTTTAACAAATCATGATATTTTTCACTGGACTCATGAGTATCTATATAATCCAGAAGACCCTAGGTATGATTATATTATTGCTGGCAAGGAGGCTTATTTGAATTTGCCTTTTTATTTGACGAGGATGATTGGATTTCTTGTTATTTGGTATTTGTTATATTCTCTAATTTTAAAACACACTAAAATAGAGGATGAGATAGGGGGAGAGGTTTCATGGAGAAAGATGTTTACCATCTCGACAATTTTTGTTGTATTCTATGCTTTCTCTAGCTCTGTTGCTGCTTGGGATTGGGTACTTTCAATTGACACACACTGGTTCAGTACAATGATAGGTTGGTATGTATTCGCTAGCTGGTGGGTATCTTCACTTGCTTTCATAACATATATGGTAGTATTGCTTAAGGACAATGGTTATCTAAAATTTATTAATCATAGTGTCATTCATGATTTAGGTAAATTTGTTTTTGCTTTTAGCATATTCTGGACGTATATCTGGTTCTCACAATTCTTATTAATATATTATGCAAATATTCCTGAGGAGACCATTTATTTTGTTGAAAGGGTTCAGAGTGATATATACTATCCATTCTTTTTAACAAACCTAATATTAAATTTCTTCTTTCCATTCTTATTCTTAATGACTAGAGCAAGTAAGAGATTTACAAGATTTTTGAAAATCGCGTGTCCAATGGTATTATTTGGTCATTTCATAGATTTCTATCTGATGGTTACCCCTGGGGTTTTAAAAGAAAATGGAGGATTTGGATTCTTGGAAATTGGGATACTGATGATATTCCTTTCAGCATTTTTATATGTTGTGCTGAATGGTTTAAAAAAATTACCTCTTGTTGCAAAAAATCATCCAATGTTAGAGGAAAGTTTGCACCATGATATTTAATTTTACAATATGAGTTTTATACTAGGATTAATTGGATTTTTATCTCTTGTAGCAATATTCTTATTTTTTAGATCTTCTGAAATTTTAAGTGTTGCTAAGAAAAGAATTTCTTCCTCTTTTGAAGACGGAAATAATCATATCAATGCACTTTCTGGTGTTATATTTTTGGTATTGTCAACCATTGGAATTATATGGTATTCATATGACCAGTTTGATAATTATTTTCTCCCAATGGCTTCTGAACATGCTCCTGAAATAGAACTCCTTTTTTGGGTAACAACAGCAATCACATTTACTGTTTTTATATTAACTCAAATTGTAATGTTTTACTTTGGTTACAAGTATAGATATAAGAAAGAAAGAAAAGCACACTTCTATCCTGACAATCATAAACTTGAAATTATTTGGACAGTTATTCCAGCTATTGTACTTGTCGCTCTTATAGGTTGGGGACTAGTTAAATGGAATAAGATTATGGGCCCTCCTCCAGAAGATGCTGAGGTTATTGAAGTAGTAGGGTATCAGTTTGCTTGGGCATCTAGATATCCTGGACCAGATAATGAACTAGGAAATTCAAATTATAAACTAATTGATGTTGAAAATATCGTTGGAATTGATTTTTCAGATTCATCTTCTCTAGATGATTTTATGCCAAGAGAAATTCATATTCCAAAAGGAAAACCAGTACTATTTAAAATTAGGGCAAGGGACGTTATTCATAGTGTGTACTTGCCTTACATGAGGTCCCAGATGAATGCTGTCCCTGGTATGCCAACTCAAATGTGGTTTGTTCCTTCTAAAACTACTGCGGAAATGAGAGAGGAAACTGGAAATGAAAATTTTAACTATGAAATAGTTTGTAATAAGATTTGTGGTAGAGCACATTTTTCTATGAAACATACGGTAGTAGTTGTTGAAGAGTGGGAATATATAAAATGGAAAAACTCTCAAAAGTCATGGATTGAAAAAAATCCAGATTACTATGCAAATTTTGTTAAAAACAATTCTACGGATGTTGCCGTATTAAATGATTAATTATGGGAGTTACTAAAACAATTACAACCAAAACAAATGCTAAGGAAGATGAACATCATGATGAGCATCATGATCAGAGTTTTATTAGAAAATATATTTTTTGTGAGGATCATAAAACTATAGCAAAACAATTCCTAATAACTGGAATTTTTTGGGCAATAATTGGTGGTGCTATGTCATCTTTGTTTAGGATCCAACTTGGGTTTCCTGACTTAGATTTAACATCTTTAAGTCCAATAATTGGAAACTGGTTGACTCCACAAGGTAAAATAGATCCAGAGGTATATTTAGCTCTAATCACCATGCACGGTACAATTATGGTTTTCTTTGTACTAACAGCTGGATTGAGTGGAACATTTAGTAATTACCTTATTCCTCTTCAAGTTGGAGCTAGAGATATGGCCAGTGGATTTCTTAATATGTTATCTTATTGGTTCTTCTTCCTCTCAAGTGTCGTAATGTTTACATCAATATTTGTGGAAGGAGGTCCTGCTAGTGGTGGATGGACAATTTATCCTCCTCTCAGTGCATTACCTCAAGCTGTCTCAGGGTCTGCACTTGGAATGACTTTATGGTTACTCTCAATGGCACTTTTTATTGTTTCAGCACTTTTAGGGGCACTAAATTATATAACAACCGTAATTAATCTTAGAACTGAAGGGATGACATTTTTTAGAATGCCACTTACTATCTGGGCATTTCTTGTGACTGCCATTTTAGGTGTTTTATCTTTTCCTGTTTTACTTTCTGCAGCATTATTACTTATAATGGATCGCTCATTTGGTACTAGCTTTTATCTATCAGATATTTATATTGCTGGTGAAGCTTTATCAAATCAAGGTGGAAGTGCAATTTTATTCCAGCATTTATTTTGGTTTTTGGGTCATCCAGAAGTATATATAGTTATTTTACCTTCGTTAGGAATTACTTCAGAAATTATTTCTACATGTTCAAGAAAACCAATTTTTGGATATAGGGCGATGGTTTACTCTATATTTGGTATTGGAGTTCTTTCTTTTGTAGTTTGGGCCCATCATATGTTTATTTCAGGCATGAATCCTTTTCTTGGTTCTGTATTTACGATTTTGACTTTAATAATTGCTGTCCCTTCGGCTATTAAAGCTTTTAATTATATTGCTACTCTTTGGAGAGGAAATATAGTATTTACTCCTGCAATGTTATTTTCTATCGGTTTAGTATCTTTCTTTATATCAGGGGGACTTACTGGATTATTTCTTGGAAACTCAGTAGTTGATATTAATCTTCATGATACATATTTTGTTGTAGCACATTTCCATATTGTTATGGGTAGCGCATCTTTCTTTGGTTTATTTGCTGGAGTTTATCACTGGTTTCCTAAAATGTTTGGCAGAATGATGAATAGGACTCTAGGTTATGTTCATTTTTGGATAACCTTTATTGGTGCTTATCTAGTTTTCTTTCCATTACATTATATCGGTATTGCTGGTTTCCCAAGAAGATATTATTCTTTTACAAATTTTGAAACTGGAAGAATTGAGTCTTTTATAGATTTAAATATCTTCGTAAGTATCGCTGCAATAATAACTTTTATTGCTCAGTTTATATTTCTTTTTAATTTCTTCTACTCAATGTATAGAGGTAGAAAAGCATCTTCTAACCCTTGGAAATCTAACACTTTAGAATGGACAACTCCTGTTGATCCTGGTCATGGAAATTGGCCTGGTAAAATACCTAAAGTTGAGAGATGGCCTTATGACTACAGTAAGCCAGGAGCAAAAGAAGATTTTATTCCTCAACATATTCCTCTTTCTTCAACTAAAGAGTCAAATATGCCTGAAGATGAACATAGGTAAAGAAAATGTTCAATTTTTTAGGTAAAAATTATAATAACTTAACTAAAATAAGCCTTGCTTTACTTTATCTTCTAATATTAGCAGGTGGAGTAGTCAGATGTACTGGATCAGGTATGGGATGTCCTGATTGGCCAAAATGCTTTGGATTATATATTCCGCCAACTTCAGTAGAAGAGCTTCCTGCTACATATAAAGAAGATTTTGTTAAGGGTAGGGTAGAAAAAAATAAAAGACTCTCTAAAGTATTAGATGCTATTGGTTTTTCAGATACCGCAAGAAAAATCGTGAATGATCCACAGATTAATGAAGCTGAAGAATTTAATGTATTTAAAACTTGGACAGAATATATAAACAGATTAATTGGTGCTATTGTTGGTTTCTCATTACTGTCTTCATTACTATCTTCAATTTTTTTGAGACCCTTTAGTTCTAACCTTTTTTTACTCTCTTTTTTATCAATAATATTAGTTTTATTTCAGGCATGGGTGGGGTCAATTGTAGTCTCAACAAATTTATTATCAGGGTTAATTACTTTTCATGTAATAGTTGCTTTAGTTATAATATGTAATGTAATCCTATGTTTCTATTTGTCATCTAGTATTAATAATAAAATAAAAAGCTCTCCTTTACTTAAATATTCAATAATATTTAGTTTGATTATATTCCTTACTCAAATAATTTTAGGAACAGAGGTTAGAGAGAATGTTGATGAATTATTAAAGATTTTTGGAATTAATAATAGAGATAAAATAATCAATAATTTAGGTAGCAATTTTCTTATACATAGATCATTTTCATTAATGATTTTATTTCTTCAATTATTTATAACTTATTTAGTTTATAAAAAATCAGAAGTGGATACTTATTTTAAGAAATTATCAACTCTTATGTTATGTTTGATTTTTTTTGAAATTTTAGTAGGTGCAGGTATGGCATATTTTCAAATACCTAAAATATTACAACCAATCCATCTCATTTTAGCGTTTTTAATTTTTGGTATTCAGTTTTATGTTATGCTTATTAACTCAAAATCTAAAAAAACAGAAACATTATGATTCTTACAACGTCAAAAACTATATTTGCGACTAATAAGATTATGAGAATTTTAAAAGTAATATTTGAATTAACAAAATTTAGATTATCATTTTTAGTCTCTTTCTCAGCTGTTGTTGGGTATGTTTTAGCTTCTGATATAATAAATTTAGTTGATCTGCTATCACTTGTGATATCGGGTTATTTTATAACTGCTTCATCTGTAATAAATAATCAAATCTTTGAGATTGATCTTGATAAAGTAATGGATAGAACAAAGAAAAGGCCTCTACCAACTAAAAGAATTACTGTGAGATCAGCTTTGATAACTTCTATTTGTTTTGCAGTAATAGGATTACTTATTATGACTTTTTGGTTTAATCCTTTAGCAGCCCTCATTAGTTTATCTTCATTATTAATTTATTCCTTTATCTATACTCCTCTTAAAAGATATGGACCTATTGCTGTTTTTATTGGAGCAATACCAGGAGCATTACCTCCATTAATTGGATGGGTTGCATTTTCAGGCGTTATATCTATAGAAGCAATTATTATTTTTAGTATACAATTTATATGGCAGTTTCCACATTTTTGGGCTATTGCATGGGTTTATCATGATGATTATAAAAAAGTTGGATTTAGATTGTTGCCAAGTAAAGGTGAAAAGAATTTTAATACAGCGTTAAATATAATGACTTACACAATGTTTTTAATACCCCTTGGCCTTTTACCAACTTTGTTTGGAATAACAGGAGTTGTTTCAGGTACAATAGCTGTTATTTGTGCAATCTTATTTTTAACTCAAACCTTTAAACTATTTAAAGATTACTCAAGAGCTTCAGCATTAAGAATTATGTTTGGATCTTTTATTTATCTTCCAATAGTGCAGATAAGTTATATTTTAGATAAAATTTAATAATATGAATAAGAAATCTAACACAAAAATATTAAGAATGAATCCTAGAATTTTTCTAGTATGGATTTTTATGATTTCAATATCAATGATCTTTGTTTCACTCATTAGTGCTTACATAGTTAAAAAAGGAGAACCAGGAGGATTTAATGTAGATCTACCATCTATGTTTTACTATTCAACAGTTGTGGTGTTATTAAGTAGTGTATTTAAACAAATTTCATATTTTGCTTCTAAAAAAGACAATTTTAGAACTCAGAAAATCACTTTACTTTTAAGTTTTTTAAGCGGTTCTTTATTTCTAATTTTTCAGTATTTAGGATGGTCGCAACTTGTTAGTGGGGGTGTATATTTAGTTGGTCATCCAGATGGCTCGTTTATATATGTTCTTAGTGGAGTACACGCTTTTCATCTAATTTCAGGATTGATTTTTATTCTATTTGTTTATAAGAAAGCTATAAAACTAGAAGTTCATTCTAAAAAAATGATTTACATAGAAATGTCAACAACATATTGGCATTTTCTTGCTGGATTATGGCTTTATTTATTTATTACTTTGTATTTTTATAATATATAAAAAATGGCTAATTCAGTATCAGTAAATACTTCAAATAAAGAGTTATGGGCAGGTGGTGTTGAGCCTTATAAGGCGAGCTATGGAAAGTTAATGATGTGGTTCTTTTTAATTTCAGATGCTTTTACTTTTTCAGCTTTTTTAATCTCTTATGGTGTTATAAGATTAAAACACCCGGCCTATGAAGGGGCATTATCAGATTTTTCTTTCTCGCAAAATTACTGGCCAGTTCCTGAAAAAGTATTTGAGGCTTTTCCTTTCTTTCACGGAGTTGAACTTCCTCTTGTTTTTGTAGGTTTAATGACATTTATTTTAATTTTAAGTAGCGTGACAATGGTACTTGCTGTCGAAGCTGGTCATAGGATGGACAGACAGGGAGTCGAGAAATGGATGATTTGGACTATTATTGGAGGTTTTACGTTCTTAAGTTGTCAGGCATGGGAATGGTCACACTTTATACATGGTACTGACGCAGGGTCTCGCTTATTAGATGGCTCAATAATTTACGGTGCAAATTTAGAATTAAATCAATATGGTCCACCTGATTTTGCTGCATTCTTTTTCTTTATAACAGGGTTCCATGGATTTCATGTTTTCAGTGGTGTAGCTTTAAATTTTTTAATCTTTTACCAAGCTACTGTTGGTATTTTAGAGAGGAGAGGTCATTATGAAATGGTCGAAAAAGTAGGATTATATTGGCATTTTGTTGATCTTGTTTGGGTTTTTGTTTTTACATTTTTTTATTTAGTTTAATATTATGATAGAGCCAGAAGTTTCTAGTATTACTCCAAAACCAGCAGATAAGAAGAAAATATGGAAAATCTGGGAGGTTGCAATTATACTTGGTGTTGTTACAGGTGCTGAATTCTTTGTTGCTCTACAATTTCCTGAATCATGGAAAGAATTTAAAATATTTCTTTTTGTAGGGATGACCTTTATAAAGGCTGGATATATAGTTGGTGAATTTATGCATCTTGCCCATGAACAGAAATCTTTAATGTGGACCATACTAATTCCTACTGCTTTTGTAGTATGGTTACTTGGTGCTTTATTTATTCAAGCTGATGCTATTTACTATGCAATTTATTCTTAATGAAATCCCTTAATAAAGGATTAGTATTATTTTTTTCTTTATTACTTCCTACTTTACTTTTTTTATTTCTTAAGTTTTTTGGAGATAATAAATATGAGATTCAAGAGTATGATTTTGAATGTGATTTTAATATAGAAGATATTCAAGAATTGAATCATACTATTTCTCTATATAAAATCAAATTAATAGATGTAAGAATTGATGGTAATAATAAATCGATTGATAATTATTTAAATAAGGTTTTTTTAAATAAAAAAGTTGAAATTATAACCTTATCAGAACAAGATCGTAATTTAAATTGGATTAACTTTTCAACAAGTAAGTTGATCTTAGATAATCTTAGTAAATGTTATTCTGATGGAAGTACAATTAAATCATTTGTATTGTTACTAGATACTCGGAATATATTGAGAGGAGTTTATAATACTGATTTACAGTCTGAAATTGAAAGGCTTAATGTTGAAATTGATATTTTAAAGTTAGAAGATGAATAATAAACTAGTCAATGTTATTAAAGTGGTATCTGTTTTTATACCAATTGCTGTAGCTATTCTTTTATTTATGCCTAGTAAAATAACTCTATTTGGTGATTGGACTTATAAGCTACCTCATTTTAATGCAATAATTAACTCTCTAACTTCAATTTTTTTAGTCTTGTCTTTTTATATGATAAAATATAAGAAAGATGTTAAATCACATCAGATATTAAATACTGTTTCCTTTATTCTAGGTGGAATATTTTTGATTTCATATATAATATACCATTCATCTGTTGAAAGTACTTCTTATCAGGGGGACTCTAGAATGATTTATTTCTTCTTTCTTATATCTCATATTTTACTTTCTATAGTTGTTGTACCTTTTGTATTATTTGCCTTCTACTACTCACTTACTAATCAGATTGAAAAGCATAAGAAAGTAGTTAAGTATACATTTCCTATATGGTTATATGTTTCTGTATCAGGTGTTATTGTTTACTTTATGATCAGTCCATTTTACTTAAGATGATAAAAAAGTTTTTATACATAGTGAGTGTTTTTACAATTCTATCTATAGAATTATATTCTCAAGGATGTTCAATGTGTAGAGGTATAGTCGAGAGTGATGCAAATTCAGGTGGTACTGGAATATCATCTAGTATCAATTCTGGAATAATTTATCTTTTTACTTCAACGTATATTTTAATAATAGCAGGAGGTTTTTTTTGGTATTATAGAAGTAAAAAACATATAAAAGATATTGAAAGTAAGAATAAAATTAAAAGACGAGTTGCTTCATTAATTAACTAGTTACTTTATCTTTTTCATTAATTTATTTGAAAAAATAAAAGCATTTAGTTCCTTAATTTTTGTCTTAAGAATCTCTTGATTATCACCTTCCCATAATTTTTTTCCGTTATGAAGAAACATTATATATTCACCTATTTCTATAACTGAATTCATATCATGTGTTACAACTATTGTAGTTGTATTTAATTTCTGAGTCAATTCTAAAATTAAGTCATCAATTTTAATTGCAGTAAGTGGATCAAGTCCAGAGTTAGGTTCGTCACAAAATAAATAATTAGAGTCATTTACAATTGCTCTTGCTATACCAACTCTCTTCTTCATACCGCCACTTAACTCAGAAGGCATTTTTTTATTTATTTTTTCTAACCCAACTAGACTAAGACAGTGATTTACTTTATCAATTTTTTCATTTTCTGGTATATCAGTTAAAAGATCTAAAGGGAATTTTATATTTTCTTGTACATTTTTTGAGTCAAAAAGAGCACTGCCTTGGAACAGCATGCCTATCTCCCTTCTTATCTCTGTTGCCAAATTTTTATTTGCATTAGTAAAGTTTCTTCCGTCAAATAACACACTACCTTTATCTGGATTTAACAGTCCAACTAAACATTTAAGTAAAACACTTTTACCTGTTCCACTTGCCCCAATAATCAAATTGGTTTTACCTTTTTCAAATTTTCCACTAATACCGTGTAAAACTTTTTTATCCTTAAATGATTTAGTAATATTTTTTATCTCTATCATAATAATATTTGAGCTAGAATATAATCTGCTATTAAGATTGCTATACAACTATTAGTTACAGCATTAGTACTAGATTTCCCAACTTCTAGAGCTCCTCCAGACGTGTAATATCCTTGAAATGAGGATATAGAAGCTACAATAAATGCAAAAACATAGGATTTGACTAAAGCGAATGGAATATTAAATGGATTGAATTCATAGCGAAGCCCATAAATATACTCTTGACCTGTTATAACATCAGTTAGAACACCTGCTGCGTATCCCCCAAATATTGCTAATGTTGCTGATATTATTACTAAAACAGGAAACATAAGTAATGCAGCTATGATTTTTGGCAATACTAAATATGAACTTGAATTTACACCCATTACCTCTAATGCATCAATCTGTTCAGTAATTCTCATCGTTCCAAGTTCTCCAGCGATATTTGATCCTACTTTACCAGCAAAAACAATAGCAATAATTGTTGGAGAAAGTTCAAGAAGCGTCATGTCTCTAACTACTAGTGAAATAACATAATCAGGAATTAGAGGACCAACTAAATTAAATGCAGTTTGAATGGTAGTAACCGCACCCATAAAAATTGAAACAATTGATACTATAAATAAACTATCATATCCGATTTTAATACATTCATTAATTGTTAAACTAAAATATGTTTTTAGTTTTTCTCTTCTTTCAAATAATGAGATTAAAAACAAGATGTATTTTCCGAAATTTTTCAATTAATAATCTATTTATTCATTAATATACATACAAATTTGTAAATTAATTACATCATTTTAGTCTTATGAATAAAACATTAATAATAACAGGAGGTTCAAAAGGAATTGGCCGTTCAATAGCTATAAAGTTTGCTCAAAATAACTTTGATATATATACCTGCTCAAGAAATGAGGATGAGTTAAAAAAATTAGAACATGATATAAATTCAATTAATTCCAAAATAAAAGTACATACATTAAAATCCGATCTTTCAACAAAAGAGGGGAGTTTAAATTTTATTGATTTTGTTAAGAAAAATACAGATATAATTGATGTATTAATAAATAATGTAGGAACATTTATTCCTGGAAAATTAATAGAAGAAGAAGATTCTGCTTTGGAAAATATGATAAATGTAAACCTATATTCAAATTATTGGATAACTAAGGGTTTAGTTAGTCTAATGACTCAAAAAAAAGAGGGCCATATTTTCAATATGTGTTCAATAGCTAGTAAAGTGGCTTATGCAAATGGAGGTTCCTATTGCATATCTAAGTTTGCTCTTTATGGAATGAGTCAATGTTTGAGAGAAGAATTAAAAGAATTAGGTATAAAAGTTACTTCAGTATTGCCTGGAGCAGTAAGAACTGGTAGTTGGGACGGAACATTATTACCTGATGATCGTTTTATCAAACCAGATGATGTTTCTAATTCAATATATTCTGCTTATGATACATCCAAAGGAGCTACAATTGAAGAAATCATCATCAGACCTCAACTTGGAGACATTTAAAAATTAGAATTGAAAGATTATTTCAAAAACAATTTATTCACCTATAATAGAAGAAAGTCTATTCCAGTTAAAATAGGTAATATTGGAATTGGTGGTGATAATCCAATTAGAATTCAGTCGATGACTACTACTGATACTATGGATACTAATGCTACTGTTGATCAATCCATTAGAATGATAAATGCTGGCTGTGAGTTAGTTAGAGTAACTGCTCCGAGCATAAATGATGCAAAGAATTTAAAAAACATAAAAATAGAGCTTGAGAAGAAAGGTTATAGTATTCCCATTGTTGCTGATATTCATTTTACTCCTAATGCTGCTGAAATTGCTGCTGAAATAGTTGAGAAAGTTAGAATTAACCCTGGCAACTATGCTGACAAGAAAAAATTTCAGCAAATAGAATATGATGATAGATCATATAATGATGAGATAGAAAGAATTTATGAGAGGGTATCACCTTTAATCAAAATTTGTAAAAGAAATGGTACTGCAATGAGAATTGGTACCAATCACGGATCATTATCTGATAGAATAATGAGCAGGTTTGGCGATACGCCACTTGGAATGGTAGAGTCTGCTTTAGAGTATTTAAGAATTTGTGAAGATCATAATTTTTTTAATATTGTATTATCCATGAAAGCTAGTAATCCTTTAATTATGGTACATGCTTACAGACTTCTTGTTGATAAATTGGATAAGTCAAATCTTAAAAATTACCCTTTACATTTGGGAGTTACAGAAGCAGGGGAGGGGGAAGATGGTAGGGTTAAGTCGGCAATAGGTATAGGAGCACTTCTTGATGATGGGATAGGAGATACTGTTAGAGTATCACTTACTGAGGAGCCTGAATTTGAATCTCCAGTTGCAAAGTTATTAGTAGACCGTTATGAAAATAGATCTAATCATAGAAAGATTAAAATACCAGAAAATTATAAATTTTCCCCATTCGAATACGATAAAAGAGAATCAAAAAATATCTACAATATAGGATATGACCATTTTCCTGTAGTTATATCTAATATGTCTAATATTGATTTATCTGAAGAATCAAATTTAAATGAATTAGGAATAACTTTTGATGAGATAAATAAAAGTTGGATTAAATCAGATACCTCTCCAGATTACCTTTATCTAGGTAATAATTCTATTTCAATAAAAAATTTTAATTATGATATTATCCTGGACTATACCTCTTGGTTAGAACATAAAGATAGTGAAGGGGTGTTTCCTTTAATTGATTTTATGGACTTCCACAACAAAAAAATAAAGTTAGTATCTGAAAAGCTAAACTTTATGATGGTTGATGCTAAAAATTCTGATTTTTTACAAATGACTAATATTCCTGAAAATTTTATATTAATAATTAAATCAGATAATAGTCATTTTATGGCCGAAATGAGATCTTTCTTTATCCACAATATTAAAATTAATAACCCTTTTGTTTTGAGCCAATCATATGAAATGCTTTATTCAGATAAGCTGATTATATATTCATCTACTGATATAGGAAGTTTATTTGTTCAAGGTTTTGGGGATGGTATATTTATCTCATCAAATTCAAATGACATTGATGAAATAAAAAAAATAAATAGCTTATCATTTAAAATATTGCAAGCTGCAAGGGTAAGAGTCACTTCAACAGATTTTATTTCTTGTCCATCTTGTGGAAGAACTTTGTTTGACTTACAAGAAACTACAGCTATGATAAGAAAAAGGACTGACCACCTTAAAGGTTTAAAAATTGGTATCATGGGATGTATTGTAAATGGGCCGGGTGAGATGGCTGATGCAGATTATGGATATGTTGGTTCTGGAAAAGATAAAATAACTTTATATAAGGGACAGGAAGTTGTTAAAAGAGGAATTAATTACAAAAGTGGGGTAGAAGAACTTGTTAGCTTAATAAAAGAAGATGGTAACTGGATTGAACCTTAAATTACATATATGAAAAAAAAACAGAGTAAAATATCTTATTATTTTGATTTTTCTGAAGTATTAAATTATTTCTTTAGAAAAAAAGATCCGAATAATAAATCTAATTTTAGCCTAAAAGCTATGCATACTGTAAATAAAATTTCAATAATTATATTTCTTATTGGTGTTTTTGTGGTGATAGTAAGGAGACTTGTGTAATGATTAGAATATTATTTGCTTTTTCTTTTTTGCTAATTTCTTGTTCTAAAGAAAAAGATTATAGTCGTCCGAGCCTTTCTTACTTAGCTCTAGGAGATTCTTATACAATTGGTGAGTCAATTGAAATTAAAGATTCTTATCCTAATCAGTTAAAGGAACAAATAAATTTAATTGACTCTTTAAAAATAATTGCTAAAACAGGTTGGACTACTGATGAACTGATTGATACTTTAAAAAAATCTAATCTAAAAAAGTATGATGTTGTTTCGTTATTAATAGGAGTAAATAATCAGTTTAGAGGTTATAGTATTAATAATTATAAAGTTGAGTTCGAAAACTTATTAAATAAAATAATAGGATATTCTAATAATAAAAAAAATGTATTTGTAGTCTCAATCCCTGACTATGGAGTAACCCCATTTGGAAAGTCAAGAGGAAGAGAAAAAATTTTTGATGAAATTAATGCCTATAATGAAATTAATCGGACAATATCTGAAAAATATAATGTGATGTATTTTAATATAACAGATATCTCTAGACTTGCTGAAAATGATTCATCCCTACTTGCTAATGACAAATTGCATCCTTCAGGGGAGATGTATAGTGAGTGGGTAGATTTTATGAAAATTCAAATTTTAGATAGTTTGAAATCAAACTAAGAGACAATATTTATTATTTTATTAGGTACAATAATAATCTTTTTAATTTTCTTGCCATCCAACCATTTTTTAATTGTTTCATTTTCTAAAACACCCTTTTCTATTTCTGAATTATCTACATTTAAGCTAAAAGATTGTTTAGCTCTGAGTTTTCCATTTATCATTAAAGGGTATTCATATTTATCTTCAACAAGGTAATCACTATTAAATTTTGGATATTTAGAGAAAGAAACACTTTTAGTATTGCCAATTATATTCCAAAGCTCTTCACATAAATGTGGTGCGAATGGTGAAATAATTATAATTAGTGGTTCAAGTATTTTTCTCTTATTGCATTTTTTTTTGCTTAGGCTGTTTACTGTTATCATTAGTTGACTTATACATGTATTTAAGGAAAGTCTCTCAATATCTTCTTTAATTTTTTTGATAGCATTATGTAAGATTTTTAACTCTTCTTTATCTGGTTTATCATCTGAAATATGTATTTTATTTTCTTTGTAGAACAAAGACCAAAATTTATTTAAAAACTTGAAGACTCCTTCTATACCATTTGTATTCCATGGTTTTGATTGCTCTATTGGACCAAGAAACATTTCATACATTCTTAAAGTATCAGCTCCAAAATTCTCAATTATATTATCAGGGTTAACTACATTACTTTTTGATTTTGACATTTTCTCTGTCTCAAAACCACATATATATTCATTATTTTCTAATATAAATTCTGCATTTTCAAATTCTTTTGATGAGTTAATGAATTTTTTAATATTTAATTTATCATTATCAACATGATTCACATCAACATGAATTTTTGTGTAATCATAATCTCTTCTTAGATTATACGAAACATATTTATTTGAGTCTTTGACTCTATAGATAAAATTTGATCTACCTAAGATCATACCCTGATTAACTAGTTTCTTAAATGGCTCTGAGGTGTTGACAAAGTCTAAGTCAAATAAAACTTTATGCCAAAATCTTGCATAGAGTAGATGTAGAACTGCGTGTTCTGCTCCTCCTATATATAGATCAACTGGCATCCAATATTTTATTTTATTTTGATCTGCAAATCTTTCAGAATTTTTTGGGTCAAGGTATCTAAGGTAATACCAACAAGAACCTGCCCACTGGGGCATAGTATTTGTTTCTCTTTCAAATTTTTTTCCATCTATTATAATGTTTTTCCAATCTTTATTTCTAGCAAGAGGGGAGGATCCATCATCTGTAGGAAGATAAGTCTTAACTTTAGGTAACTTAACGGGCAAATCTTCTTCATTAACAGAAAATCTTTTATTATCATAATGCAGTATAGGTATTGGCTCACCCCAATATCTTTGTCTTGTAAATATCCAATCTCGTAATTTATAGTTTACTGTCTTTTTCCCTAATTTTTTATTCTCTAGTAAGTCAGTAACAATCTTTTTAAATTTGATGTTATCAAGACCATTATATTTAGGAGAGTTAATAATTTTTCCATTTCCTGTAAAACATAATTCATCAGAATCATTTTCAATTACTTCATTGATATTAAGTTTAAATTTTTTAGCAAACTCATAATCTCTTTCATCATGAGCTGGAACAGCCATTATAGCACCAGTGCCATAACTAGCTAGAACATAGTCAGATGTCCAAATAGGAACTTTTTCTTCAGATATGGGGTTTATTGCGTAGGCACCAGTAAAAACTCCAGTTTTATTTTTTTCGTTTTCTTGACGTTCAAGTTCACTTTTTCTAGATGCTTGAAGAATATATTCTTTAACTTCATTTTCTTGGTTTTTTGTCGTTATCTTATTTATCAAGGTGTGTTCTGGAGCTAATACTAAGTATGTAGCACCAAAAATTGTATCAGGTCTAGTTGTAAATACTTCAATTTCTTTATCTTCATCAACTTTAAACCTTATCTCAGCACCTTCAGATTTTCCAATCCAATTCTTTTGTGATAATTTAATAGACTCAGGCCAATCTAATAAATCTAAATCCTCTAATAATCTTTCAGAATAAGATGTAATCCTCATAACCCACTGCCTCATTGGTTTTCTTAAAACTGGGAAACCGCCTCTCTCACTTACACCTCCAATCACTTCTTCATTTGATAGAACAGTTCCTAATTCTTCACACCAATTCACATCAATTTCATCTATATAGGCTAATCTTTTTGAATCAATAAACTCCTCCTTTTTATCTTTTTCTAAATTTTTAGGTACTTTTAACTCATCTATATTACAAGCCTTATTCTTTTTAGTATCAAAATAACTATTGTACAATTTAAGGAAAATCCACTGTGTCCATTTATAGTAACTACTGTCACTAGTTTTCACTTCTCTATCCCAATCAAAGGATAATCCTAGAGTATTCAGTTGCTCTTTGAATCTCTTAATGTTATTTTCTGTAGTCTCCTTTGGATGTTGTCCTGTTTTAATAGCATATTGTTCTGCAGGCAGACCAAATGAATCAAACCCCATAGGATGCAGTACATTATATCCTTCTAGTCTTTTATATCTAGAAATTATATCTGAAGCAATATAACCTAATGGGTGACCAACATGCAGGCCTGATCCTGATGGGTAGGGAAACATATCCATCACATAGTATTTAGGCTTATTATTTATTTCAGACTTGAAGGTCTTATTTTTTAACCAATATTTTTGCCACTTCTTTTCTGTTAATAAAAAATTATATTTTCCGCTTGACATAATACAAAAATAGTATTAAAACCTTTAATTTATTGGATATGAGCTTAATTCATTTCTTTCTAAAGACTAATGTAATTGGCACACCTTCCATAGAAAATTTTTTTCGAATTTTATTACTTAAAAACCTTTTGTATGGTTCCTTAATATATTGAGGTAAATTACAAAAAAAAGCAATTGTGGGAGTTTTTGTAGGTAGCTGAGTTATGTATTTTATTTTAATATATTTTCCTTTAGTAGCAGGAGGAGGGTATTTTTCAATTTCAGGCAAAATCATATTGTTGAGTTGAGAAGTTGTTATTTTTTTTGTTCTATTCTCAAATACGTTCATAGCTAATTCTAATACTTTATGAATTCTTTGCTTGTTTATTACTGAGGTAAAAACAATAGGAACAAAGTTTAAAGGGCTAATTTTTTTATTAAGTTTTTCTTCAAAATCTCTAGCGCTATGAGTTTCTTTTTTAATAAGATCCCACTTATTAATCATTAAAATTATTCCTTTTTTATATTTTGCAGCAAGTGAAAGTATATTCATGTCTTGACTTTCAAATCCTTGTTTAGCATCTATCATTATTATGCAAACATCACTATTTTCCATAGCTTGAATAGATCTCATAACAGAGTAAAACTCAATATTTTCTTTTACTTTAGACTTTTTTCTTATTCCTGCAGTATCTGTAATTATAAATTCTTTTTTAAATAAATTATATTTTGTATCGATTGAATCACGAGTTGTCCCAGATATATTAGTAACAATATTTCTTTCTTCTCCTAAAATTGAATTAATAAAGGATGATTTTCCTACATTAGGTCTCCCTAATATTGAAATACGTGGTAGATTCTCACTTATATCTTCAGAATCATCATCTAATTTTTTCACAACTAAATCTAATAATTCGCCTGTCCCAGAACCACTTATTGATGAAATTGGAACAATTTGTGAATCACTAAGTCCAAGTTCATAAAATTCATTAGAATTTAATTCTAATTCATAGTTATCTGCTTTGTTTGCTATAATTATTATGTCTTTATTAATTTGTCTAACCACTTTAGCAAAATCAATATCTAAAGTTGATAATCCATTTTTACAATCAACCATAAATAATATCACAGAAGCTTCATTTAATGCAAGGACAACTTGATCTTTTATTTTATTTTCAAAAATATCTTCAGATTTTTCCACATAACCTCCTGTATCTATAACAGTAAATGATTTTCCATTCCATTCAGATATTCCATAATGACGATCTCTTGTCACTCCACTTTCGTCATGAATTATTGCTTGCCTTCTTTCAACTAACCTGTTGAATAAAGTTGATTTTCCTACATTTGGACGTCCCACAATTGCAACAATATTACTCATTAAAATAAGTATTAATTAAAAAGCGAATTTAATTAATACTTATTAATTGAATATTGTTTTCTAGAATCATTGTATTTATTTTATCTATTTCTGAACTTTTTATTTCCTTCCATTTTTGAAGCTCAACATCAATTAATTTTACCAACTCATCTCTGACTCCATACATCTGATCAGTTGGTTTATAATTACCTCTCGAGGCAACACTTGATAAATGGGCAAGTTTATTATTTAGTCGAATTGGAAAATTAAGTGGGTCTTGACCACTTCTATTTTTAGTTTGGTATAGGTTTTCCTCAATTTCCGTAATCCTAGAAATAATATCATTTATAGAATTACTGATTTTCTCATGACTTTCATCTAGCTTACCCTTAAGATTATTTAACTGATCTCTAGTTGACCTTATTTGTTTTATACTGTTATGAATATCAGTTACTTTATCTCTAATACCAATTAAAAATTCAAATTGCTCCTTAAGATCTGCTTCTGAAGATAAACTTCTTTTATCTTTCAAAATTTTAAAAGTTTCAATTAAGCTTGATTCTCCAACATTTAATTTAACAAAGTATGAACCTGGATGAGCTTTAGGTCCAGTTAATCCTGCAGCCCACATAATAAGGCCATCAAACCCTTCTGCGTTATTGTAACGCATATTCCATACGAATGAATTTTTTTCGCCATTTAATTTTAGGGGTGATTTCTTGTCGTTAAGTGAATATTTTTTGATCTGATTTTTATTTTCATCTAAAAACTCTAAAGATATATCAGAATTATTATCAACAACTTTTTTATCAATATTAAAAAATACTTCAACCCCATTATGATGATTTTTCCCTTGAGTTGCTGAAGATCCTCCCCAGCTAGGAGATCCCATTCTATAACTATCAATAGGTTTAAATAAATGGAAGTTTTTATTGTTGTTAGATTCATTAAGTTGATGTAAAGGAGTAAGATCATCTATTATCCAAATTGATCTTCCTTGTGTAGCAGCTATTAAGTTGTTGTTTTTAATAGTCATATCTGTTATAGGTACTAAGGGAAGGTTTATTTGGAAGGAATCCCACGACTTACCATCATCGAAAGAAACAAAAACACCTGATTCGGTACCAGCGTAAAGAAGATTCTTTCTTTTATGATCAGCTCGAACTACTCTAGTAAAATAATTTTCAGGAATGCCATCTACTATTTTTGTCCAAGTCTTTCCGTAATCTTTTGTTTTGTATAAGTAAGGTTTAAAATCACCACTTTTATATAATGTGCCTGCGACATATAATCCTCCTTTAACAAATGGGTCAGGATCAACACTATTCCACATTATATGTTTTGGAGCATTTGCAGGTGTGACATCATTCCAATTTCCTCCAGAGTCTTTGGACATGTGAATCATTCCATCATCTGATGCCGCCCATAGCAACCCTTCTTCATAAGGAGATTCACAAGCTGCAAAAATTGTAGCATAATATTCAACAGCAGTATTATCTTTAGTTATAGGTCCTCCGGATGGTCCCAATTTTTCAGGTTCATTTCTTGTTAAGTCTGGACTAATAACTTCCCAAGTCTGTCCTTCATTGGTTGTAACATGAAAGTAATTAGAAGTGGTATATAATTTATCTGCATTGTGAGGAGAAAAGAAAATAGGAAAATTCCATTGGAAACGATATTTCATATCTTCAGCTCCATGTCCCATAGGATTATTTGGCCAAACATTAATTGATCTTGTTTCTCCAGTGCTATGGTCTAGTCTAGTAAGATATCCACCATAACTACCTCCATATACTATTTCTGGGTTATCAGGTTTAGAAGCTAAATGTGCACTTTCTCCACCAGCAGACGCTTCCCAATCTCTTTCACCAATACCACCAGAATTAACTCTGTGCGGTACTCTTTGTGTGCTATTATCTTGTTGTGCAACTAAAATATTATAAGGGAAACTATTGTCAGTTGCAACCCTGTAATATTGAGCAGTTGGTTGGTTCATATAAGTTGACCAACTCACAGCATCATCATTACTAACTTGAGCTCCTCCGTCATCAGCTACCACCATTCTATTATTATTTTCTGGATCTATCCATAAGTCGTGATGATCACCGTGCGGTGTTCTATATCTATCAAAAGATTTTCCACCATCTTCTGACCTCCAGAATGAAACATTCATAACATAAACTCTATTCTCATTTTGAGTATCAGCATACACTCTTGTATAGTACCATGCCCTTTGTCTTAAATTTCTATCTTCATTTACTTTTTTCCATGAGTTTCCACCGTCGTCTGATCTATATAAACCACCATCTTGATTTTCAATTAGAGCAAATATTTTTTTAGAATTTACAGGTGATATAGCAACACCACTTATTCCCCATGTCCCACCAGGAAGACCTTCATTACTTGAAATATTTTTCCAAGTATCTCCTCCATCAGTAGATTTCCATAACCCCGAACCTTCACCTCCACTTTCTAGACTATATGGAGTTCTTCTAATATTCCATGTAGAAGCATATGCAATTCTAGGATTGTTTTTATCTATTGATACATCAACTGCTCCAGCTCTATCATTTGTATAAAGTACTTTCTTCCAATTATCTCCTCCATCAGTTGTTTTATATAGTCCTCTATTACTACTGTTTTTAAACAAGTCTCCCATTACAGCTATCAAGACAATATCAGGATTTTTTGGATGGATAGCAATACGACCTACTTGAACTTGGTCAAAATTTAAATTCATTTTTTTCCATGTCTCTCCTGCATCATAGGATTTCCAGAATCCACCATAGCCTGGAGACACATTCCCTCTGACAGTTTGTTCTCCAGTTCCAACATATAATATATTTGGGTCAGATTCACTTACACTAACTGCACCTATCGATCCTCCAAAATAACCATCAGAAATATTTTTCCATGTAACACCGGAATCTGTTGTTTTCCATACACCACCTCCTGTTGCTCCAAAATAATAAGTGCTTTTTGATTTAGAAGTTCCTGCTACAGAAGATGCTCGACCACCTCTATATGGCCCAACAGATCTCCATTCCAGATTAGGTATTTCATAACTTATTAAATCCGAATTTGTATTTTTTTTCTTTTGCTTTCTTTGAGATTGTGAATCTACAGAAAATGTAAGTAGAATAATTAATGATAGTATTTTTTTCATTTTTGTTTAGTTTAGTCTTTTAAATGTATTTATTTTTTTATTTCAATCACAGATAAAATATTATTTATTGACTTGTAAACATTAAGCGAATTTTTATAATCCATAATAGATATTTTATTTTCATTATCGATAGCATTTAAATTAAAATTCAAATTTTGGTTTAGGAAAACAGTTTTTTTAGCTCTTTTATCAGTTATTACAAAATATTTTGAGTTTTTATTGAGGTCGTAATATTGAAATTCAAGATCCATAATATTATCATACTCTAGTTTTTTATCTTCTATATAAATATGATTTTTATCGTATGAAAATATAAAAGTACTTTTTCCTGAAGCATCATTTATCATTTTAAATTTTGAATTTTTTTCAGGTCTGAATAGATCTCTTTGAAAAATTATTTTCCCATTAAAATTCACTTTATAAAGTGTGCCATTATCACTTAATAATTGAACCTCACTACTTTTTGGTGAATTTGAAATTTTAATTTTTAATTTATTATTAAAATCATTATTAGTTTTTATTGGAAATCCAGGATAATTTGAACCTTTTCTGTTTTTCAAATACAGTGAGCCATTTTTAAGTAATATAATGATGTAGTCTTTACCCCTCACTCTTGCATGTAATGGCTCTTGGACTAGCTGATCCTCCATTCTCATTGGTGCCCATCCACCTAGTTTTCTTCCATTTTTATCTAAGAAGTATATCTCACCATTTTTATGTGTTGTTATTAACCTATATCTTTTTGATCCATCATAATCAATAACATTTAAGTGTTCTATATTACTTTTTGAGGGGTTTTTAATTGGAAAACCAATTAAAGGATTACCTTTTCTATCGTAGCTATAAATTTTATTTTTGCTTGAAAAAAGAACTTGTTTTTTATTGTTTTTATAGTAGTCGATAGAATAAATTTTTGAATTTATTTTTTCGATTGAATCTGACCAAATTATATTTAATTCATTTGATAGATGGTATATGTAATTTTTTTCATCTTGTGTTATTACTTCAGGTTTATTATCCAAATGACTAAAAACAACTTTTGGTTTTAGTATTATATTATTTTTAGCTGTAAATTCTTTAACTATTTTTTCATTGGAAGATTTAACAGTGGAACCTTCTTTTTCAGATAAGTTTGAACTTAAATATAATTTATTGTCAATTAAACTCATCTGGGATGAAAATAATTTTAGATTTGAACTATAATTTTTTGAAAATTTTGAAAAGTCGATTATTAATGAAATATTATGATATTCATTCATTTCATTTCTAAACTTACTAATATCTAACTTCTTTGTCCAAAATTTATTTTTTTCGATGTCAGCTTTTATATCAATTAGAGAATTAATTTCATCTGATATTATAATAAAATTGTCTTTTTTTATAAAAAATTTTTCTCTTTGTTCGTGTCTTATTTCTAAGTCTATAAGTTTACTTAGTTCTTGATCGTTTAATTTAAAAATGCCATTAAATAATAATGAGTCTGTACTTTTAAAGTCAGATGATGGCTTTCTATTTAGGATAGTTATGTCTTCATATTTATTAGATTTTATATTCTCAACCAAAGCTCTTCCTATTTCTAATTTATAATTTTTGCTAAAATTTTTGACTTGATTTTTTTTATTGAATTTAAAAAAATTTTTTTCGTTACTTGAGTTAATATTTAGATAAGATATTGTATTAAATGGTAAAATATCAATTATTGAATCATGTCCCGATTTATCATTAAAAAAGCTTTCAGATAGCGTTGATGAGAAGCCGTTAAATCTTACTATTTTATCTTCTAATTTTACATCAAAGAATGATTTTTCAGGAATAATGCCTTGTGTGTATGATAAAAATTTATTTTTTGATTTAATATTTATTAAATCAAAAATATCAGGTTCATTAATGTATAAGTTACCAATATCTTTTCTGATTTTTACTTGTGTGAAGTGATCAGAATTATTATTTTTAAACTGAAGATTTGTGTTTGATCTAGTTCTTATAGCATCTTCTATTAAGAGGGAATTTTCAGAAAATATAATTATGTTATCTATTATAGAAAAAGCATAGTTTATTCCTCCTATTTTAGACTCGTAAATAATTTGGTTGTTAAACTTTCTTTCTTTGATATCAATTTCTCTGTCTTTAATTTTCTGGAATACAAAATCTAAATCTAAACCACCTTTAAATGTTACATATATAGGTTCTAAATTGGAATTAGATAATTTGAAATAAGCTATTATAATTTTATTTGAATTAAGAAAACTATTTAAGTTCTTATCTAAGAAAAGATCGAATGCTTCATAATTATTTCTTATTTCAATTAAACTGTTTTTAATAATTGATGATTCAAGCATTTCGTTATACTGAACTATGGGCTCATCTAATTCTAGAATAATTGAAGACTTTGATGAAATTAAATCCCATAAATTATCAGTTGATTCTTTTAATTTGAAGTGATTATAAGTATAAAATGATGTAAGTAGAATTAAGATAAAAAAGATGATTCGAGTTTTCATAAGGAATAAAGTCTACCTATATTATCTTTTAATTATTAAAAAGTTTATCAATTTGTTTTTACTATTTAAATTTACTTAAATTAAATGAAGCAATACCACAATTTATTACGAACAATACTAGAGAAAGGAGAAAAAAAATCTGATAGAACTGGTACTGGTACTATTAGTATTTTTGGACATCAGATGAGGTTTGATTTAAGTGAAGGATTTCCATGTATAACTACCAAAAAACTTCATCTAAAATCTATTATACATGAACTATTGTGGTTTTTGAATGGAGATAATAATATCAAATATTTAAATGATAACGGAGTAAGGATTTGGGATGAATGGGCAGATAAAGATGGAAACTTAGGTCCAGTTTATGGTGTACAATGGAGAAAATGGGAAGGTAAAGAGGGAGATACTCATGATCAAATAATAAAACTAATAGATAATTTAAAAAACAATCCTCATTCTAGAAGACACATCGTTAGTGCTTGGAATGTTCCTTTTATAGATTCAATGGCATTACCCCCATGTCATACTATGTTTCAATTCTATGTTCTAAATGGGAAATTGTCTTGTCAGCTTTATCAAAGAAGTGCAGATGTATTTCTTGGAGTCCCTTTTAATATTGCCTCTTATGCTTTACTAACTATGATGATAGCTCAAGTATGTAACCTTAAACTAGGAGATTTTGTTCATACATTTGGTGACGCACATATTTATGTTAATCACATTGATCAGGTTAAATTACAATTAGAAAGAGAGTTATATACTTTGCCAAAGATGGAAATTAATAAAAAAGTTAAAGATCTTTTCTCTTTTAAATATGATGATTTTAAACTATTAAATTATAATTCTCACCCACACATAAAGGGTCAGGTTTCTGTATAAATTTTTTTTCATTCCATTCTATATTATATATTTGCAAATCTTTTAATGCAAGATATAATAACTAAAGACATCAAATTAATATATGTTAAGAATTTTATTAGTTTTATTTATTTCATTTAATACTTACTCACAGTCAAGTAGATATCTTGAGCTAGACTTAGAGCAGTGTCTTGAAATTGCCCTTGAAAATAATTTACAACTAAAAAGAAGTATTATTAACGAACAAATTCAAAAAGTTGGATATAACCAGTCAATATTACAACAAGCACCTACCTTAAACTTATTTTCTAATTATGGGAATAATTATGGTAGATCTATAGATCCTACAACAAATACTTTCATTTCTAATAATTCTAGTTTTTCAGGGATTAGTGCTTCATCTAATTTTAATATTTTTTCAGGTTTTTCTGTTAGAAATAATATTAAAAAATCAAAAACATTATTAGAAAAGAGTGTTTTTGATTTAGAAAATACTAGAAATAGTGTAATGTTAAATGTTGTCAGCTTTTATCTAAATGTATTATTAAGTACAGATAGATTAGATAATGCCAGATTTCAGGTTCAGTCAACTCAAGAACAACTAAATAGAACAACTAAATTAGTTGATGCTGGTTCTATTCCAGTAATTAATAAACTCAATTTAGAAGCACAGTTAGCTGGTGATGAGGTGAGTCTAATACAACAAGAGAATAATTATAGGTTATCAATTTTACAACTAAAACAACTTCTATTACTTGAAACTAACAAAGAGATTAAGATAGTTAAACCTAATGTTGAATTATCTCCATCAACTGTGATAGAATCTAATCCAAATGATATGTATGAGATAGCAGTAAATATTCTTCCTGAGATTAAAAGTGCAGAAAAAAATGCTAAATCAAGTCTCTATGATTTAAAGATTTCAAGGAGTGGAAGATATCCTACAGTAAGTGTGTCTTCTAACTTTAGTTCAAACTACTCTAGTTTTGCTAATAGGCAGAGGGAATTTTATGATGGATTTACCATGCAGCCAACAACCATAGGATATTTAACTAATAACCCCTTAGAAACTGTTTCAACATTATCATTAGTTCCTAATGTTGTAGGTTCAGATAAAGATTTCACATTAGCTGAACAGTGGAAAGACTACTTAAGCAAGTCACTTTCATTTTCAATTTCGATTCCAATATTTAATAGATACCAGACATCTTCTAATATTAAGAGAGCTAAGTTGAATAAAGAACTTGCAGATATAAATGTTATTGAGGCAAGAAATCAAGTAAGACAGACTATTGAGACATCATACAATGATGCACTGGCTGCATCTAAATCTTATGCTGCATCTTTAAAACAGGTGAGAGCTCTTGAAGAATCATTTAGGATAATTAAAAGTCAGTATAATTTAGGGTCAGTAAATTACACTGAATATCAGATTTCAAACAATAACTTATTCAGAGCATCAAATGATTTATTATCTTCAAAATATGATTATATATTTAAATTAAAAGTTTTGGACTTTTATCAAGGTAAAAAATTAACATTTTAGGACATGAAAAATAAAAAATTATTAATAGGCGGTTTAATAGTAATTATAAGTATAATTTCAATTACTGTCGGCCAGAGGTTAGGGTGGATAGGTGGAATAAAACCTATTGACGTACAGGTAATGACAGCTAAAAAAGGAAAAATTGTTGAATTAGTTACTGCATCTGGTGAGATTCAGCCCGAGGTTGAAGTTAGGGTAAGTCCTGAAGTACCTGGAGAGATTATTGAACTTACAATAATGGAAGGAGATTTTGTGGATGAAGGAAAGCTTTTAGTTAAAATAAGACCGGATAATTTTATAAATGCTTTAGAGAGGGCAAAAGCTAATTATAATCAAGTTAGAGCTAATCTTTTAAGTTCTAAATCAAATTTGTCAAGGTCTGAAGCACAGTATTTAAGGTCACAGTTAGAGTTTAATAGACAAAAATCTTTATTTGAACAAAATGTTATTTCAGATTCTGAATATGAAATTGCTGAAACAAATTTTAAGGTGTCTACTCAAGATTTAGAGTCTAGTAAACAAAGTGTAAAAGCAAGTGAATATGTTGTGAGAAGTGCAAAAGCAACTGTGGATGAGTCTGAGGAAAACCTAAGAAAAACTAGTATAGTTGCCCCAATGACAGGTACTGTTTCACTCCTAAGTGTTGAACTTGGTGAGAGAGTAGTAGGTACTTCACAAATGGCTGGAACTGAACTTCTAAGAATTGCAGATTTATCAATTATGGAGGTTAGGGTAGATGTTAACGAAAATGATATAGTCAGGGTTGAAATTGGTGATACAACAAATATTGATGTAGATGCATATAATACATATGACCAAGTTTTTAAGGGGATAGTTACTGAAATTGCTAGCACAGCTAATCCTAAACCTTCTCCTGATGCCGTTACTGAGTTTAAAGTAAAGATAAGAGTGTTAAATGAATCATTTAAGAATTTAATAATTGAAGAAGGAATAAAAAATCCATTTAAACCTGGTATGACTGCAAGTGTTGAGATAATTACTCAAGAAAAAGATCAAATATTACTTGTGCCAATCTCATCAGTAACAACTAAAAATGAAAAAGATAGTCTTGGAAATGAGACTATTAAGCAAATTGTTTATGTTGACGACAATGGAAAGGCAAAAATGGTTGAGGTAACTACTGGAATAAGTGATTTTGAAAACATTGAAGTGCTTTCTGGTCTTAAGGAAAATGACAAGGTTATAAGTGGTCCTTATATAGCTATTACTCAGAAACTAAAAGACGATACTAAGGTAAATGTCACTAAACTTAATGACAAGAATGTTGATAACTCTAATGGTGAAAATAAATCTGGAGTTACCATTGAAATTGGCTCATAAACATTTTCATCATCTTTTTAAAAATTAAATCATTAGTTGTTATTTTTGCAAGAATATAACTCAACAGACTTATGGATTTATTTGCAAAAATTCTAAAAGATAAAGGTCCTTTAGGTGCTTATTCTCACATTGACGACAATTATTACATGTTTCCTGTGTTGGAAGGTGAAATTGGTCCAAGAATGAAATTTAAAGGAAAGAATGTCTTGAATTGGAGTCTAAATAATTACTTAGGCCTAGCCAATCATCCCGATGTAAGAGAAGCTGATGCTCAAGCAGCTAGAGATTGGGGTTTATCATATCCAATGGGCGCAAGAATGATGTCAGGTAATTCAGTACATCATGAAAGACTTGAGAAAGAATTATCTGAATTTGTGAAAAAAGAAGATACTATTCTACTTAATTATGGATACCAAGGCGTATTATCTATTGTTGATGCTCTACTTGATAGAAAAGATGTTGTTGTTTATGATTCTGAATGTCATGCATGTATAATTGATGGTTTAAGAATGCATATTGGTAAAAGATTTGTCTATCCACACAATGATATTGATAACTTAAAGAGTCAGTTAGATCGAGCAAAAAAAATTGTTAAGGAAACTGGAGGAGGAATTTTAGTTATTACTGAGGGAGTTTTTGGTATGTCTGGAAATATGGGAGATTTATCTTCGATAGTTTCACTTAAAAAAGATTACAGTTTTAGACTATTTGTTGATGATGCTCATGGTTTTGGAACTATGGGAAAAACTGGTGCTGGTACTGGAGAGGAGCAAGGTGTCCAAGATGGAATTGATTTATTTTTTTCAACTTTTGCTAAGTCAATGGCTAGTATAGGTGCCTTTGTTTCAGGAAAAGCTGATATTATAGATAATTTAAGATATAAGCTTAGATCTCAAATTTTTGCCAAGTCATTACCTATGCCATTAGTAATTGGTAATTTAAAAAGACTAGAATTGATAAGGTCTAATCCTTCTTTTAAAGAAAAGTTGTGGGAAATTGTAAATTCAATTCAAGGAGGATTAAAAGAAAATGGATTTAACATTGGAACAACACAATCTCCAGTAACTCCTATTATATTAAAAGGTGATGTTTATGAATGTACCAATCTAATAAAAGACTTAAGATCAGAGTATAGTATATTCTGTTCTGGAGTTATTTATCCAGTTGTGCCTAAAGGTGTAATAATGTTAAGAATTATTCCAACTGCATCACATACTCTAGAAGATGTAAAACAGACAATTAACACATTTAAAGAGGTAAAAAAGAAGCTTGATAAGGGAATTTATCAAGAAATGGGTGAAAAAGGAGCGGTTTTGTCATAAAATCTTTAAAAAACGCCCTAATCTTATAGAATTATTACCTTTTTTTACTTAAATTGAAGCCAGTACTATTTTTAATTTAAATTTTATATAAGATGAGTAGATACGATGAATTATCTAACCTAGTAAGTGATTTAGGTCCTGATTTTGCTAAATTTTATGATAAAGGGAATAAAGCAGCTGGAACTAGAGTAAGAAAAGGAATGCAAGCTCTTAAGGTTTGGGCTCAAGACGTTAGAAAAGAAGTTCAAGCTAGAAAAAACGCTTCTTAATTACTAAAAGAAAAAGTTTTTAATATTAAAGGTGGTTATATTTAACCACCTTTTTTATTTTAATTTTATAAGGTATTTATAAAGCTTAGTAAGTCTGTGATCTATATCAAATTCTAAATCTGATTTCAAAATAAGCTCAAAAATATTAGTTTTATTTTCAATAAATCCCACTCTACATTTTGAATATGAGTTTATTAAGATATTTTCCATTTCTTGGGTAAGTTTTAAATCTGGATATATAATGAAATCGTATTGTTGATATATAAATAAATTAACATTATTATTTTTCCATTTCCCAAAAGTACTTATTTCATCAATTTTGAATGTTTTGAAATATCTATTATCTGCATTTTTTTTAGTTATTGCAGGTAACAAGTCAACTCTCTTCCCATCTTTTTTTAAATTTTTTACTAATTCATTTATTGCCTTTTGTTTATTTTCATCAATATATGAATATAGAATTCCAATATGATTAGATTTTGGATAACTAATAGACGCCCTATTTATCTTTAATCTCTTATTATTTATTTTGTTAATAGTAGGTAGGAGTATTTTCATATCATTAAGATAAAATCATCTTCATTAATTGTTTTTATTTTTAAATCTTCTGCTTTAATTTTCTTTTTTGGACCCATATTTTTTCCTGCAATTAAGAAATTTGTTTTTGAAGATAAAGATTTTGAAATTTTACCTCCATTAATTATTATCTCATTTTGTAAACTTTCCCTAGAAAATTTTAAGAACTTCCCTGAAATAACAAAGTTAAGTCCATTTAATTTATCAGATTTATTAATATTATTTGATTTCTCTGTGAGTTTTAAGCCTACATTTTTTAGATTATTTATTAATTCAATATTTTCATCTTTTGAGAAATAGTTAATTATACTTTCAGCTATTTTATCCCCCACCTCATCTACTTGAATTATTTTGTTGAAATCAGCATTTACCAAATTATCTATGTTTTCAAAATGAGATGTTAATTTTTCTGCAGTTGTTTTCCCAACATAACGAATACCTAGTGCGAAAAGTAAATTAGAAAACGGTTTTTCCTTTGATTTTTCTATACTAGATAAGATTTTTTCACAAGACTTTTTCTTTAGAGACCTTATCTTCTCCTCTTCATTTAATTTAAATTCGAGATTGATAATATCCTCATATTTTATTCTATACAAATCAAAAGGATTATATATAATTTTTTTTTTAACAAGCCCTTTAATTGTTTCTGGGCCTATATTTTCAATGTCCATTGCATTTTTACTTATAAAATGTTCAATTTTTCCTGATATTTGAGGTGAACAAAACATATCGTTTTTACAATAATGTATAGCTTGATTTTCTTCAACGACTAGTTCACTTTTACAATGGGGACAATTTTTTATAAATGAGAATTTAATTGATTTAGAATCTCTTTTTTCATTTATTACTGAAGTAATTTTTGGAATTATTTCTCCCCCTTTTTCAATATTAACATAATCACCTAATCTGACATCTAATCTTTCTATTTCATTAGCGTTATGTAGCGATGCTCTTCTCACTATTGACCCCCCTATATGTACTGGTTCGAGGATAGCTACAGGTGTTATTGCGCCAGTTCTTCCTATTTGAAACTGAATATCTTTTATTCTTGTCTCTTTGCTCTCAGCTTTATACTTATATGCAATTGCCCACCTTGGACTCTTAGATGTATTACCAAGCTTTTTTTGATAGTCTAGATTATTTACTTTTATAACAATACCGTCTGTTTCTACATCAAGATCATGTCTTCTTGACTCCCAAAAATTAATATATTCTTTCACTTCATTAATGTTATTGCACTTTTTAAAAGTTTCAGGCACATTAAATCCAATATTTTTTAAAAAGCTTAAGCTTTTTTTATGGGTTTTAATATTATCAATGTCTGTATTTAATGAGTAAATGAAACAATTAATTCTTCTTTTAGCTACTTGTGATGAATCTTGTAATTTAAGGGAACCTGAAGCTGTATTTCTAGGATTTGAGAATAACTGTTCATTTTTTTTTCTCTTTTCTTCATTTAGTTTTTTAAAATCATTTTTAGATATAAATGCTTCACCTCTTACTTCAAGACTTGAAATTATATTATTTTTTAATTTTATTGGTAATGTCTTTATCGTGAGAACATTATTAGAGATATCATCACCATAATTTCCATCCCCTCTTGTAATTGCTCTTTTAAATTTTCCATTTTCATATAAAATACTCAACGCAACTCCATCATATTTCAACTCACATGTATACTCAATATTTTCTTTACTAAGATTTTTTTTTATTCTTTTATCATATTCATCTAGATCTTCATCTGAATAAGTATTTGATAAAGACAACATTTTCAAAGAATGTTTATATGTCTTAAACTCTTTTGTTATGTTACCTCCAATTTTAATGCTTGGAGAAGAGGAAGATTTAAATTCAGGATATTTTTTTTCTAGTTTAATGAGATCATTCATTTTTTGATCATACTCAAAATCTGAAATTATATTCTTGTCCTCGTCATAATATAACTTATTATGATATTCTATATCTTCTCTAAGTTTTTTAATCTCATTTTTAATTAAATTTTTATCCATTCTTTAAGAGATACTAAAATTAAAATTTGACATTTAAAGATAAATTAATATCTATTTTTTTCTTGAATATATCTGACAAGATTTGTTGAGGTTGACCTTGGTAAGATTCTTCCTAAGAAAACAACAAAGTTATTAATTAGACCTGGAACTGATACTGTAATATTATTTTTTAATGCTTTATATCCATATTTTGCAACTTTTGCTGGACATCCAGTATTAAAATTTATTTTATTTTTCTTAGATGATACATTTTGTTGGAAGTTAGTTTTAGTTTGTCCGGGGCATAATACACATATACTAATATTTTTTCCTTTAACCTCATTAGAAATTGCTTCTGTAAAGTGCAAAATATATGCCTTAGTTGCATAATATAATGACATAAGTGGACCAGAGTGAAATCCTGCTAAAGATGCAATATTTAAAATTTTTCCATTATTTTTTTTGACCATGTCTTTTAAAAATAATTTTGTGAGATATGTTGTGTTGAGGACATGAAGATTAATCATCTTTTTCTCTATTTTCCATTTTGTTTTATAAAATTTTCCAAATACTCCAAACCCGGCATTATTAATTAATATATCAATATTTTTTTGCTTGAGTTTATTATAAATTTTCCTAGGTGATTTAGCTTTGCTCATATCTTGATAGATGCACTCAAAGTTTTTTGATTCAAGTTTTTTTTCAAGACCTTTTAAATTTTTTTTATTATTATCTACGATAAACACCTTATAGTTATCTTCTAGTAGAAGTTTTACAAACTCTAGGCCAATTCCACTTGCTCCACCAGTAACTATAGATGTTTTCATTAAATACTATTTAATTCATCACAAAGAAGTTCAAAAACTTCTTTAGAATGTGTAGGAAAGTTAGCAATTCTTATCTGATTTGTTGCAGAGCCATATCCTTTTCCTATTATAAGTCCTTTTTCTTCGAGTTTTTCAATATAATGAGAACTTTCTTTTTTAGTTGTTGCAATGGCTATAGTTTTAGATTGAAGGGTTTTGTTTTTTATAAATGTGTCTAGGTCTTGATGTCTGTCAATAGTATTATAAATCAATGATGATTTGTAGTTAGTATCTCTAATTATTGTTTCCAGCCCAATATTATTCATATCTTCTAAAACTTTTGACAATACATATATAGCAAGTACATTAGGTGTTTCTGGTGTTTGATTTTTTAATGACATTTTATGTAATCTGTCAAGTGAGTGATATGTTCCTGTTATTTTTTTTTCTTTTATTTTATAATGTTTATCTAAGCATTTATCATTATAAACCCATACACCTAATCCAGAAGGTAAACCAAAACATTTTTGAACTGAAAAGTAGAATGTGTCAACATCTATAATATTAAATGGAATTGATGGTAAACCACTGACACAGTCTAATGAAATTATTGATTTAATTGCTTTTGATCTAATATCTGATATTTTTTTTTTATTACACATGATACCAGTACTTGTCTCATTTAATGTCAGAGATAATAATTCATGTGTGTCAGATAAGTTATCTGTTGAATACTCTTCTTTATCAAATAAGTAAGATTTTGCATTAATGTTATTTAATAAGGAAAATTCATAAAATTTTTGGGAAAATGAACCGTTAATGAAATGACCAGAATCCTCTAATACTAGATTTTGAATTAATCTTTCCCAAATTTCATTTGCAGATGATAAAAATGATACGTGATACCCGTCTGGAATATTGATTAATTCTTTTAGGTTGAGAACACATGACTCGTAAATTATTTTGAATTCATTACTTCTGTGTGATATTGAGTATATATGGTTTTTCAATCCACTTTTAATATGTTCTTCTACAGTAAAAAATAATTCTGATGGACCGGGAGTAAAATAGATTTTTTTCATTTTATTAGTATAAAACTCTTAATCTTATTGTTTGGGGAATATTCTTTAATCTCTGTACAACATCATTGTTATATTCTCTATCTATATCAGTTATTACGTATCCTATATCTTCAATTGTCTTTAAGTATTGACCTTTTATATTAATATTAAATTTAGATATGATTTTATTAATTTCTAAAAGAACTCCTGGCTCATTAGTATGGATATGAATTAATCTATGAGAATCTTTTTGTTCTGGAAGTGATAACTCAGGGAAATTAACACAACTAGAAGTATTTCCTGTATTAACAAAATCAATAATTTTATCGGGCACATAAGTTCCAATATTTTTCTGAGCCTCCTTTGTGCTTCCTCCAATGTGAGGTGATAATATTAAATTTTTTGTTCTTCTAAGAGAAGATTCAAATTTTTCACTATTACTTAGTGGTTCTTTAGGAAAAACATCAATTGCAGCTCCCAATAATTTATTATTTTTCAAATTTTCTTTTAATGAACTGATATCCACAACATTCCCTCTACTGTAATTAATAAGAATAGATTTATCTTTCATTAAATTAATTTCTCTCTCCCCAATAAGGTTTGTATTGTCTTTTCTACCATCAACATGAAGAGATACAATATCAGACTCTTTTAGTAATGAATCTAGAGTTTCATATTTTTTTGCATTTCCAATAGATAGTTTATCAATTATATCATAGTAAATAACTCTCATACCTAGAGATTCGCAAATTACGGAAAGTTGAGATCCAATGTTTCCATACCCAATAATTCCAATTGTTTTATTTCTTATTTCATAGGAGTTAATAGAATCTTTTCTCCATGTCCCATCATGTAAGTCGTTTGATTTATCAACAATACTTCTCATTAAGTTAATTATCTGACCAATAACAATTTCTACTACTGATCTTGTGTTACTATATGGAGCATTAAAAACTGTTATCCCCGCTTTTGTACATTCTTTAATGTTTATTTGATTTGTCCCTATACAAAAAGCCCCAATACTTAATAGCCTATTTGCTGATTCAATAACTTTTTTTGATATATTAGTTTTAGACCTTATCCCTAGTATGGAAACTTTCTTAATTTTACTAGTCAATTTTTCTTCACTTAAGCTGCCATCATATGTTTCTACATCATATCCTTCTCTTTCAAATAAATCTTTTGCTGATTTATCAAGTTTTTCAAGAAGTAGAACTTTTATTTTAGACTTGGGAAAAGATAATTTTTTCATTTATATATTTTAATAAATTGATCTAGCGATTTTAGTAAATAATCTGCATTTTTTACAATAGAATCTCTCTTAATGTTTTCTGTAAAAAGATAAAAATATTTTGCGTGTCCTTCTTTCTTTATTTCAAAATCTGTATAGCCATCACCAATAACATATGTATCACCTCTTAACCTCAAATTTTTTACAATATTAGCTTTGCCTTTTGACATGGAAAGAGGGTTTTTATTGTCAAAACCAACTATTTTATTATTTTCAAAAAGAAAATTATTAGCAAAAATATTTTGGCTTCTTATTCCAAATTCTGTGACTATTGGGTCAATTAACTCATGAAATCCACTAGAGACTATGAATATTCTTTTTTTATTTTCTTTAATAAAATTAATATTAGTTTTAAATGATTCGGAAATATTTTTTTTTAGAAAAGAAACGGTTTTTTTTATATCATCCTTATCAGATTCAATTAGTTCTATTCTTCTTTGCAGAGATTCGGAAAAAGAAATTTTCCCTTCCATACCCAAATTTGTAATTTTTCTAATTTTCTCCTCAAATTCGATATTATTATTTTTAGAAAGTCTTGATAATTCATCTAATGACTCAACTTTTATGAATGTCGAGTCATAATCAATTATGATATTTTTCATAACCTCTGATATTTATCTAATATCTTTTTAACTAACCTATGTCTTAATACATCAGAGCTATCTAAGAAGGTAAAACCAACTCCTTCTAAATTATTTAACTTATTTTGAGCATCAACAAGTCCTGATGATTGATTTTTCCTTAAATCTATTTGTGATACATCTCCTGTTACTATCATTTTTGAGTTTTTACCTAACCTTGTCAGAAACATCTTGAGTTGGGATTCAGTAGTGTTTTGGGCTTCATCAAGCAAAATAAAAGCGTTTTTGAGAGTTCTTCCTCTCATGTATGCTAAAGGAGCAATCTCAATAGTTTTATTTTCAATGAAGTTTTTCATCTTGGATATAGGAATCATGTCTTCTAAAGCATCGTAAATTGGTTTAAGATAGGGATCAATTTTATCTTGAAGGTCTCCTGGTAAAAATCCAAGGTTTTCTCCAGCTTCAACAACTGGTCTTGTAATTATTATTTTTTTAACTCTTTTTTCTTTTAGTGCTTTAACTCCTAAAGCTACACTAATATAAGTTTTTCCAGTTCCTGCTGGACCTATCACAAATAACAAATCATTTATTGAGTGCAGTTCAACTATTTTCTTTTGATTTGAGGTTTTAGCTAATATTTTATTACCATTAGAACCGTAAATAATAGACTCACTTTCTTCGTTACTATGTCCATTTTTGATATGATTTAAAACTATTTTTCTGTCTACCTTTCCAAACTTTTCAAAATGTATCAAAAGAGAATTTATAATGCTTTCAACTTCAATAATTTGTGTTTTATTGCCCTTTATTGAAATTTTATTTCCTCTAGAAACAATTTTGGTTTTTGGAAAAGCTGTTTCAAGCTCCTGAATATTTTTATTTTTTACACCTAAAAAACTAACTAACTCAATATTATAAAGGTCTATTATTTTTTCTACCAAAATTTATTATATCTTTTTTTGATGCAAATTTAAAAATTATTCAATTTGCTTATGTCAATAATTACCTTTATTTCAGATTTTGGTACAACTGATCATTATGTTGCATCAGTAAAAGCTTCTATATTAAAGTATAACCCTAATAATAAAGTAATTGATATATCTCACGAAATAAAAAAATATGATTTATCTCATGCTGCTTATGTTTTTAAAAATGTGTTCAGTGAGTTTCCTGATAATTCTGTTCATATAATTGCTGTAAATAATTCTGATGATCATTCCGATATTCTTTTATTTCAATTAGACAATCAATTTATTATTACATATGATTCAGGAATAATAAGTTTAATTGATTCAAGTGAAAATTTAAATGCAATCAAATTAGATGGAAAAATACATTCTTCTTTTCCAGAAAAATTTATGGGTGAAGTAGCATCAAAGCTAGCTTCTGGAATAAATTACACTACTTTAGGTAATCCATCAAAAAATGTAAGGCAGTACCTAGATAGAGAGGTTAGAATTCAGAAAAATCAAATAATAGGACACTCAATAAGGATTGATAATTATGGAAATATTATCACCAATATATCTAAGTCAGATTTTTATAATATGTTATCAAGACACACAGGAAATTTTGAGATTAACTTAGGTGTTGACAAAATAATTACAATATCTGATTCATATAATGATGTTGGAATAGCTGATTTATATGCTCTTTTTAATTATAATAATAACCTTGAAATTGGGATGAATAGAGGTAATGCCTCTAATTTGTTAGGCATAAAAAATCATACTCCTATCACCATAAATTTTTTATAGTAAATAATGTATTTTTGCTTCCACTTGCCAAAGTGGCGGAACTGGTAGACGCGCACGATTCAAAATCGTGTTCCCTCGGGAGTGTGGGTTCGATTCCCACCTTTGGTACATATAAAATGGAAAAGACAGTTATTGTTGGCCTTATAAATAAGAATCAGAATCAAAAAAAATCCCAAGAGTATCTTGATGAACTTGAGTTTTTATCTATTACTGCTGGAGGGGTAGTTGAGAAAAGATTTACCCAAAAGATTGATACTCCAAATCCAAGTACATTAATAGGGAAGGGTAAGATGGATGAAATAAATACTTATGTTAAAGCAAAAAATATTCAGGCCATAGTATTTGATGATGAATTATCACCTGCACAAGAAAAAAATATAAGCAAGATTCTGAAAATTAAAGTTTTAGATAGAACCAATTTAATTTTGGACATTTTTGCTCAGAGGGCAAAGACTAGCTATGCAAGAACTCAAGTTGAACTTGCTCAGTGTCAGTACCTTCTTCCAAGGTTAAGAGGTATGTGGACTCACCTTGAGAGACAGAAGGGTGGTATTGGTATGAGAGGTCCTGGAGAAACTGAGATAGAGACTGATAGAAGAATTGTTAGAGATAAAATTGCTTTGTTGAAGTCTAAAATTAAAACTATTGATAAGCAGATGTCTGTACAAAGAGGAAATAGAGGAAAGTTGATAAGAGCAGCTCTTGTTGGTTATACTAATGTTGGGAAGTCCACACTTATGAATTCAATAAGTAAATCAAGTGTCTTTGCAGAAGATAAACTTTTTGCAACACTAGATACTACAACAAGAAAAGTTGTTATAGGTAATCTTCCATTTTTATTAGGGGACACCGTAGGTTTTATTAGAAAACTGCCTACTCAGCTTATTGAATCATTTAAGAGTACTTTAGATGAGGTTAGAGAGGCAGATTTATTGATTCATGTGGTTGATATATCCCACCCAAGTTTTCAGGAGCATATGGACTCTGTAAATAAAATTTTAGAGGAAATTAATGGACATAATAAGCCATCAATAGTTGTTTTTAATAAGATAGATAACTATAAGAAAGAAGATTATGATGAAACTGACTTAATTAATGATTATTCAGAAAAGAATTTTTCTTTAAAAGAATGGGAAGAGACATGGATTTCTAAACTTGGTGAAAATGTAGTTTTTATGTCTGCAACTAAGAAAACCAATATTGATCAATTTAAAAAAACAGTATATAGAGAGGTTAGAAAAATACATATAAAGAGATACCCATATAATAATTTCTTATATCCAGATATTGATAAATTTGAGGTAATATGAAGAATAAAATTTTTAATTCTATTAAGTCAGGAGTTGGAAGTTATATACTCCTTATATTAATTAATTATATAATTTATCTTTTATCTGGATGGAGTATAATGGATGAGATGATTCCAGGACTTAATAAAGATTTTTTTGCTGTTTCTATATTTCTATTTCTTATCCTTTTCGTGACAGATTATTTTTTTTATAAAGGAAAATATTAAATAAAAGTCCTAATTAAAGGGCTTAATGTATTTCTTTACTACATAACCCCATGGAACAAAGATTACAGGCAATATCACTAGTATAAAAGGAAAAATCATCCCATCCGTCGTATCATCAGAAAGATTGCCATCTTGGAACAATGGGAGAGCAACTAAAATTAACCAAATAGTTTTGTAAACAATTTCAAGAACCATAATGGGGATCATTTTAACTGTATGAAAAATTCCAATAACTGCAAATAATGTGAATGCAGCCCAGACACTCCAGTTCATCGCATCACTTGGATCCCACTTCTGATCATAGGTGATTATATGAGTCCAAACATCCATAGCCAGAAGTGTAGCCATCAAAATATAAATAAATCTCATCCCATATATATTGATAGGGCGAATCCCATCAAACCTATCATGATCTTGTTCAAATAATTTTTTCATAAATTTTATTTTTTCTTATTATACTAAATAATTTATTTTTTAAAAAATATATATTTGATTTAAATAAACCACATTATGAAAAACTCAAATTTGCTTTTTACACTAATTTTATCGTTTATATTTTTTGACCTTTCTGCACAAAAAAAAGGTATTCAAACAATTCAAACGTCATTATTTGATAATATACCAGTCAGAAATATAGGCCCTGCTAAAGTCTCAGGAAGAATAACAAAGGTTATTAAGGATCACTCAGATAAAAGCATTTGGTATGTTACAGTTGCCTCAGGCAATATTTGGAAAACTGAGAATTCAGGAACTACTTGGATTCCAATATTTGAACATTATGGATCATCTTCAATTGGGACAATTACTATGGATCCTAATAATTCTAAAATACTTTGGGTTGGTTCAGGAGAGAACAACAGTCAAAGATCTGTAGGTTTTGGAGATGGTATATATAAAAGTATTGACGGGGGAGTCACATGGGTAAATATGGGACTTAAAACATCTGAACATATTGCTAAAATTATAGTTGATCCAAATGATTCTGATAATATTTTTGTGGCATCTCAAGGACCACTTTGGAGATCTGGTGGTGAGAGGGGTTTATATAACTCTACTGATGGAGGTAAGAACTGGACTCGGATATTACATGTTAACGATGATACAGGAATATCGGATGTGGTTATGGACCATAATAATAATAATGTTATGTACGCAAGTACATACCAAAGAAGAAGACATTTTGGAATAATTATTGCTGGTGGTCCAGATGGCGGGATTTTTAAATCTATTGACAAAGGAAAGACTTGGAAAAAGTTAAAAAATGGACTTCCTGGAGGAGATTTAGGAAGGATAGGACTTGCTATTTCCCCTCAAAAATCAAATGTTGTTTATGCTTTAATTACAGCTAAAGAAAAAACTAAAGGTTTTTACAGATCAGAAGATTATGGTGAGACATGGAAGAAAATGAGTAATTATCAAGTTGTAGATTCTCAGTACTACGTTGAGATATTCCCTGATCCTCATCAATTTGATAAAGTGTACTCAGTAGATATGAGGTCTTATGTTACTGAGGATGGAGGTAAGACATTCGAAAGAATACCTGAAAATAAGAAACATGTTGATAGTCATGATGTTCTTTTCGACCCTGATGACCCTGATTATATAATGATCAGCTGCGATGGAGGAATATATGAGAGTTTTGATAGGATGAAGACTTGGAGATTTATAGATAATCTACCTATTATCCAGCTTTATAGGGTAGGAATTGATAATCAGAAACCATTTTACAATGTATATGGCGGAACACAAGATAATGATAGTTTTGGTGGTCCTTCTAGAACAAAAAATAGGTCAGGTATCAGAAATAGTGATTGGTTTGTTACAACAGGAGGAGATGGGTTTCAGGTTAGGGTAGATCCATCAGACCCAAACATATTATATACTATGTCTCAGTATGCAGGAATAATGAGATATGATAAGTCAAATGGAGAGAAAATAGGAATTAGACCACAGCCAGGTCCTAATGAATCTGCTTTTAGGTGGAATTGGGATTCACCTCTTGTGATTAGTTCTCATAATACTGATAGGCTTTACTTTGCTGCAAATTATTTATTTCAGAGTGACGATAGAGGAGACTCATGGCAGAAAATTAGTCCAGATCTGACAAGAGATGAAGATAGAAACAAAATGAAAGTTATGGGTAAGGTTTGGAGTGTTGACGCAATCTTTAAAAATGTTTTTACTTCTCCTCTTGGAACAATAGTTGCTCTTGATGAATCAAGACTTCAAGAAGGATTAATTATTGTTGGTACAGATGATGGGCTTGTTAAGGTAACAAGAGATAACGGTGATAATTGGGAAACTTATGAGAACTTTAATGGAGTTCCATCAAGAGCCTATGTTACTGATGTTATTGCTTCAAAGCATGATATCAATACAATATATGTATCATTTAACTATCATAAATATGGTGACTTTAAACCATATCTTATTGTTACAAGAAATGGCGGAAAATCTTGGAATTCTATTGCATCTAATTTACCTAAAAACAATTTCGTATGGACAATAGTTGAAGATCATTTAAATCCTAATTTGCTATTTGTAGGGACTGAATTTGGTATGTTTTATTCTGTTAATGCAGGTAGCTCATGGAATGAATTCCAAGCTGTACCAACTATTCCTATAAGAGATCTCGAAATTCATGAGGGTGAAGATGATCTTGTTGCTGCTTCATTTGGTAGAGGTTTTTATATTGTTGATGATTACTCCCCAATAAGAGAATTTAAAAGTGAATTATTATCAAAAGATGCTCACTTATTTTCAGTCAAAGATGTATACCAGTATATTGTTGCTTCACCAGAAAAATCAGCTACTGGTCACAACTTTTTTTCCTCACCAAACCCTACTTATGGGCTTAAATTATCTTATTACTTAAAGGATGATTTAAAATCAAGATATGAGTCTAGACAGGAGGATGATAAAATAAAGTCTAGTAGAGGTGAGACTATTAATTATCCTACAACTCAGGTTTTAGAAGAAGAATCCAAGGAAAAAAATCCTAAGATACTACTTACAATAATGAATAGTAAAGGAGATATTATAAGGAGGATTAATGCAAATAGAACTAAAGGTTACCATGAAAAGTATTGGGATCTCAGAACTTTTTCAAATAGAAATATTGATGAAGAAAATAATTATTCTGGCCCCTTAGTACCTCCAGGTATTTATACTATTCATTTAGAAAAATTTGAAAATAACATTTTAAGTTCATTATCAGATAAAATAAAATTTAAAGTTGAACAATTAGGAAGTAAATCCTCCCAAGATGATAGGGAGAAATTATTTGCCTTCCAAGTTAAGTTTGACAGACTATTTTCAAATTTTCAAAATCTTGTTTCCGACATTGAGGGTGCAATTGAAACTGTTGATGGGGAAATTAATAAAGTAATTAATTCTTCAACTGATAAAGATGTTAAGTCATTGAATGACAAAAAGGGTTCTCTGATGGATTTAAAAATGATATTAACTGGGACAAGAAGCTTAAACTATGCTGACGTATTTTCAGGATCTCCTCCTTCAGTACAAAGCAGATTAGGAGGAATGAGTTGGGAGTTAAATAATACTACTTCTTTACCTACCAAAACTCATGAAATGACATATGAAATTTCTAAAGAAAAATATGAAGAGGTTCTTAAGACCTTTAATGAGTTAATGGATTAGAGTATTTTTTTTAAAGTTTTTGAAATTATTTTTTCCATTTTTAAGTAACCCTTTTTATTGGGATGAACTCCATCATATCCATTAAAATCATCTCTCCAGTATGTGAATTCATCTTTAAGTCCGTCTCTTTTGTCTTTCATTGATGAATGATAATCAACATATATGGCATTGCCAGATTTACAATATTCTATAAAATTCTTATTAAGAAAAATTATGTCATTACTAGGATATATTCCTAGATTCCATAGAAATTCATATGCTGGTAAAATGGAGCTGAGAATTACTTTAATATT
>CAYXSW010000014.1:0-45591 GCA_964467915.1 uncultured Marinoscillum sp.
CTGCAATTAAATGAATTGTTCTTAGTAGTTCATACATGGATTTCAAAAATAGATTGTTTGACGACATTGAAAGTTTAAATTAGCTGAGATATCCATACCTATGTCAGCTAAATACTCATCTCCATTTTCCATAGCGTCCTCAAATGAATTCGTTCTCTCCAAAATAGCATAAACCTTTTTCAATCCTAATTTATTAGATATACCCTTTTCAGCATCTCCACAAACTGCAATAATTGGTTTATTATATTGTTTAGCCAAATTGCAAACACCACTAATAACCTTTCCTTTTTCAGTTTGTGAATCTAATTTACCTTCGCCCGTTAATACTAAATCACAATCTTTAATCAATGTTTCTAATTGAGTAATTTCTATAAAATTTTGAATCCCAGAAATTAATTGCGCTCCGAGAAAAGCAATAGTTCCCCCACCTACTCCTCCGGCTGCACCTGCTCCAGGAATATCAGCAACACTAGGAAAATCATGTGCAATTAACTTTGATGCTAAATTTACTAAGCCTCGATTTAGTTGGTCAATTTCAATTATACTTGCTCCTTTTTGAGCAGCATAAATATGAGCAGCTCCATTTTTACCATATAATGGGTTATTTACATCACAAACTACTTTCACTGTGACTTCTTGAGGATTAAAATGCACGTCATTTTTGTCTATTCGATCAATTAATAAAAGATTTTGTCCTGTTGGTGATACTAAATTTCCTGAAGTATCATAAAATCGATAACCTAAAGCTGATGCTAAGCCAATTCCTCCATCATTTGTTGCACTTCCACCGACAAACAAATTAATAGTTGTTGCTCCTTTTTGTATGGCATCGGCAATTAATTCACCCGTACCAAAAGAAGATGTAAACATACAATTACGTTCTTCTTCTTTTAACAAAACCAAACCTGATGCTGATGACATTTCAATATAAGCTGTATTTTGAGAAAGATAATAAGTTGATTTTATAGGACGAAATAAAGGATCATTTACGATTAGTTCTACAGGCTTTAAAGTAAAATAATGATTTATAGTTTCTAATGAACCATCTCCCCCATCTGCCATAGGACAAGCAAGAATATTTAGATTAGAATTGTTTTTTTTCAGTCCTTTAGTAAGAGCATTGCAAACTTCAAGCGCACTTAAGGAACCTTTGAATTTATCAGGAGCAATAAGAATTTTCATAACAAAATAGTTTT
Source organism: uncultured Marinoscillum sp. (assembly GCA_964467915.1). Lineage (GTDB taxonomy): Bacteria > Bacteroidota > Bacteroidia > Cytophagales > MED-G16 > MED-G16. Next base: position 1,197 of record CAYXSW010000014.1, read on the forward strand.
TCTACAATGGAAAAACAGTTGGATCTTAGCTAATTTGATGACAAATATACTTTGAATTGTAGCTATTTAGTTTAAATTATAATAAAAACAATACATTTACCTTATAATGTTTGAACATTTTAAAAAAAATATTTTTTGAACCCAAATATGAACATTAACTCAAAAATTGTCGGCTTAATTTCAGGTCCATTAGCATTCACAATTATCTTAGTTTTCTTTCACCCAGAAGGATTAAATCCTAGAGCTAATGCGATTCTAGCATCTACTATTTGGATAGCAATTTGGTGGATAACAGAAGCTATTCCTATTTCTGTAACTGCTTTATTACCTATTATTTTATTCCCCTTAACAGGTGGATTAGGGCTATCAGATACAACAGCCTCTTTTGGTCATAAATATGTTTTCCTCTATCTAGCTGGATTTATAATTGCCATTGCCATAGAAAAATGGAACTTACACAAACGTATAGCCTTAAATATCATTAATTTAATAGGCACGAACGTAGTAAATATTATTCTTGGTTTCATGGTTGCTACTGCATTTATGTCGATGTGGATTTCTAATACTGCTACTGCTGTTATGATGTTACCTATTGCCATTGCAATTGTGGAACAATTAAGAGACGACCCAAATACAATTGAGGATGAAAACCTAAATTTTGGAAAGGCTTTGATGTTAGCGATTGCATATAGTGCTTCCATTGGTGGTGTAAGTACTTTGATTGGAACACCTCCGAATCTGGTTTTAGCAGGTGTAGTAGAAGAAACCTTCGGATATGAAATTACCTTTGCTAAATGGTTCCAATTCGGTTTTCCTATCTCCATATTGTTATTGTTTTTATGTTGGAAATACTTAACCAATTTTGCTTTTAAGTTCAGAAAAAATACTTTTCCTAGTGGAAGGACAGAAATTACTAAACAATTAAACGCTTTAGGTCAAATTAGCTACGAAGAAAAATTAGTAGCTGGAGTGTTTGCTTTGACAGCCTTTGCTTGGATTAGTCGTTCTTTTTTATTAAAATCTTTTATACCTGAGATTGATGATACGATTATTGGACTGATAGGGGCTCTTTTAATCTTTTTATTACCTTCTAAAAATAAAGAAAGACGTATACTAAATTGGAAAGAAGCTGTAAAATTACCGTGGGGAATTTTATTATTATTTGGTGGAGGAATGGCATTAGCTGTAGGATTTAATGATAGTGGATTAGCTTTATGGATAGGTTCTCAAATGACTTTATTAGATGGTGTTTCTCTCTTATTATTGGTCTTTATTTTGATTTCTTCTGTTAATTTTCTAACAGAAATCACTTCTAATTTAGCAACTACAGCTATGTTACTACCTATTCTATATCCAATGGCAATAACGGTCAATATACACCCATTTATTTTCATGGTTTCTGCTACAGTGGCTGCTTCTTGTGCATTTATGTTACCTGTTGCAACACCTCCTAATGCAGTAGTTTTTGGATCAGGTTATTTGCGTATTCCTGACATGTTACGTGTTGGTATATGGATGAACCTAATTTCAATTATTATACTAACTCTTTTTGTGTACTTTTTACTTCCCTTTTTATGGGATTTTGATCCTTTTGTTTTTATAATACCAGAATAAGAATTAAATTTTTTAGCTAATTTATTATCTAACAAAGGTATAATTTGATGAATCAGATAAATTCTCGTCAAATGTATAATCTTCAGAGTTAAATGTTTTTAAACCTTCAATGTCATCTAACTTATTTTCAATGATAAATCTTGACATCATACCTCTAGCTTTCTTTGCATATATAGCAATGGTCTTGTATGAACCATTTTTAAATTCTTTGAAAGACGGAGTTATAAGTCTATTATTTAATTTCTTAGTTTTAATAGACTTAAAATATTCATTAGATGCAAGATTTACGATACAATCGTTTTTATCTTCAATATCATTATTAAGTAATTTGGTAATATCATCTCCCCAAAATTCATAAAGATTTTTACCTCTAAAATTTTTTAACTTAGTTCCCATCTCTAATCTGTAAGGTAAAATTTTATCAAAAGGTCTTAATAAACCATAATAGCCAGAAATTATTCTAAGATTATTTTGCATGAAATCAAACTTATCTTGAGAAATAGAATCTGCATCTAAACCAGAATAAACATCTCCCTTAAAAGCATATACTGCTTGTTTTGATAATTTTGATAATGAAGGATTTTCCCAATTTTTAAAACGATTATAATTTAACTCAGCTATTTTATCACTAACATTCATAAGATCTTTTATATCATTAATTGAATATTTAGATAAAATTTTGTGCAGTTCAGATGTATGGTTTAACAACCTACAATTCGAAGTGAAGCTAGGTGTATTGTAATCATCAAAATTTAGAGTTTTAGAAGGAGAAATAAGAATTTTCATATTTTTTTATATATATAATTTAATAATAAACTTTTACTTAATTCTTTCTCCAATACGAAATTTATAATCAGGATTAACTGTCATTGGCACACCTTTCTGAATCATAAATTCAAGTGCTTTTTTTTGGTGAACATTTAATATATCTGATTGACCAGAAAAATTAATCTGCCAAATTTGATATATATATTCATTTACAGCAGTCTCTGAATCGTATCCTCCACTTTCAAGATTATTCTGTTCTGAAATATCATATGTCCCATCAGATATATCATCATCCATTAATTCTCTTAGATAAGCCCCCTCTGTAAACTTAAAATCATCATCAATTCTATTATAAGCCTCAGTAATTGTATGAAAAACTTCTTCCCAAGTTGCATCTTCACCTTCAGGGTGCCACAAAGAGGAATTAAGTTCATCTACCACAAAATCTTTACCATCATATGTAGGAATATAAGGCCATTCATCAGTGAACATACCCATTCCATATACACTATAGTTTTCAGTTGTTTGGGTCATTCCATCTACAAAATCTCTATGACCTATAACAAAGGCTAGGTGTTTAGAAAGCCCATCATTTAAAGTAATATATTTCTGATCTATTTTTCCATCATTATCTTGATCTAAAAAACTACTAAATAACTTTATTGAATGATTAAATGCATCAAGTGGCGTAGGATTAAATCCATATTCTGTTGTAGGAACTTCATCACTTGATACAATATAAAAACCATTTATTTCATGAACATATGATGAATTTTTCATTAAATAATTACACATTTCTGATTGACATACTTCATAATTAGGTAAGTCATTGCATGACTGAGATATGAATATAAATAATATTAAAATATTTTTTTTCATATCAATCAATTTCAATTAAATTCTCATAAATAAAATTATGGATATTTGTCCTAACATTTAAATCATATATTTTTCTATTTTCTCGACTGTCATATACCCTATTTGAAAGAAAAATATAAATCAAATTATATTTAGGATCAACCCAAAAAAAAGTTCCAGTATAACCTGAGTGTCCATAACTAAGTTCTGATGAATATTTTGAATATGTACATTTATCAACATCATAAACTGGTTTGGGTTTATCAAATCCTAATCCCCTATAAAATTTTTTATTTGGATTGTTAAATTGAGTAAATAATTCAATAATATCTTTATCAAAAATTTTATCATTTTGAATAAAACCATCATTTAAAAACATTTGATAAAAATTTGATAGATCTGTAGCATTGGAAAATAAACCAGCATTAGCAGATATACCGTTCATCATAGCAGCTCCCTCATCATGAACGACACCATGAATTTGAAAATTTCTAAAAAAGTTATCTCTCTCGGTAGGAACAATGTCATTCAAACTGTACCTTTTCAGTGGATTAAATACCATTGACTTAAGATTCATTTTCTTATATATACTCTCAACATATAAGTCATAACTACTACCTGTTAATTCTTCCACAATTTCAGGGATTAAATAATAAAATAAACCTGAATATAAAACTGTATCCTCATCAATAAAGTTGGTGTTTTTAATTTGACTATATATCTCATTTTTATATTTTTTATAAAGGAAAAGGTTATCAGTTAGTTTAATATTAAATCTTTTCTTATAAACAAATGATAAAGTTTTTCTTTTAAATGATCCATCATCATTCCTTGTTGATTCGTGAAATGGAATCCACGGCCTTATACCAGATATATGCTGTAAATAATCTTTAATTAATATTTCACCAACTCTTGATTTATTAAAAAATTTAATGTAATCACTTAGTGGTTTATTAATATCAATCAAATTGCTTTCATATAGTTTCATGAGAGCTATTGCACCAGCAGTAGGTTTTGTTATAGAAGCTAGATCATAAATGGAATTTTGATTTACTTTAATGACACTATCATAGGTGTGATAACCATAATTTTTATTAATAACTTCTTCCCCATCCTTCAAAACAATAATTTGTGCACCAGGAAAAGCTTTTTCTTTAATTGAATATTCAATAATTGAATCAATTTTATTAATTAATTTATTTTTTTTAGAATCAAAAGAATTTATTGATAACAAGAATATTAAAATCTTAAACATATTAGATTAGTTTAACACCAAGACCTGGCTCATCAAGTGGATTCATTATGCCATTTTTTAAATTAAAACCTCCTGTAACTAAGTCTTTAGCTAAATCAAAACTTCCATCTAAATCTAAATATTTTGTGTTAGAAAATGAAAGAGCAGTATTTAGTGCAGCAGAAATACTTACTATACTCTCATCATTACAACCCCACATCAAATCAATATCATTTTTAAGAGCTTGATTTGCTATTTTTTGACCTGAAGTAATACCACCACATTTCATGAGTTTTATATTAAAAATTTTTCCGTAATTTTCTTTAGATAATTTTATTGCGTCTTGATAATTAACTAAACTCTCATCCAAAGCAATTAAGTTTTTAATCTTATCTGGAAAATATAAATATTTTTCTACTTTACCCACAGGTAATGGCTGCTCAATTAACTCAATATGTTTTGTGTTTTTGAAAAATTTTAAAGTATCCTCTCCTGACCACCCCTGGTTGGCATCAATTCTGATTATAATGTTATCACCAAACTTTTCATTGATAATATTTATTCTTCTTATATCTTCTTCAACATTATTTCCTAATTTTATTTTAATATAGTTAAAACCTAGACCTAGGTACTCATTAATCTCAGATATTGTTTCTTCAATATTTTTAATTCCTACAGTTATAGATGTTGGAAGAGATTTAATCTTTCTTCCTAAAAATTTATATAAGGGAATATTTAGCTTTTTGCAATAAGCATCATAAAGAGCAATATTGTAGGCTGCCTTTGATCCAGGGTCATATTTAAATTTATTTTCAATTTTATTTATTAACACACTAAATGAATCAATGTCATACCCTACTATTTCATCTTTAAAATTGAATGAATTTTTATAAGATTCTTTAGTTTCTAGCCCAACAACATATTTTGATACATTAGAAGTACCAATACCAACAACTCCATTTCTCAAAATAACCCTAATAACAATTGTCTTAATACTAGAAGTTGTTTTATAAGCAATGGTATATGGTCTAGTTAAATCAATATCAATTAATTCAACTTCAATTTTGTCAATTATCATAAAACTTATTATTTAAAATTTCAGATATCCCTTCAACACCATCATCAATAGGTAAAAAAACAGGTATCTTTAACTCATTTGAAATTAATTCTTTATGAAATAGCATTTCTTGCCTAGTCATACCATGAGTATTTAGTGTTATGGCTAAGACCTCTTTATCATAAGAGCTAATTAATTCAATTTCTGAATCTAATGAAGGCATAGTTGCATTAACATGTTCCCAGCCATCAAAATGCTTTCTTTTTGGAGAGTGTTGAAGGATTACCCCATCAACATCTGCAGATATTAAAAATTCGCTTCCACAAGGCCCAGACGGATTCCGAAGTGCAGCTTGACCCTCAATTAAAATAAATTTTGGTTTTTTATCTTTATAACACTTATAAATAGCATCCTCAAGTTCACCTGAAACAAAATCATTTATTGTAGAATCAAAAATAAACCCATATTCCCATCCTTGCATCCATCCCGTTTGACCAGTATATATCATATCTGATTCTAAATTATTTTTTCTTAGATTTTCAACAATAAGTTTAGCAGTTGTTCTCTTACCTAAACCACAATCAGTACCCAAAACAACAATTTTAGGGGTTTTAACATCATATATTTTTCCAGACCAAAAGTTTAGTTTCTCCCTAGGTTTTGATACTCTTATATCATGAATCTTAACATTATAATCATCAGATATTTTTTTTATTTCTTTATCCTGATTTAAAATAGAGTGAAGACCATTAATAATTGAAATTTGATTTTTAATAGCTATTATCACGTCTTTTTTCATTTCTTCAGATAATAAACCTCCTGCGGAAGCTACCCCTATAACACAATAATCGACTTTAACTTTTGATTTAATAAATGATTTTAGATCTTTAAAAATTTTAATATTAGTTTTTTTAGTAGTAATATTAATTTTACCATAGTTATCTATATCTACATATTTTCCAGAGAATTTCTTATCAATTATACTGATAACATTAAACCTTTTAGAACCTCTTAATAAACCATGAGCTGTTTTTGCGGATTTTGACTTAAGTTTTCCTCCTGTTAAAACAATTACATTTCCTTTAATTTTCATTTCAATTAAACAAATAACTTTAGTTTTTTCAATAATAATAATTTTGAGATTTATATTTGCCTTTATCATGAAAAATTCGCTGACTAAATCTCAAGAAGATATACTTTTAAATAAAGGAACTGAACCAGCATTCTCAGGAAATCTATTATATAATAATAAAATAGGTAATTATTTATGTGGTGGTTGTGATAATGTACTTTTTTCGTCAGATCATAAGTATGATTCTAAATCAGGATGGCCAAGTTTTTATGATACAAAATCATCTGGATCTATATTAATAAAAGATGATTTATCTTTTGGTCTGGTAAGAAAAGAAATTATATGTAAAAAATGCAATGGTCATCTCGGTCATGTTTTTGATGATGGACCTCATCAAACAGGTAAAAGATATTGTATCAATTCTTCAATTTTAAAATTTGTAAAAAAATGAGGTATGCAATAGGTATAGATATCGGTGGAACTATAACAAAAATTGGATTAATTAGTGAAGACGGAAAGTGTATTAAAAAAACATCTTTTAGGACAAAAGAACTTTATCAATTTTCAAATTACATAAAAAAATTAAATGAATCAATTAAGAAAATATCTTCACAAAATTTTGATATTTCTGGGATTGGTATTGGTGCACCAAATGCTTCTAAAAATGGAACTATTGAAACTCCTGCGAACCTTAATTGGAAAGGAAAATTAAATCTTGTTGAAAAACTTCAAAAATATAATGATATACCTATATATTTATCTAATGATGCTAATTGTGCTGCTATGGGTGAAATGATTTACGGTAATGCTAAATCACTAAATGATTTTATAGTAATTACTTTAGGAACAGGTTTAGGGAGTGGTATTGTATCAAACGGGATGCTAGTTGAAGGGTCTGATGGTTTCGCTGCAGAGCTTGGTCATTATTCTATAAATAATATGGGAAGATTTACTGGATTAGGTGTTCAAGGTGGATTAGAAGCTTATGTCTCTGCCACAGGAATCAAAAGAACAATTATGTATATGTTATCAACATATATGAATGAGAGTGTTTTTAGAAGCATATCATTTAATGATTTACATGGAGAAGATATAACAAAGGCTGCTGAAAAAAACGACTTCATTGCTATTAAAACTTATGAGTACACAGGAAAAATTTTAGGTGAGGCATTATCAAACTTTGTAAGTTTTTCTCAACCAGAAGCAATTATTTTAACAGGAGGATTGGTTCACTCTGGAAAATGGATACTTGAACCAACAAAAAAATCTTTTGAGAAAAATTTGCTTCCTTTTTATAAAGGAAAAGTAAAATTGCTAACATCTGGTTTAGAAGATAAAGATTCTGCTATTTTAGGTTCAGCTGCATTAGTATGGAAAAATATTTAACTCTTTTATTATTAATATTAACAAGTCCAATTCTATCTCAAAATATCAAAGTAGTAGATGAATTTGATGACCCCATATATAATGTTGGCTTTTATAATAGAGCCCAAACAATTATAAAATTTTCAAATTTTCAGGGCATAATAGATTTATCAGAATTTAAGTCTAACGATTCAATAAATATTCAACACCCCTCATTTGAAAATAAGAAAATATTAAAGTCTCTAATTGATGCAAATCAAATAAAACTAAAAAGTAAAATTATAAACATAGATGAAGTGATATTCTCTGTTAATAAATGGGAGGAAAGCATTAATGAGGTTACAAATAAAGCTATTATATTATCAGAGCAAAAAATAAATGAAATTGCACCTCAAACATCAGCTGATTTACTTGAGAAATCAGGAGAAATCTTTGTTCAAAAAAGTCAATTAGGGGGAGGAAGTCCAATGATGAGAGGGTTTTCTGCAAATAGAATTCTTCTAACATTAGATGGAATAAGACTCAATAATATAATTTACAGGGGTGGGAATTTACATAACATCATTGGAATTGATCCTAACATATTAGAAGGAGTTGAAGTTTTATTTGGACCTGCATCTGTAATTTATGGCAGTGATGCTTTAGGAGGTGCAATTAACTTTAAAACTAAAGATCCAATATTTAATTCAAACAAGACAGTTTTTTTTAATTCCCAAAAAATTCAATATAATTCTTCTAGTAATTCTAAACATTACTCTATAAACTTTGGTTTTAATAGCAAAAAAATAGGAACCATTACTAGCTTTTCATTTAATTCCTTTCAAGATCTTAGGTCTGGAACTAAAAGAAGTAAAAATTATATAAATTTTGGCTACAGGGATGACTTTGTCATTAGAGATTATATTAATAATACAGATAATATTATAATTAATAATAATAGAAATATTCAGAAATTCAGTGGATACTCACAACTTGATTTAATCAACAAAATTAATTTTAAGATCAATAAAAATATGAACTTAGTTCATGGAATATATTTATCTAAATCATCAAATATTCCAAGATATGACCGACTCATTCTTTACGATGAACTCTTAACTCCTAAATACAGTGAATGGTTTTATGGACCAAATTATTTTTTAATGAATAAAATTGAATTAAATAATTTTAAAAAAACTAAATACTATGATGCATTTAAATTTAATTTTTCCAACCAAATAATTAAAGAAAGCAGACACTCTAGGAGATTTAATAGTGATTTTATAAACAATAGAAATGAAAGAGTAGATATAGTATCAGTGAATTTAGACTTTGACAAAAAATATAGTAATGATGAAATATTTTATGGGTATGAATTTATTTTTAATAATGTAAATTCAGATGGAAATAGAAATAATATTGTTAGTAATGAATCAGTAAATATTTCTTCAAGATATCCAGACGGTGGAACTGTTTATTATTCTAATTCTTTATATATATCATATAAAAGGCAGGTTGGAAAAATATTTTCAAATGTTGGACTTAGAGGAAATTCTTCAAAATTACAATCTAATCTTTCTAATAACTTTTTTAAATTTCCATTTTCTGAAATTAATCTTAACACATCATCGATTAGTGGAAACATAGGCATAAGATATAATTATATGAACTCATCATTTAAAATTCAATATTCAAATGGTTTCAGATCACCTAATTTAGATGATTTAGGTAAAGTTTTTGATTCTGAACCTGGTAATATTATAATACCAAATGCTGAACTTGAACCTGAATATGTAAATAATTATGAAATTAATTACGAGTATAAGACAACTAAATTTAAAATTATAAATACGCTTTTTTATATAAAACTCAATAATGCAATTATAAGAAATGATGGGAAATTTAATGGAGAAGATTCAATAGTATATGATGGCATTTTAAGTAAGATTCAACAATTAGATAATGGAGGAAAAGCATATGTATATGGATTTTCCAACTTTATTAAATTTAAATTAAATAATATTTTTAATTTAGAACATACAATTTCATTCAATAAGTCTAAAGATAAAATTAATAATAGACCATTAAGACATTCATCTCCTTTATTTGGAAGATTATCTCTTACCTACTCAAAAAGAAAGATTAAAATTGGTTATAATATAAACTACAATGGAAAAAAGAAATTAAAAGACTTTTCGTCTAGTGAATTAAATAAATTGTATCTATATACACAATACGGTTCTCCTTCTTGGGTTACACACAATCTGTTTTTCAATTTAAATTATAACTATTTTATAAATTTTGATTTTGGAATAGACAATATTTTTGATATACATTACAGAACATATTCCTCTGGAATTAGTGCGCCTGGAAGAAATATTAGAGTTGGACTAAACTTAAAATTTTGAAAAAAATTAAACATGTAGTTATTTCTGGTAACATTGGAGTTGGTAAAACTACGCTGGCAAAAAAAATAGCAAAAAAATATAATTGGGAATTGCAGTTAGAAGAAGTTAAAGACAATCCATATTTAGATGATTTTTATAAATCAATGAAAGACTGGTCATTTCACCTTCAAATTTTCTTTTTAAATAGCAGGTTTAATCAATTACAAAAAATATCTGAAACTAAAAACATAGTTATTCAAGATAGATCTATATATGAAGATTATGAGGTTTTCACAAAAACTTTACATGATTCAGGTATACTAAAAGATAGAGAATTTAATAATTATAAAAGATTGTATAATACTATTTTAAAATATATTAAGGAACCTGATTTATTAATCTATCTCCAAAATAATAAGATTGATAATATTATATCTAACATTAAAAAAAGAAGTAGAGATTTTGAAAAAAGAATAGACAGAAATTATCTATTAAAACTAAACCAATATTATAAAAAGTGGATAGAGAAACATCCAAAAAAAGGAATATTAATAATAGACTTAACTAATAATGATTTCATTAAAGATCAAGAATATTTAAAAAATATATATTCAGTGATTGAAAATAAAATTAATGATTTAAATTGATGGATATTTCATTATTTGGATTAGATTTTATCCATGGAGCTTTAGATTTTTTAGAAAAGTCGTACATTAGAAACATGATTATTAAAAGCCAAATAATTACAAATAAGAAAAATAACTTTTTAGATCTACTCATATGAATATCAAAGGAAAATTAGTTGAAAAATTTGACACTGTCCAGATAACTGAAACTTTTAAAAAAAGAGAATTTATTATTCAAGATAATAAGAACCCTGAATATCCTGAATATATTAAAATTGAATTGATCCAAGATAAAATTACTCTACTAGATTCATTAAATGCTGGAGATGAAATTAATGTACTTATAAATATTAAGGGTAGGAAATGGGAAGACAAAGAAGGAAATATTAAATATTTTAATAGTATACAAGGCTGGAAAATTGAATCAGAAAATCAAAATATTAGCCAAGAATCACCAACAGAAAACATCAATCAAGAAACTGAAGAAGATCTTCCTTTTTAAGTTATCTAGAATAATTTTTATTTAATATCTGAAACAAATTGTGTAATTGATTCTTTGAGTTTAGAATTTGATATTGAATTTATAAATTTTGTTCCAATTATTGCCCCATTAGAGTATTTACATGCATTACTAAAAGTCTTTTTATCTGAAATACCAAATCCTATAATTGTTGGATTAGACAAGTTAAGATTATTTAATTTTTTAAAATATTCAATCTGATTTTTTGAAAACTCACTTTTTCTTCCAGTAATTGATGATGATGAGACAACATATATAAATCCATCAGAAAGATTATCTATTTCTTTTATTCTTTCCTGAGAAGTATTAGGACTAACTAATGAAATATAAGATAGATTATATTGATCAAAAGAAGTTTTAAAATGTTTTTTATAATCACCAATTGGTAGATCCGGTAAAATAACCCCATCAATTTCACATGCTATTAATTTATTAATAAAATTATCATAACCATACTGGTATACTGGATTTACATATCCCATTAGAATAATTGGAATTTGAGTAAAATTTCTAATTTTAGTTAATTGATCAAATAATAATGATATATTCATTCCATTTTCAATTGCAATGTTACTTGAATTTTGAATTACTGGACCATCAGCAATAGGGTCTGAAAATGGCATACCAACTTCTATCATATCTACTCCAGATTCATCAAGCGTTTTAATTATATCATTGGTATCATTTAATGATGGGTATCCAGCTGTAAAATAAATACTTAAAATATTATCTTTCTTATCAAATAACTTATTAATCCTATTCATATTAATATTTTCCCCATTTAATATATGTTTCAAGGTCTTTATCTCCTCTACCTGATAAATTAACAACCACTACTCTATTCTTAATATCTAACCTATCAAAAACAGCAAAAGCATGAGCGGTTTCAATAGCTGGAATTATACCTTCTAACCTACTCAACTCAATACCTGCTTTCATCGCATCATTATCATCAACACTAATATATTTTCCTCTTTTGGAATCAAATAAATGTGCGTGTAACGGCCCTATACCTGGATAATCTAAACCTGCAGATATAGAATACGGTTCAGTAACTTGGCCATTCTTATCTTGCATTAACAATGTCTTGCTTCCATGTAATATACCTTTATTTCCTAAAGCTGTTGTTGCTGCAGATTTTTTTGTATCAACGCCCATACCTGCGGCCTCTATTCCAATTAAATTAACCTTTTTATTATCTAAGTAATGATAGAAAATACCAGCAGCATTACTACCACCTCCAACACATGCTAAAATAAAATCGGGATATTTTCTGCCCTCAATTTGATCTAGTTGAAAAAGCACTTCCTCTGAAATAACAGACTGAAACCTTGCTACCATATCTGGGTAAGGGTGTGGACCAACAACTGAACCAATAATATAATGAGTATCATCTGGATTATTAATCCAATGTCTCATTGCCTCATTAGTAGCATCTTTTAAAGTTTTACTTCCGGAGATAGCTGGTCTTACCTCTGCTCCTAGTATTTTCATTCTTTCAACATTGGGTCTTTGTCTTTCAATATCGACCTCACCCATATAAATAACACATTCCATACCCATTAAAGCACATACAGTGGCAGTAGCAACACCGTGTTGACCAGCTCCAGTTTCAGCTATTATTTTAGTTTTATTAAGTTCTTTTGCTAATAAAATTTGACCTATAGTATTATTAATTTTATGGGCACCAGTGTGGCATAAATCTTCTCTTTTAAGATAAATTTTTGAATTATATTTTTCTGATAATCTCTTAGCATAATATAAAGGGGTTGGTCTTCCTACATATTTTTTTAAATAGTAATTAAACGCATTAGAAAAAGAATCTTTCTTTATTATTGATAAATAATTCTTATTTAATTCATCAATATTTGAGTGTAACATTTCAGGAATATAAGCCCCTCCAAAATCACCATAAAAACCACTATCATTTACATTATAATTCATACAATTAGATTAAAAAATTTTTCTATTAAATTAACATCTTTATATCCCGGATATTTTTCAAATTTACTATTCAGATCTAATGCATATAAATAATTTTTATTATTTATTTTTTTAAACTCATTAAAATTTTCTAACGAAATTCCACCACTTAAAAAATATTTCTTTTTTATAGAAATTTTATTTAATAAATCCCAGTCAAAACTTTTCCCAGAACCTCCATATATCTGACTTTTATAATCAAATAAATTATAATCTACATTATTAGAATTAATTTTATTAAAATCTTTTTGGTCTTTAATTAAATGAGATTTAATAATATTTAAACCATCATCTCTTAATTTTCTACAATAATTATCACTTTCATTTCCATGAAGCTGTACAATTGAAAAATTATATTCTTTAGATATTCTCAAAACTTCTTTAGAATCTTCATTAACAAAAACACCAACTTTATTTGGTATATCCTTAATGAAAGAAGCTTCATTATTTTTAAAAATATATCTTGGTGATTTTTTATAAAATATAAAACCAAAAAAGCTTATAGGATATCTTTTTAAATCATAATAATTTTTTTCATTAGTTATCCCACAAACCTTAATTTTTAAATTTCTCATTTAGATTAAATTTATAAAGTCTCTACATGCTCTTGATGGATCATCTGATTTCATAAAATTTTCTCCAATCAAAAACCCTTCATATCCACTTTTTTTTAGTTTTACAATATCATTTAATGAAGAAATTCCACTTTCAGATATTTTAAAAAATCTTTCAGGAATAATCTTGGATAAATTTATTGAGTTATTTAAATCAGTTTTAAAAAGTTTTAAATTTCTGTTATTAACGCCAACAACATCTATATTTTCATTTAAATGTTTTATTTCTTCTTTTGAATGAACTTCAAGAATTGTTTCTAATCCCAAAGATTTAGCTAATGAAGAAAGCCTATTTACTTCATTTACAGACAAACAAGAAGCTATCAAAAGTATTGCATCAGCACCTAATGATTTAGATTCAAAAACCTGATATTCATCAACAATAAAATCCTTTCTAAGAATTGGTATGGTTATTTTCTCTCTCACAGATAAGATATCTTGTTTTGTTCCACCAAAAAATAAATTATCTGTAAGTATCGATACTGCACTAGAATTAGCTTTCTCATAACCCATTACTATTGAGTTAATATCAGCATCCAAATTAATTGAGGGTTTAGATGGAGATTTTCTTTTAAACTCTGATATAACACCTGATCTCTCAATTAGAAATTTTTTTAATGAAATAGTTTCTTTCTGAAAGAAAACAGATTTTTCAATAAATTTAACTGGCTTTGAGCTCTTAGAATTCTCAATTTCTTTTCTCTTATTAAGTATTATTTTGTCGAGAATACTCATTTGTTTTCAATAAAAGATTTTAGACAACTATATGCTCTACCTGATTCCAATGACTCTTTAGCTATTTCTATCCCCTCACTTATTGATGAAAGATTTTTTGCACAATAAATTGCTAATCCAGCATTTGCTAGTACAATGTTTTTATGGTCATCACTTGATTCGTTTTTAATTATATCAATAAATATTTTTGAAGATTCATCAATGTTTTTACCTCCTTTTATATTTTGAGATTTAATACGAGAAAATCCTAAATCATTAGGATCCAACATAATATCGTTTTTGTTAGAAAATAATTTAAAAGGACCAGTTAATGATATCTCATCATATCCATCAATACTATGAACTATACAATAGTTTTTATTTGATTTACTATAAATATGTGAATAGAGTCTAAATATATTAGAATTAAAAACACCTACTAACTGACTTTTAGGCTGCATTGGATTTACCATTGGTCCGAGCATATTAAAAAATGTTTTAATACCTAAATCACTTCTTATAGGTGAAATGTTTTTTAAAGAAGGATGAAATAGAGGAGCATGTAAAAAACAAATGTTTGATTTTTCTAATGATGATCTTAATAAATCTAAATTATTAGAAAATTTGTGACCTAAATGAGAAATAATATTTGAAGAACCACATGAGGATGAAACACCATAATTTCCATGTTTAGAAACTTTTATCCCTGCTCCAGCAACAATAAATGAAGATATAGTAGATATATTAAAAGTATCCTTTCCATCTCCTCCGGTTCCACATAGATCAATTAGATTATCCTCATCAATTTCTACATTTAAAGAAAGCTCAATCATAGCCTCTCTAAAACCATCAAGTTCTTGTGCAGAAATATCTCTCATAAGATAAACTGTCAAAAAAGATGATATTTGCGAACTATTTGCTGATCCATCAGTCAAAGAAATTAGTGCTTTTTTTGCCTCTTCTTTATTTAAAATTTTATGATTGTAAAGATCTTTAAGAAGGTTTTTCATATTAATTTATTATAAAATTTTTAATTATTCTATTACCATCAGGAGTCTGAATAGATTCAGGGTGAAATTGTATTCCTCTGATAGGATATTTTTTATGAGCTATTCCCATAATTGTATCTCTTTTATCTTTTGCTATAACATTTAATTCTTTAGGAAAATTATGTTTAGAAACAGACCAGGAATGGTATCTACAAGCCCTTATCTTTTTATCAATTCCTTCAAAAATATAATCTTTACCTAAAAATACATCTGTTTGAATTCCATGGATTGGTTTTGTCATATTATATAATTTTCCACCAAAATTTTCTGCTAATGCTTGATGTCCTAAGCAAATTCCTAGTATTGGTTTTTTATTATAAAATTTAGAAATTAATAAATTCATTAATCCAGCATCTTTAGGTAAAGAAGGACCAGGAGACAAAATAATTTTATCAAAAATTGAAACGTCACTTAGATTAATATTATCATTTCTAATTACTGATACATCTACACCACCTATCTTATTTATAGAGTGGACTATATTATAAGTAAAACTATCATAATTATCTAAAACTAAAACTTTCATAATTCCTCGGCAATTAATAAAGCTTTTCGTAAAGCCTCTACTTTATTATATACTTCTTGATTTTCATTTTCTCTATCTGACTTAGCGACAATTCCTGCACCAGCCTGGTAGTATAAAGTTTTATTTTTACTGAGGAATGATCTGATTATAATTGCATGATTAAAATCTCCGTTAAAGCCCATATAACCTATAGCTCCACCATAGAACTCCCTACTATTTTTTTCATATAAATCAATTAATTCTAATGCCTTGTATTTTGGAGCACCTGATAAGGTTCCAGCTGGAAATGTTCCACTTATTAAGTCAATCTTCTTATCAGGTGAAATACATCCTGTTACTTTGGAAACTAAATGGATAACATGTGAATAATACTGAATATCTTTAAATCTATCAACTTTTACATTTTTTGATACTTTACTTAGATCGTTTCTAGCCAAATCAACAAGCATAACATGCTCTGAATTTTCTTTTTCATCAGCTATTAATTTGTCAGCCAAATCTTTATCTGACTCATCATCACCAGATCTTTTAAAAGTTCCAGCAATAGGATAAATCGTAGCCTTTTCTTCTTTTATAACAATTTGAGCTTCTGGAGAACTTCCAAGTATTTTAAAGTTTCCATAATCAAAATAGAATAGATAAGGTGAAGGGTTAATTGATCTTAATGCCCTATAAACTTGGAAGTCATCACCATTAAAATTTTGATAAAATCTTTTTGACAAAACAACTTGAAATACATCACCAATTTTACAATGATGAACTCCTTTATCAACCAAATTTTTAAATTGATTATCATCTGGAGACTTTTCTTCATTCCCACAAAGATTGAATTTAAATGGATTAACTGGCTTTCCCTTGATTAATTCTGAGATTGTATTTATTTCAGATTTTTTATCATTTCCATAAAGATGCTCAAATATATATAACTCATTATTATAATGATTTATAACAATAACATATTTGAAAATATGATAAAGAATATCAGGAATATCTATCTCTTTTGGATTTATAATATTAATTTTTTCAAAATATTTTGATGAATCAAATGACATATATCCAAATAACCCATTAATAGGAAAACTAAAAGCTTTATTCTCAGAGTCAAATCTTTTTGAAAAATCATTTAAATAATATGATGCATCATTCTCATTATTTAATTCATATAATTCTTCATTATTATCATAGTTTATTTTCACTAAATTATTATTTATTGAAATATTAGATATTGAATCAAAACATATATATGATAAACTATTATCACTACCCTTATAATCTGAACTTTCTAATAAAAAGACTTTATTATATACATCTCTTATCTTAAGAAAGATACTTACAGGGGTTAATGTATCAGAAATAAATTTTAAATAATTTGTTTTTATCCTCATAATAAAAAAACCCAAGCAGTTTGCTTGGGTTTTATTTTAATAAAAATAGATAGCTAACCGCCTAATAGAGGTATTGTTTTAGCCACCAATTTTTAATATTTAACATCCACCTAAGATAAATACTAGAAATTAAATTAAAAAGTCATTGAATACTTTTTATTTTTTTATTCATCACATAAAACCATAATGGTGGAAACAGAGCAAGTATCATCATTCCGGGATATCCAGTTGGCATCTCTGGAGAATTGTTATGATTTTTTAAAATTTGATATTTTCTAGAAGCATTAAAATGATGATCTGAATGTCTAGATAACTCAAATAACATTATTCTACCAATTGGATGGTTAGAATTCCATGAATGAAATGGTTTTACTCTTTCGTATTTTCCATTATTATCTTTTGTTCTTTCAAGACCATAGTGTTCAATATAGTTTACAGTTTCCAATAGGAGAAAACCTATTACTGAGCAAATAAGGAAATAACCTGTTATAGTAATACCAAAAAAATAAAAAACTAAGTAAATGAAAAAGAGTTGGACAACTTGAAAAATAATCATCTCATTATATATACTGAAAAAGTTTTTGCCTTTTCTAGAAAGTTTTACTTTTTCTAATTTCCATGCAGAAATATAACCTGTTATTACGGCTCTTATCCAAAAGAAAAAGATATTCTCTCCAAATCTAGCTGAAGATGGATCCTCTTTAGTAGAAACTCTTTTATGATGACCTCTGTTATGCTCTATAAAAAAGTGCATGTAAAGAGATGGAATTAATAATATTTTAGAGAGAAATTGCTCAATTTTATTGCTTCTATGACCTAATTCATGAGCTATGTTTATACCAAAACCTCCACATATAATTCCCATTGATAAAATTCTACCTATAGTATCAGATGTTGATAAATTTTCTTTCATAGAAATTAAAAACTCCCAAATAAGAAAGAATATTACAGGAACAAATAGATATAAAATAATGTCATAAAATTTATCATTTTTAGACATTTCTTCTTCGGCATCAGAAAGGTTATTACCGTCTGGTCTCATAAATAACTCTAATATAGGTATAACGAGAAAAGCTTCTAGAATTGGAGCATAAGTTATTATACCATAGCCATTAAATGATAGATAGGCAAGAAATGGGATAGATAGAGTTAAAAAATATTTTAAAAACTTATAGTTATTCATTTCTTAAAAAATTAAATAAATATACAAAAGATACTGAAATAGTATTAAAATTCGATATGTCTGGAGTAGAAGAAGTTTTAGTTTCTACATCTATTAAATTATCAAAATTATAATTATAAGAAACAAATAATTGGAAAGAGTTTTTAGCAAAGTCAAAAGATAAACCTGTACTGATCATAATGCCATATCCAAAATTATTATCTCTTTCTTCATCAAAACCAAAATCTAAACCTGAAAAATTTTTATTCATTCCTAGATTATTTTCTAGTAAGAAGTCCGCATAAGGTCCAATAGAAAAGTTTAATTTGGAATTATTATTTCCAAAATATGTAGTCATCATTACAGGAACATTCAAGTAAGTAAACTCATTATTGACTATATTATTATTATCATTTTGGGTCCAACCTTTAGTTTTTTTTGAAACCTCAATCCTTATGCCATTATTTTTTAAATTTTTTATCTCAGCCACAAAAGAATAATCAAAAGTATTTAAAGAATTTGTCTTAATATTTTGAGGAAAAAAATTATTATAAAAATGAATATTAGATGAGCTGTAAGAAGATTTAAAACCTAATGAAAACTTATTTTGAGAAAATAAATCATTGATTAGTGTCACATTGACAATAAATAGCACAAAAATTACCTTTTTCATTAGAACAAAAATTTAATCGAATATAACATTATTAAAAAAAAGAAATCAATTAGTAATTTATTAATTTTACACTGGCAAGCTAGTACGACCAGCTCCTGCTGAATCCCCCAGGTCTGGAAAGAAGCAAGGGTAAGTGGTTGTAGCGGTGCGAATCTAGTTTGCCTTTTTTGTTATGTACATAATTAAGATAAAGGGTAAAGCTAAGATTCCAGATTATATTCAACTGAGAAATGAAGACATGATACTTGTCGACTATTTCAGAGCAGATAGACCCGTTGATAAATTAAGAAATTATGGAATAAAATCTCAAGAAGACAAAATAATTAGTTATGTAAAAGACTTAAAGTTTGGAAAATTACAAAAATTACTTCTTTCATGAATCAAAATAATATCTTAAAAATAGAAAACGCTACTATATTTCATCATTATAAAACAATTCTAAACGATGTAAATCTAAACCTTGCAGAAGGTGAATTTATATATGTAATAGGAAAAACTGGTAGTGGAAAAAGCTCTTTATTAAGAACTATATATAGCGACATTCCTTTAAAAATGGGAAACATTTTTTTTGATAATGAAAATATATCATTAATTAATAAAAAGAACCTTCCATACTTAAGAAGAAATATTGGCATTGTCTTTCAAGACTTCCAATTATTTCAGGATAGAAATGCATATGAAAATATAAAATTTGTCATGACTTCTACTGGTTGGGATAATAACATAAAGATTGATGAAAAAATTAAATCACTACTTAATACTGTAGGGCTAGAAAATAAATCAGAAAATTATCCTTATGAATTATCAGGAGGAGAACAACAAAGACTTGTAATTGCTAGAGCAATAGTTAATAATCCAAAGTTAATAATTGCAGATGAACCTACTGGAAACCTTGATCCTGAAATTGCTGAAAATATTCTCAAACTATTAATTGACATTAATAAAGGTGGTACAAGTATAATTATGACTACTCACAATTATAACCTTATGAAAAAATATCCATTCAGCACATATGAATGTGATAATGGAAATTTTTATAAAAAAAATCTATAAAGTATTAAGTTTGTTGATTGCATTTTGAAATTCAGGAGCAATTTCAATTGCTTTATTTAAAGCTTGTCTTGCTAACATATTATTTTCTTGCTCAATATATATTAACCCCTTTAAATAGTTTAATTGTGCACGAATAGCAATTTCTTGTCTTGAATTTTGATCTTTACTTACACTAACTGTCATC
Organism: uncultured Marinoscillum sp.; assembly: GCA_964467915.1. Taxonomy (GTDB): domain Bacteria; phylum Bacteroidota; class Bacteroidia; order Cytophagales; family MED-G16; genus MED-G16. The sequence goes on from CAYXSW010000014.1 coordinate 22,020, forward strand.
TCTTCTGTTTGATTATTTGAAATAAGTATATCAAGATTAGTTAGACTTTCATTAAAATTTCCAAGCTCAAATTGAAGAAAAGAAATAGTATACAAAACATCTATTCTGTCAGTTTTAAGGTAAAGAGACTCATACTCATTTAGCGCTTCTTGTTTTAATCCTAAATTCTGAAGGGAAACACATGAAACTTCAAGCGCAAAATTATTATTAGGCTGAAGTCCTAAAATTTCCCTTGAAATCATGTAAGAAGGAGCCCACTGAGAGATAGCTAAATATTCTCTCATTAAAGAATCTTTTAATAAAAGATTATCCGGTTGAATTCCAATCATATTATAAAGTGCAGATATAGCTACATTTGGATCATTGTATGATTTTGCTTTTTCATATATTAACTTTTGAACTTCAAAATTATTATTTTGAGAAAATATGTTAAAAGAAAATATAAATGAGATAATGAATAATATAAATTTTGTTTTCATAGCTTTATTTAATTCGTTCTAGACCTTTAGATGCTCCTAGCTTATATAAAAGTTTGAGAGCCTCTTCTTTATTATTTTTAATTTTACCATCTAAAATTTGATTTTTAATTTCGTTCTTTAATTCTCCAATTATTTTAGAAGGTTTAATTGCAAAAATATCAATAATTTCTTCTCCGGATATAGGTGGCTGAAAATTTTTTATTTTATCATTTTTTTCAACTATATCTATTTTTTTTTCAACTATATCAAAATTATTCAAATATCTTTTAGCTTTATCTGGGTTTTTTGTAGTTATATCTGCCCTACATAATTTCATTAAGTCATCAATATCATCACCCGCATCAAAAACCAATCTTCTTATGGCAGAGTCAGTAATATGATCTTTAATTAGCGCAATAGGTCTCAAATGAAGTTTGACTAGATTTTGTACATATTTCATTTTGTCGTTTTGAGGTAATTTTAACCTCTGAAAAATTTTAGGGACTAACCTTGAACCTAAATCTTCATGACCATGGAAAGTCCAACCTGTGTTTTCTTTATACCTTTTAGTATGGGGCTTAGCTATATCATGAAGAATAGCTGACCACCTTAACCATAGGCTATCTGATACTTTTGCAGTATTATCTAAAACTTCAAGCGTATGATAGAAATTATCTTTATGAGAATGATTATTGATTTTTTCTACTCCATGTAAATTATACATCTCTTTAAAAAAATGTTTTAATAGGCCTGAAGCAAACAGAAGTTTGAATCCATAAGATGGATTTTCTGTTAAAATAATTTTATTTAATTCATCAGTTATTCTCTCTTGGCTTACAATTTTAATTCTTTCTGAATTATCAATTATTGATTTGAATGTGTTTTTTTCAATATCAAAATTTAATTGAGATGCAAACCTGATAGCCCTCATCATTCTTAATGGGTCATCCTCAAAAGTTTTATGTGGATCATCACAAGTTCTAATAACTTTATTTTTTAAATCTTCTACCCCATTAAATGTATCAATAAACTCTCCGTGTTTTTTATTTATTGAAACAGCAAAAGCATTAATTGTGAAGTCTCTTCTTTTCATATCATCTTCGAATAAGCCAGGCGATACATCAGGATTTCTTGAGCTCTTACTATATGATTCTTTTCTTGCTCCTACAAACTCATAATTGAATTTCTGATACGATATAGAAGCTGTTCCAAATGTCTTGAAAATTTTAACTTTTGAGAAACCTTTTTCTTTAGAAACTAAATTAATCAAATTATAGGGTTCGCCTATGGTCATAATGTCGATGTCTTTACATAACCTGTTTAAAAGTAAGTCTCTTATGTATCCACCTACTAAAAATGATTCAATACCTAATTTAGACGCATGATTCTTAATTATTTTTAAATTTTTATCACCATCTATATGTTTTTTAAAATTCATAATTAATACAAATTTAAATTATAAGTTGTTTGAATTGAATAAAATTGAATTTTATAAAAGATATTAATTCATTTAACTTAAATTTGATTCCCGTTACAGTTAATATTTAAATATGACAAAAAAGTACATTTTCGTAACGGGTGGTGTCACGTCTTCTCTTGGTAAAGGCATAATATCTGCATCTTTAGGTTTACTTTTAAAAGCTGTAGGTTATAAAGTTACTATTCAAAAATTTGATCCTTATTTAAATATAGATCCAGGGACAATGAGTCCTTATGAACATGGAGAATGCTACGTTACTGAAGATGGTGCTGAGACAGATCTTGATCTAGGACATTACGAAAGATTTTTAGGTATTTCAACGTCTCAAGATAATAATGTCACAACTGGTAGAATTTACAATAATGTTATTTCAAAAGAGAGGAAAGGTGAATTTTTAGGAAAAACAGTTCAAGTTATCCCACATATTACAGATGAAATTAAAAACAGTTTTTATAAAATAGGAAAAAATAATTCTTTTGAGATTATAATAACTGAGATTGGTGGATGTATTGGTGATATTGAATCTTTACCTTTCTTCGAAGCTGTTAGACAAGCAAAATTAGACCTAAATAGAGATGATTTCCTTAATATTCACTTAACGCTAATACCATACCTTTCTACATCAGGAGAATTAAAAACTAAGCCAACTCAACACTCTGTAAAAAAATTATTAGAGGCAGGCATTCAACCAGACATATTAGTTTGTAGAAGTGAACATAAACTTGGAGAAGACATAAAAAACAAATTAGCTTTATTTTGTAATGTATCTAAAAAATCAGTTATTGAATCTATTGATGCTAAATCAATATATGATGTTCCTGTATTGATGCGAGATGAGAGATTGCATGATATAGTACTGGATTATTTAAATTTATCTAAGAAAAAACCTCTTAGACTCAGTAGATGGAAAAATTTTCTTAAAAATCTACATTCTTCAACTAACAAATTAAATATTTCAATTGTAGGAAAGTATGTAAGTCTTCACGATGCTTACAAATCAATATCTGAGTCATTAATACATGCAGGAGCAAATTTAAATTCTAAGGTTGAAATTAAATGGATTCAATCAGAAAATATAAATAATAAAAATGTAAGACATCAATTAAAAAATATGGATGGAGTTATAGTAGCTCCCGGGTTTGGAGAAAGAGGTATAGAAGGTAAAATATCATCAATAAAATATGTTAGAGAAAATAATATTCCATTTTTAGGTATTTGTTTAGGAATGCAATGTGCCTGTATTGAATTTTCAAGAAATGTATTGGGAAACAAAAATGCTAATTCTACTGAATTTGATAAAAACACTTCATTTCCAATTATTGATTTAATGGAAAAACAAAAATCTATTAAAAATAAAGGTGGAACAATGAGACTTGGATCATATAGTTGTAATCTAGAAAAAGGATCACTAGTTCAAAAATCATACAGAGAATTAAAAGTTGACGAAAGACATAGGCATAGATATGAATTTAATAATGAATTCAAAGAAAATTTCAACGAAAATGGAATGATGACACCCGGAACAAATAAGAAATTAAACCTGATAGAGGTCATTGAATTAGAAAATCATCCATGGTTTATTGGCACACAATACCACCCAGAATATAGTAGTAGAGTTTTAAAACCTCACCCACTATTTGTTAGTTTTGTTAAAAAAATAAAATCAATCAAGAATGGACAATAACAGATTCATAGGTTTTACTCTTATAATGCTTCTTATTTTAACCTATTACACATTTTTCCCGCCGGGTCAAATTCAAGAACCTGAAAATATTTCTGAAGTAAATAATCAAGAACAATTAGTAGAGAACACTGAAAACAAAAAAGAGACAAGTCAGATAAAGAATAGAATTAACGAAGAATTCTTAGGAAACGGAATAGAGGAAGTTGTATCTCTTGAGAATGATCTATTAAAAGTTGATTTTAATACTAAAGGGGCCAAAATTATAAATGTTACTTTATCAGAGTTTTATGATTCTGATAATAATAATGTCGAACTCTATAATGGTTCAGGTAATATTAATTTAAAAATATTAGGTACTGATGATTTAAATTTTGATGATATTATTTTTAGTAAAGTCCATTCAAAATCAACTGAAAAAAATACTATTAATTTCTCAGCCTTATCAAAAGAAGGAAAAAAAATAACCGTCCAATTTGAAATAAAAAATGGAAGTTATATTATAGAATCTAAAATCTTATTAAACGATTATTTTCTTGATAATGAAAATATATTATTCACATGGATTAATAACGTAAAACATCAAGAAAGCAACACAAAAAACGAAAAAAATCAGACAAGAATTAATTTTTTTAATGATGATGGTGGTTTTGATTATACATCTGCGACTTCTACTGATACCGAAGAAATAAAAGTGGAAGAAAAACTTAAATGGATATCTAATAAACAACAATTCTTTAGTTCAGCTATTTTGTCTGAAAATAGTTTTAATAACTCAAATCTTAAGTCAGAATATGTTGAAGATCAGATAATTAATAAAAAACTTACAATTCGAACTGAAATGCCTATAGAAAACAACTCTGTATCATATAAATATTACTTTGGGCCTAATAAATACTCTGTTTTAAAAGATATTGAAAATGAATTTCATAATAATTTATATCTTGGATGGATAGGTGTTGGCGGTTTTAATAGATTTATTATTGTCCCCATTTTTAATTTTCTTGAAAATATAACATCAAGCTACGGTCTTATTATTTTATTCATGGTTTTTTTAATAAGGATTGTAGTTACTCCACTTACTTTTAAATCACATCTTTCAATGGCTAAGATGAAAATGCTAAACCCTGAAATACAATCGATAAAAAATAAGCATGAGGGAGATGCGCAGAAATCTCAAGGTGAAATTATGGAACTCTACGCAAAAACTGGAGTTAGTCCACTTGGTGGCTGCTTACCAATTTTGTTTCAACTTCCAATTTTAGTTTCTGTATTTTATTTTCTCCCTAATGCAATTGAGTTAAGAGGTAAATCTTTCCTTTGGGCATCTGATTTATCTAATTATGATTCAATTTTAAGTCTACCATTTAATATACCATTTTATGGTGATCACGTTAGTTTATTTACAATCTTGATGACAGTTTCAACTATTTTAATAAATAAAGCAAATTCCCAAATGCAGACTATGGAAGGTCCTATGAAGACTTTTCAATATGTTTTACCAATAATGTTCTTGTTTATATTTAATAATTTCTCATCAGGATTAACTTACTATTATTTTCTTTCAAATGTAGCTTCATATGCTCAAATTTTTGTTTTTAAAAGGTTTGTGGATGAAGAGAAAATTAAAAAAGAGATAGAATTTAATAGAAAGAAAAACGTTAATTCAAAAAAATCAAGCTTTCAGTTAAGAATTGAAGAAGCTATGAAGGCTAGGCAAAATACAAATAAGAAAAAAAATAAATAAATTGGTGCTACCAATTCAATTAAGCTTATATGGGTAAAGTTATTTCAATAGCAAATCAAAAAGGCGGAGTAGGAAAAACAACTACCTCTATTAATCTCGCCGCAAGCCTTGCAGCACTTGAATATAAAACATTATTAATTGATGCTGATCCTCAAGCTAATTCCACCTCTGGTTTAGGAATTGATCAAAATAAAATTGAAAACACTGTCTATGAGTGTATGGTTAATGAAAATATTGATAAAAATAGTATTATTAAAACAGAAGTAAATTTTCTTGAAATACTTCCTTCAGATATTGATTTAGTTGGTGCAGAAGTAGAGATGGTAGATATTGAAAACAGGGACCTTAGAATGAAAAATTGTATTGATAAAATAAAAGATAAGTATGACTTTATTATAATTGACTGCTCTCCTTCACTAGGTATTGTAACAATCAATTCACTTGTAGCCTCAGACTCTGTCATTATTCCTGTTCAATGTGAATATTTTGCTTTAGAAGGACTTGGTAAATTATTAGAGACAATTAAGTTAATTCAAACTAATCTGAATAAAAAATTGTCTATCGAAGGTATTTTAATGAGCATGTATGACGTGAGATTAAGACTAAGTAACCAGGTTGTAGAAGAAGTTCAGATGCATTTTAAATCTCTTGTATTTAATACAATTATTCCTAGAAACGTGAAATTAAGTGAAGCTCCATCCTTTGGTATTCCTGTAATTTCATACGATGCTAATTGCAAAGGATCTTTAAGCTACTTAAATTTAGCAAAAGAATTAGTGGATAAAAATAACTCTGTTAAAGTTTCATGGTAAATAAAAGAAATACTCTTGGAAGAGGTTTAGGCTCGTTGTTAAAGACAAATGATAGTGCAAAAAACAATAAAGTTTTTGATCAAATTGACTTAAAATTTATTGATGTTAACTCAGAGCAGCCGAGAAAAACATTTGATGAGAAAAAATTACAAGAACTATCTGCTTCAATAAAACAACATGGTATAATTCAACCAATAACAGTTAGGAAAATTAGTGAAAAAAAATACCAGTTAATATCTGGTGAAAGGAGATATAAAGCATCGAAATTATTAGGAAATAAGACAATTCCAGCATTTATTAAAGTAACTGAAGATGACAATATCTTAGAATTATCTTTGATTGAAAATATACAGAGGGAAGATCTCAACTCAATAGAAATTGCAATTTCTTATAAGAAGCTAATTGATGAATTAAAAATTAATCAAGAAAATTTAGGGTCTCGAGTAGGAAAAGACAGATCAACAATCAATAACTATCTAAGACTATTAAAATTACCTCCTACTATACAGAAGGGATTAATTGATAATAAAATTCAGATGGGACATGCTAGGTCTTTAATTACTTTAGAAAAAAGTGATATACAATTAAAAATCTATCAACTAATACTTAGCAATAAATTATCAGTAAGAAAAACTGAAGATCTAGTAAGGAATTTAAATAAAGAAAAGTTCTCTTTAAAAAAGAAAGATTTAAAGAAAAATAATGAGCTTTTTAAAATAGAAGGTAAATTATCATCATACTTTGGAACTAAAGTAAAGACTCAAGGTGATGAAAAAAATGGCAAAATTGTGATTCCTTACAAAACAACTAACGAGTTAAATAGGATTTTAGAAATATTAGATATTATCTAATGAGAAAAATATTATTTTTCATATTCTTTATTACCTTTTCTGGTTATTGTCAAGAAAAAAAAATTAAAATTTTTAATCCTAAAAAAGCATCAAGGTTATCAGCAGTAGTTCCAGGATTAGGTCAAGTTTACAATAAACAATACTGGAAAGTTCCTGTAATTTATGGTGGTTATGCTGTAATTGGTCACTATATTAAATTTAACAATGAAATGTATCATGACTTTAAAAATGCATTAACTCTTGAGACCGATAATAATGAACTTACAGTAAACCCATTCCCTAATTTTAGCAGAAATTCATTAGAAAGAAATATGGATTTTTGGAGAAGAAACAGAGATATGTTGATAATTTTCACAGGAGTATATTATCTATTAAATATTGTTGATGCTCATATATTTGCTCATTTGAATGAATTTAATACAGATAATGACCTTAGTTTAAACATAAAACCTTCCCTAGAAAAAATCAATAATAGTAATTTGATCGGTATATCATTACACTTTAATTTTTAAAAATAAGTTTTTTTCAATTAAACAAATATATAAGTTTGCACCTATGAAAAAAGGACCAATAAGAGAGTGGTTTGACGCATTACTTTTTGCTGTAATAGCTGCCACATTAATACGATGGGCTACATTTGAAGCTTTTACGATACCAACTCCATCAATGGAAAACACTTTACTTGTAGGAGATTTTTTGTTTGTAAATAAATTAAATTACGGTCCTAGAACTCCAATGACACCTCTTCAAGTACCATTAACTCATCAGAAAATATGGGGGACAGATATCCAATCATATTTAGAATGGATTAAATTACCTACATTCAGATTACCTGGTTTTGGAGAGATTGAAAGAAATGATGTTGTTGTATTTAATTATCCTAATGAATTAGATAAACCACTAGACTTAAAAACATATTATGTTAAAAGATGTGTAGGTTTACCTGGAGATACAATATTTATAGATGACGGAGATGTTATCATAAATAATCAAAACTTAACTGTTCCTGATGGTTTACAGAAAAGATATTTTTTAGAAACAGATAAAACAATCAATAAAAGGGTTTTTAAAAAGTATGATATCTGGGAATTTAACAAAGTTACTGGAGGCTATTATATAAACACTAAAGAAGAGAGCGCAAATGCTATTGGTAATGAATCATTTGTGAGAAATATAACTCTTTACAAAATGGATAAGTCTTTAACAAATGAAAGAATCTTCCCTGACAGAGGAAATTATCCGTGGAACACTGACTTTTATGGACCTCTAGTTGTTCCTTATAAGGGTTTAATAATAGAAATTAATAAAGAAACAGTTTCTAAATTTGGATCTACAATTCTAAATTATGAAAATATAGATAATTTAAAAATTGAAGGAGAAAATCTGTTGATAGACAATGAAATTGTAATTAAATATGAATTCAAGCAAGATTATTACTTCATGATGGGAGACAATAGACATAATTCTGAAGATTCTAGATTTTGGGGGTTTGTACCTTACGATCACGTTCTAGGTGAAGCATCATTTATCTGGTTCTCATATAACTATCAAGAAGAAAATTTATTTAAAGCTATCAGATGGGATAGGTTATTTAATATAATAAAGTAATTACCAATCAATTTTAGCAATTCCATTTTTTTCTAAATAATTATTTGTTTTTTTGAAATGATTCTGTCCAAAAAAACCTTTGTGAGCTGAAAATGGAGAAGGATGAGAAGATGTTAAAATTAAGTGAGAATTTTTTTTCTCAATTATTTCTTTTTTTGATATAGCGAAAGATCCCCAAAGCAAAAAAACAACATTAAATTTCTTTTTTGAAATAAGATTGATAACCAAGTCTGTAAATTTTTCCCACCCAAATTTACTATGAGAACCAGGAGCATTTTCTCTAACAGTAAGTATTGAGTTTAATAATAAGACCCCTTGTTTTGCCCAATTAGATAAATCTCCATCCTTATATGTAAAATTAGGATAATTATTTTTCAACTCTCTAAAAATATTTTTAAGAGAAGGAGGTAATGCTGTTTTATTATTTACAGAAAAACATAAACCATTAGCCTGATTCTTACCATGGTAAGGATCTTGACCAATAATTACAACTTTTACCTTATCAAATGGGCATAGTTCAAATGAACTAAAAATATTATTACCTTTTGGATAAATAATTTGTGTTCTATACTCTTGCTTTACCTTTTCAGATAACTTTAAAAAGAAGTCTTTATTAAAAATATGATCTAATTCTTTATGCCAAGTCTTTTCTATTTTTACCTTCAATCCTAATTATTTAGTTTTGCATACAATTTAAAATTCTAATGAAAGAAAAAAAAATTATTCGAACACTTACAGTTTCTATTATTTTAGTAATTGGAGGTCTTATATTCTTTATTTATAAAAATAATGAATCTGAAAAAATAAGAATTCAGCAAGAGATAGAACTAGACAATGTGTATTTAGAGTTAGACTCAGTTTCAGATGCATTGGGAGAAAAAATACTTACAATATCTCAACTGGGAGGTGATATTGACTCTCTTATAATTTTAAAAGAAAGTATAGAAGAAGAAAAAAGAGCTTTTAGAACAAGAGCTTATGCACAAATTAACAGACTACAAGGAAAAGTAGATGGTTATAAAGAATTGTTACTTGCTCAAGACGAGGAAATAGAACGTTTAAAAAACGTTAATGAACAACTTTTTGAAGAGAACAAAGAACAAAAAATTGAAATAAACAATTTAAACTCAACAATCTCAAATATTAATCAATCAAATAAGAAGTTAGAGGATAAGATAAAAGAAGCATCACAGTTAGAGTTGAAAGATATTGAAGTAGTTGGAATATTTAGAAATGGATCTAAAAAATCAAATACCTTTAAAAACAGATCTTTAAATAAGTTAAATATAAACTTCACTTTGGAAGAAAATGATTTATCTCTTATAGAGGTAATGGATATTTATATATCTATTGAAAAACCTAATAATGAAGTTTTATATGATATATCTAAGGGATCAGGATCGTTTACTTTTGAGAAAAGAGAAATGTTTTATACTATAAAAGAGGAAGTTTTAATTGATAGAAATGAAAAAAAGGTAAGCGTCGAGTACATCAAAAATGAAGAGTTTAAAAGGGGAACCTATAGGGTATATTTATACACTAATAACTATAAAATAGGTAGTGGTGAATTTTTAGTAAAATAATTATTATTTTAAATTCAAAAGATTAGCTTTGCACATCATTTAAGGAAATTATATGAATAAAAATTACGAAACAGTATTCATAATAAATCCCGTTCTATCTGATAAACAGATGGAGGATACTGTTAAAAAATACAAAAAAGTTCTTGACAAGAACAAAGTCAAGGTGGTTTGTGACGAGAGTCTCGGGTTCAAAGAGCTCGCATACCCAATCAATAATAAGAATTCAGGTTTTTTTCATCTGTTCCAGTACGAGACAGAAAAATTAGATTTTGTAAAAAATCTTGAGACTGAATTAAAAAGAGATAGGTCTATAATAAGATATTTGACAGTATCCCTATGTAAAGACGCATTAGAATACAATGCAAGAAGAGCTAAAGGAGAATTTAAAAAGAAAAAGAAATGAGAAGTCAATTCAATTCAGCATTACAAAATGAGTCAATAGACAGATCTAGTAAACAGAAAAAATTCTGTAGATTTAAGAAAAGTGGAATTAAGTATATTGACTATAAAGACCCTTCATTCCTAAAACAATTTATCAATGATCAAGGAAAAATTTTACCAAGGAGAATTACAGGAACAAGTTCTAAATATCAAAAAAAAGTAGCTCAGGCAATTAAAAGGGCGAGGCACTTAGCACTACTTCCTTATACAACTGATAATAATTAACATATGGAAATTATTTTATTGAAAGACGTACCTGGTTTAGGGTTTAAAGATGAAATCTTAAATGTTAAAAATGGTTATGGTAGAAATTACATCATCCCTAAAGGTTATGGTGTACTAGCAAATAAATCTAATACAAAAGTTTTAGAGGAAAATTTAAAACAAACCGTAAAGAAACAAGAGGAAGTACTAAAAGAAGCAGAAAAGTTAGCTAAAAAAATAGGCGATTTAGTTTTAGAAATTAAAATAAAGACAGGATCAGAAGATAAAATTTTTGGATCAGTAACCAATGCTCAAATAGCTAAAATATTAAAAGAAAAAGGTTTTGAAATACATAAGAAAAATATATCAATACTAACAAAAGTAAATGCTATAGGAGAATATGATGTAAACCTTAAAATTCATAAAGACTTAACTCATCCTATTAAAATTAATGTAACTGGTAATATTCCAACTAAGAAAAAAGTAAAGAAAAAATCATCTGAAAAAGAAGATGATAAAAAAGTTGAAAATAAAGAATCTAAAACCAATAATAAGGATATAGATACCAAAGAAGAATCTAAAGAATCTAAAAAAGAGCCTAAAAAACCTAAAGAGTCTAAAAAGTAGTTTTCTATTAATTTATATTTTTTCTTTTATTAAATTGAATCTTTCAATAAAGTATGAAAGATTATTCTCTTGTCGATGTAATTATAAATCTTCCTTTAGATTCTTTATATACATATAAAACTAATAAAAAAACAAGGTTAGGATCTATTGTAGAGGTTCCATTTGGAAATAATAATGAGGTAGTAGAAGGAGTTGTTATATCAAATCCTTACATCACTAAAAAATATTATTATATTAAAAAAATAATATCGGTAAAAAACTACGAAGGACCCTTTTCAGAAAGTCAAATTAAACTTCTAATTTGGGCCAGTGAATACTATCTAGTGAGCTTACCTAAAATCTTAAGCTCCTTATTTACAAAAAAGATATTTGACATTAAAAGATCATTTAAAACTAAAAATATTGATTATCCAGAGATATCAGTTATAAGTAATGCTATAAAGCTCATAATTAAATATCCGAAAGAAATAATAAAACATATCACTGATAATGTTGATACAAGTAAAAAAAACCTATCTCAATATCTTATACTTACTCCTAATAGTTATCAATGCCAAGCAGTCTATAACAAATTATCAAAAAAAATTAAAGAGATCTGTTTTATTTATGATTCTAAAACAACATTAAATGATAAATTAAAAATATGGAAGAGAATTATTGAAAATAAGACTACGATAATAATTGGAATAAAGTCTGCAATATTTTTACCCTTTATGAACCTAAGAAAGATTATTGTAACAAATGAGCAAGATTACTTATATAAAGAAACTGATAGGGTTGTAAGATACAATGCAAGAGACTGTGCAATAATGTTATCAAAAATTAATAAATGTAATGTTGACCTTATAACAGACTCACCTTCGATTGACTCTTTATATAATTGTGAAAAAAGAAAATTCATCTTTCGTGATAAGATAAAAAAATTAAGTTTAAAAACAGATTTAAGTAAGGTCACAATAGTAAATAAAACAAATAAAAAACTATATGGTCTATTGACTGAAGATGTAATAAATCAAATAAAAAAAACTATAAATAATAAAGAAAAAATTATAATATATACACCCTACTCTAAAGACATTGAGCCTATACATTCATTTATTAAATCTCAGATATATAATATAAAATCTATATCGACAGAAAAATCTTCATCAATTACACGAAATCAACTCATTAAATTTTATATGGACATAAATAAAAATAACATAATAATTGGGAATCATTCTGTTATTGATAGTTTAGAAACATTTAATTATAATCTTCTTATATTAATAAATCCAGATAAAATCTTTTCAAATATAAACTATAAATCAAACGAAATTTATTTTCAAATTTTATTTAAACTCATTAAAAAAGTTACAAAAGAAAAAAAGAAAAAGTTAATAATTCAATTAACTAATTCTGACTACGAAAATATAAATGACAACATAAGACTTAACTATCATGATATAGTAGAAAAAGAAAAGATTGAAAGAAAAGTCTTTGACTATCCCCCATTTAAAAGACTTATTTGTCTAGAACTAATTGGAAAAGATATTAATGAGTTAGAGATAAAAGGAAAAAAACTAAATGATGAAATAAGAAAAAAATTTAGATTTTGCAATATATCAGACGTTGGTATAGTCAAAAACAAGAAGAGATTAATATATAAAATTTTCCTAAAACTAGATAGAGTTAAAAACTTAAAACGAAATAAAAAAACAATATATGAGGAGGTTAAAAAAATAAAATCTAGAAAATCATTTAATAAATATTTGTTAACAATAGATATTGACCCTTAAAGCTTCCACTTTTCATCAAGGAAAGACAAACCTCTTTTAGAACTCAAATCAAACTTACATGGTACTATGGAAACATAATTGTTTTTTATAGCCCACTCATCATTATCTTTACCTTTATCATGATTAACAAAATTACCCACCATCCAATAGTACTCTCTCCCATAAGGATCATGTCTCTTGTCAAAAGTTTCTTCCCAGATAGCGTTTGCCTGCCTACATATTTTAATTCCTTTAATATCTTCTGAAGAAACAGCAGGAATGTTTACGTTTAATGCAATTGAATCAGGCATCCCATTCTTTAGAGCATTATTTACTATTCTTTTTATGTGCTCTTTTGTATGTTTCAGGTAAGCATTAGGGTCAAAATCACATAATGAAAACCCTATAGATGGAGTGTTTTCAATTGCACCCTCAATAGCAGCAGACATTGTTCCTGAATAAAGCACACTTATTGATGAATTACTTCCATGATTAATCCCACTTGTTATCAAATCTATATTTCTATTCTTTAGAATATGATGTTTTGTTATTTTAACACAGTCTGCAGGGGTTCCACTACACTTATAAGACTCTATATCTCCAAAAAGATCCGACTTAACTAATCTCAGCTTATCCCCTACAGTTATAGCATGTCCCATTCCAGACTGGGGGCTATCTGGAGCAACAACAACAACCTCACCAAATTCTGACATTACACTTACAAGAAACCTTATTCCTTTAGAATCTATTCCATCATCATTAGTGACTAATATTAATGGCTTTTTCATTTTATATTAAGTTATAATAATTAACTACCCTCGCAAGATCACTCATTTTTTTTAAACTTATTTTATTTTTAGAAATGTATTCTTTCATAAGAGAGTATTTATCATTCATAAGAGCCAATATTTCTTTCTTTTTACCTTTAAACCTATGAATTTTACCATCGTCTGTTAAAAAAAAATAATCATACTTAACTTTATTGACATATCCATAATTATTACTAAAAGCGGGCATAACCCCATAAGAATAATATGATGGAAAATAAGATTGATTTGACTCTGCAACTATTCTCTCTCTGAGCAGAAGACTTATCTTACCTTCAATCATCATCTCAAATAAAACAGGCACACTATATTCATAACCTACCTCATACATTAATGAATAAAATTGTCTATAGTCCCTAATTGTCTTATCATAAATTTCAAAGAAAAATAAATTATTTACATTAAAAGCCTTTAATGTTTCTCCATCATCAAGTTGAATTGATTGTGACTCAAAATCATATTTTAGATCACCTTCTATTGTATCTCCAGAATTTGTAACAAGAAGACCATTATGCCAAATATCACTAGGAAATTCTTGTGAAAAACTATAGTTTGATATAAGAAACACTAAAAATACAAGTTTCTTCATCTACTTATTTTTTAATATATCGTGACCCATTTTATCTCTTTTTGTTTCTAGGTACTTCTTATTAAACGTATTTGGTTCTATTTCTATTTTAGTATTTCTTAATATTTCTAATCCATAACCAAGAAGTCCGGCTCTTTTTATAGGGTTGTTAGATAACAAATTAATTTTTTTAATATTTAGATCAGTAAGAATTTGAGCTCCTACCCCATAATCTCTATGATCCATCTTAAATCCAAGTTTTTCATTAGCCTCTACAGTATCATAACCTTCTTCCTGTAGCTTATATGCCTTAAGTTTATTTAATAATCCAATTCCTCTTCCCTCTTGATTCATATATAACAATAGACCTTTACCTCTTTCATTAATCATTTTAAGTGCATTTTTTAATTGTGAGCCACAATCACATCTTAAAGAACCTAATATATCTCCTGTGACACATGATGAGTGAACTCTAACTAAAACTTCTTCATTTTCATTCCATTTACCTTTTTTCAGAGCTAGATGAATATCTTTAGTGTCCTTCTGTTCGTAAGAAATTAATTTAAATTCCCCAAATTCTGTTGGTAAATTTATTTCTTCTTTTCTCTCAATTAATGTCTCTCTATTGAGTCTATATTCAATTAAATCTTTAATCGAAATTATTATAAGATTATGTTTCTCAGCAACTTTATATAAGTTTTCAAGTCTCGCCATTGAACCATCTTCATTTAAAATTTCACAAATTACACCTGAAGGGTATAATCCTCCTATTTTTGGTAAATCTACAGAAGCCTCAGTATGACCAGCTCTTCTTAATACCCCTCCTTCCAAAGATTTTAAAGGAAAAATATGACCAGGTTTAGAGAAATCATCAGGTTTAATTTTATTGTTTACTAAGGCCTTTATCGTCTTTGACCTGTCACTAGCAGAAATTCCAGTAGATACTCCTTCTCCAATAACATCAACTGAAACAGTAAACGATGTGCCATATATGTCAGTGTTTTTACCTACCATTAAATCAAGGTTTAAGTCTTCACATCTAGTCGACTCCAATGAACAACAAATAAGACCCCTACCTTCTTTAGACATGAAATTTATAATTTCAGGGGTCACCTTAGAAGATGCACAGACAAAATCGCCCTCATTTTCTCTATTTTCATCATCAACTACAATTATTATCTCACCATTTTTAATGGCATCAATAGCTTCAGGAATAGTATTTAATTTATCTTTCATATGGTAGTAACATTTCCTAATTGTTTTGCAATCTCAACCTCAGCAGACTTTAGTTTATTATGTAATTCTAAAGTTTCCTTATCGATATTAATCATATCAGACTTGCTTAAATTTTGCAAATTATCTTTTATCATTTTCCTAATTAGTCTGAACTTCAATCTAAGTATGTTGGTATACGTAGTTTTTTTTAAAGAGTCTATTTCATCAGAAACATGAATATTGAATTTTTCCTTCCACTGTCTGCTGATTTCATACTTATTAGCTGACAGATCAATAACATCTTCTTTGATGTCTCTATATTTTTCATCTAAAAAATAATTGATATCAATCACTCTACTATTTCTAAATTCATTCTTGAATACTTCTATTATTTTTAAATAATTTTTATTTTCAAATTCTATATCCTCAATCTCATTTAGAAAGTACTCAATAAATGATTTCCTATCAAGTCCAAGAACCTCAAAGTCTGAAGTTCCATAATTTACAAGCATCCTAACACATTCTCTCTCATAAAAATTAATAGCTGAATTAATCTCCTCTTTTTTTGTGTTCTTCTCTTTTTTAATATTTATATAATTTTTTGATTGAATAGAGTTATTTTCAGAGTTCATTAACAACTTATTCATCTCCGTAATAAGTGCTTGTTCGCTGATATCAAGAGAATTGCTTGCCTCCTTAATAAAAACTGACCTCTTAATTGAATTAGGAATTTTAGAAATAGATTTCACTATATCAAAAATCATTTCGGACTTTTTAATAGGATCATCTTTGTATGTTGAATTAAGTAAATCAACTTTAAAGGTTATTAAATTAGTTTCTTTAGACTTAACATAATCTAAGAATTTATCCTTTCCTACAGATTTAGAATAACTATCCGGATCTTCACCCTCTGGAAAAGAGACAATTTTGACGTTCATATCATTTTCAAGTATAAGATCCATCCCTCTTAATGAGGCATTAATACCTGCTTTATCACCATCAAATAAAATGGTTATGTTTTTTGTATATCTTGAAATAAGTTTAATTTGGTTAATTGTTAAAGATGTTCCTGAGGAAGAAACTACATTTTCTACACCAATCTGAAATAAAGAAATGACATCCGTATACCCCTCTACTAATATACAATTATCCAATTTTCTAATTACATTTTTTGCTTGATATAAACCATACAAAACATTACTCTTAACATATAGAGGAGTCTCTGGAGAATTCACATATTTTGGCTGATTTTTTTGTTCACTAATAATTCTGGCTCCAAATGCAATTACTTTTCCACTGATATTATGGATAGGAAATATTAATCTATTTCTGAATCGGTCATACTTTTTATCATTATTTTCAAGAATAAGACCTGCCTTTAAAATCTGGTCTTCGTTAAATTGATTTTTAGTTAAATAGTTTAGAAGGGAATCCCACTTGTCTAAACTAAAACCTAACTCAAATTTTTCTATCATATCAGAAGAAACATTTCTGTGTTCTAGATAAGATAAACCTATACTCTTTCCTTCATCTGAGTTGAGATTATCTTTATAAAAATCTTTAGACTTATTTAAGATAATCATTAAACTCTCTTTCTCGTTGCTGGTATTATAATCTTGCTCTGACTCGTTTATTTCAACACCATATTTTTCTCCTAAAAATTTAATAGCTTCTATATATGTCATACTATCAACCTCTCTTAAAAATTCAATAGCATCTCCCCCCTTACCTGTACTAAAACATTTAAATATTTGTTTTGAAGGAGAAACAAAGAAAGAAGGAGTCTTTTCATCAGTGAATGGACTTAAGGCCTTATAATTTGATCCTGACTTTTTTAATGAAACAAAATCACCCACTACCTCGACAATGTCTGATCTATCTTTTATTTCTTGGATTACACTTTCTTCTATCATAGATTGCAAATATGATGAATTTATTATTTTTTTAATTTTTTAATTAAATATAAATTGCTAAAAATTTTAATATGGTAAATAAAAAAGATGTATTAGATAAATTATCAAATGTCTTAGACCCAGACATAAAGAAGGATTTAGTGACTTTGAATATGATTAAAAACTTAGTGGTAGATAATGATAAAATTTCATTTGACATAGAACTTACAACACCAGCTTGTCCTCTAAAAGAAAAAATTAAAAAAGATTGTCTAGATCAACTCCAAAAGCTTAGTAAGGATATAAAATATGATATTAATTTTACCTCAAACGTTTTACCATTTGATAAAAAGTCAATGGTAAAAAACATTAAAAATATAATTGCTATTACATCAGGAAAAGGTGGTGTGGGAAAGTCAACAATTTCATCTAATATAGCAGTAGGACTATCAAAAATGGGTGCAAAAGTAGGATTAATTGACGCAGATATTTTTGGACCATCTATTCCTACAATGTTCAATTGTGAAAATGAGCAACCCATGTTTAAAAAAGATGGTGATAAAAATATGATAGTACCTATAGAACAGTACGGAATAAAACTGGTATCTATGGGTCTTTTAGTCCCTAAAGACAAAGCCATAATATGGAGAGGTCCAATGGCAAGCTCAGCAATGAGACAATTGATACTTGATGTAGAGTGGGGAGAACTAGATTATTTGATAGTTGATTTACCTCCAGGAACTAGTGATATCCATATAACTCTTTCACAAAATTTTCCAGTTACAGGAAGTGTAATTATAACTACTCCTCAAAAAGTATCAACTATTGATGCAGAAAAAGCGTTTTCCATGTTTAATCAAGAAAAGACAAAAATTGATGTATTAGGTATAATTCAGAATATGTCTCATTTTATATCAGAGGATGGTAAGAAGCATTTTATTTTTGGTAAAAATGGTGGAATTGAACTTTCAAATAAACTTAATGTTGAATTACTTGGGGATATTCCAATCGAAAAATCAGTATCAGAAAGTTCTGACAATGGATATCCAATAGTGCTCAAAGAAGAAAAAACTTCAAAAATATTTGAAGAGATCTGTCATAATATTGCAAGAAAAATTGCTATAAATAACTTTAAATAATATTATTTTTACATTATGTCAGAAAAAAGTTTAATTGAAAGAGTTGAAGGGGCAATCAGTGAGATAAGACCCTATTTGATAGCAGATGGAGGAGATATAAAGGTTGTTTCAATTGACAACAAAAACATTGTTAATTTAGAACTCCTTGGTTCATGTGAGACTTGTCCAATGTCTCCAATGACCTTAAAAGGAGGAGTAGAAGAAGCTATTATGAAGCAAGTTCCAGAGATAACTGGAATAAATGCCATCAATGGGTCTAACTAATTTCACTTAGATGAAAAAGAATGTTGCCGTTTTAATGGGAGGATATTCTTCTGAGTACAATATCTCTTTAAAAAGTGGTGAAGTAGTATTCAATACTCTTTTTGAAGAAAAAGATCTTAATTTATTTAAAATAATTATATCTAAAAATAACTGGAAATGTACAGATGGAGATAATTCAGAATTAGAAATTAAAAAAGATACCTTTCAAATTGTTAATAATAATGAAATAATTAATATTGATCTGGTATTAAACACAATACATGGAGTTCCTGGTGAAAATGGAGAAATTCAACGTTATCTAGAAAATTTAAACATTAAACAGACATCCTCTGCATCTAAAGAATCTAGATTAACCTTTGACAAAAATAATTGTAAAAATGAAGTCCAAAAAGAAGGGTATTTAGTCCCAAAATCAATATTGGTTAATAAGAATGAAAATATTAATGTTGATAAAATCCTATCCAAACTAAATTTACCATTATTTATTAAACCTAATTCAGGAGGATCAAGTTTTGGTATTTCTAGAGTAACTGATAAAAAAAATATAATAAAAGGTTTAAAAGTTTGTTTTAAAGAAGATAAACAAGCTCTAATTGAGGAAGAAATTAAGGGAAGAGAAATATCTGTTGGAGTACTAAAATATAATGATATGATAATATCTCTACCTCCTACTGAGATTATTTCTCATAATGATTTTTTTGATTATGACGCAAAATATAATGGGGAATCTGATGAAATAACTCCTGCTAATATTAAAGTTGAGCATGAAAATACAGTAAAAAAAATTGCCTTGGATATTTATAAAAAACTTAACTTAAAAGGTTTCTCTAGATGTGACTTTATACTCAGAGATAATAAATTTTACTTCTTAGAAGTAAATACTAACCCAGGTCTTACAGAAGAAAGTATATTACCACAACAGGCAAATGCTGCAAACATTTCATTAAGAAACTTGTTTAGAAGTCTAATTGATTAAAATGAAAGAGTTAAAGTATATATTAAAAAACTTAGGAATTATGATAGTTATCGTAGGCATTATCATATTCTTTATATTTTATATCTTCTTTCCATTTAAAACTAATCATGGTGACACTATAACTGTTCCAAACTTAGTTGGAATGAATCTTGAAGAAATAGATGATTTTTTATCAGATAGAGATCTAAGGTATGAAATACTAGAAGATTCCTCATATAATTCTAATTATCCTCCTTATACTGTACTTCAGCAAAATCCATCTGAGAATGATAAAGTTAAAGAAAATAGAAAAATTTACCTTACACTAAACTCTTCTATCCCTCCAAAAATTAAGATGCCTAATATTATAAATGGATCAGTAAAAAATGCTCAGTTAATTTTAAATAGCTATGACCTTAAACTAGGTGAAATTAAGTATGTCCCAGACATGGCAAGAAATGCTGTACTTAAAATTTATCTTAAGGGGGACTCTATAAATGAAAATGATCTTATTGAAAAAGGTTCAGTAATTGATCTAGAAGTTGGTAATGGTCTTGGAAATCAAATATTTGATGCACCTGACCTAATAAATCTAGATCTAGATGAGGCTAGGTTCACTATTATAGGTTCAGGTCTGAGGCTAGGTAATATTATATACGAAGACAGTGGGTATTTTTATAATAAAAATTTAGATGCAGAAGGGAATGAAATTTTAGAAAAGTTTTGGGTTGAACCTGGAAAAGTATTTAAACAGTCTCCAGAGAACTCCACCAAAGTAAAAATTGGTAGAAAAGTTAATTTATGGATTGTCTCAGATACTACAAATGAAACAAATTAGTAAAGTATTATTAATCTCTTTTTCATTATTATTCAATTATACTTTTTCATTTGGACAAAGATTTGAATCATTTAAATTAAGAATACCATCTGATAATTATTCCAACCATAGTCTAGATACCATATTGATTCCTTTTTGGGATGATTTTTCAGGAAGTGACTCTATTGAAAATACGATCTGGAGTAATTTTGAAAATATATCAGTTAAGGATTATTATAATATTGATGCGCCAAGCTTAAATGTAATTGAGTTTGATGGTTTAGATAAAGATGGGATTCCTTATAATTATGAAAATGGATATGGAGTCTCTGATATTCTTGAATCTGACAAAATTAACCTAAATTCTTACAGCTTAAGCGATAGTCTTTATCTAAGTTTCTACTGGAACTATAATATTAATGGGGAATTACCTGATAATGAAGACTCACTTAAAGTTGATTTTCTAGATAAAAATAATATATGGAAAACTGTTTGGATAAAAAATGGTGGAAGTGAAAATTATTCTGAAATATTTTCATTTGAGTCAATACCCATATCTTCTGATTACCTTCATCAAAATTTTATGTTTAAATTTTACAATAAAGGAAACACAGAGGGTCCATTTGATAGCTGGTTAATTGACTATATATATCTAGATAAAAATAGGAACAAACACGACTCATTAACTCTTGACAGGGCATTGTCATATAACGGATTTAAAGTATTAAATAACCACATTTCAGTACCATTCAATCATTTATCTTATGCTAATTCTTATGCTGACTCAGTAATTTTCACAATTAATAATCATGATAACCAGGTTCAACCTATAAACTATTCTTTTGGTGCATATATTAAAGAGTTTGATAAACTTTTTAGTTACACTGAGAATAAAGAACTCAGCCCAATCCTTGGAGGTAATGATAGAAGAAATGTAATTAATAATCCTATTAAGTTGTCTGACTTTGAACTTGGAAAAGATTCAATAATAGTAGATTTTTCTTTTTATATTGAGTCAGGTGACTCTACATTTTTAAGTAAAGATTTAAAGTTAAATGACACCACAAATTTTCAAATAAAATTTTCAAATTTTTACTCTTATGATGATGGTAAAGCAGAATATTCAGCAGGACTTAACCAGAAAAACTCAGAATTAGTTTTAGAACATATTACTTATACTCCAGATACTTTGACACACATCCAAATTCTATTCCCAGAGACTATTGAGAATAGTTATGCTCAAAATATCGAACTTGTCATTTATAATAGCATTAGTGATGAATCAACAAAATTAAGATCTCAAAATGTTGGTATAATTTATGAAAACTATAATTTTAATACCTATAAACTAGATAACCCATTAATAGTTGAAGACACTTTCTATATTGGATTTAAACAGTTTGAGAGCAACTTTTTAGCGGTAGGTCTTGATAAAAATAATGACACATCAGATAAAATATTCTATAAGATTGATAACCAATGGGAACAGAATAACATAATAAAAGGAAGTCTAATGATCAGACCATTATTTAATAATTCTGATTTAGTTATTTCCGGGATTAATGAAATAATAAAAACTGAAGATATTATCATTTTTCCTAACCCTAGTAATGGTGTTTTTTATCTATCTCAAAAGGTTGAAAAATTAAAAGTATTTGATACCAATGGGTACATGTTATTGAATGATGAAAATATCGATAAAATAAATCTCTCGAGATATTCTAAAGGGATATATTATCTATTTATCATTAATAAAAAAAATCAAATGACTAAAAAATTAATTATTAAGTAATCTTTTTAGATAGGATTTAAGGAATTTTTTATCTTTTACATGATACGTTTTCATTCCTAGTTTTTCACATTCAGTTAAATTTTCTTTCATGTCATCAAAGAATATTATTTCTTCAGGCTTGTAACTTGAAGCATTAATTACTTTCTCATATATAATTTTTTCTGGTTTCCTGCATCCCAACTCATAAGAGTAGAAAACATTATCAAAAAGATGATCAAAGGTTTTATTATATATTCTCTTACATAGTGAATCAAAATAAATTCTATGAATATTATTGGTGTTACTTAAAATCATAATTGAATATTTCTTTTTCAAATTGAAAATTAGATCAAGCAATGATTTATTTATTTTTACTATCACAAGGTTCCACATATAATCTATCTCTTTATCAGTCTCATCTATACTTCCAATTTTTCTTATTCCATCTCTAAATTCAGAATCAGTTATAAAACCTTGTTCATAATTAAAAAATAAAGTGTTGAGTTCACAAGAAACCTTTTTGTATCTGTAGTCTAACCCCTTAAAGTTATCATCACTACCATTTGATAATTCTTTAAATTTATTCTCGGTTATTGATGGGTCTATATCTATAATGACACCTCCAATATCAAATAATAACATTTTATAATTCTCGTGGATCATTGAATTTATTTTATTAAATAATTTTCAGTTAATATTAATCATTAACTAAAACTAATTATTTTTGTCAACTTTTAAATTTTTAGACTATTTGTCTTCTGATTTGAAGGGGCCCATAGCTCAGTTGGTTAGAGCGCCCGGCTCATAACCGGTAGGTCCCAGGTTCAAGCCCTGGTGGGCCCACAAAGATAGAAAAGCCTAACTCATTGGTATCA